>SOHZ01000263.1 GCA_004377365.1 Anaerolineales bacterium | reverse complement strand
GTTAACAAACTCAAACTGGGGGGACAATCAATCAATATGTAGTCATATCGCTCTCTGACTGACTCCAGGATTTCTTTGAGAATGTACTCCCGCCCGATGGCGGCAACCAATTCCATCTCGGCAGCAGCCAAGTCAATGTTAGAAGGCGCTACGTCGAGATTATGTCTGATCTCATAATGGATGACGCTTTCGAGGCCTATGCTATCCGACTCGACGAGGACATTATAAATGGTTTCTTCTAGCTCATAGGAATTGATGCCGAATCCTATCGAGAGAGCCGCCTGGGGGTCTAAATCAATCAACAGGGTCTTTCTCCCCAGTTCCGCCAGGCCTGCTCCCAGGTTGATAGCCGTCGTCGTCTTGCCCACTCCGCCTTTTTGATTGGCGATGGCGATAATCCTCGCCCATCTCTTTGCTTCCTTAGGCAACGATGGAGTCGGAGAAGGTTTAGCGGCTAAATCACGCCGAGAAAGTCGATACCGCTCTCGAGCAGCGATCTGCGACGGGTAGTCAGGTTTCTGCTCAAGGTCCGATTTGGGCACTTTTAGCTCAGTGGTGCGCTCAGGAGGGCTCGGACGGTACCCCAGGAATTCCTTGAGTCTCTCATATAACCTTGTCAGCATATTTGCCTCCCTAGGCAACGATGGGGAGCTGCGACCTAACTATATCTATTATACCATAAAATTGAATAAAAAGCATCCCTCTGGTTGAGTCTTCGGGCTTAACTACGTTTGTGTTGATCGTCAAACTTCTCCAGGGCTGCTCTGGCAGCCGCCTGAGCAGCGGTTTGCTTGCTGGGGCCCTCTCCACGCCCGTAGGCCTGGCCCCCGATGGTTACCTCGACGGTGAATTCTTTGGCGTGATCTGGTCCCCTCTCTGCCACGGTGCGATAGGTCGGGGTCAATTGCAACAGGCCCTGGCTCAGTTCCTGAAGGAGGCTCTTGGCATCTTTGTCCAGTTCGCCCTGGATGACGCGCTTCAACTCAGGCTCAACGAAAGGGGCGATGAAATCCTTGAGCGCCTCAAGACCCTGATCCAGATATATCGCCCCCACCAGGGCCTCAAAGGCAGCGCAGAGATTGGCCGGGCGCTCCCGACCGCCGCTCTCAGCTTCACCACGACCGACGAACAGATATTTCCCCAGGTCAAGCTGGATGGCGAAGCGAGCCAGGGTCTCGGTCTTTACCAGAGCCGCCCGCAGGCTGGTGAGATTTCCCTCCCGCATTTCCGGGAAACGATGGTAAAGGTACTCGCCGATGACGAAATCCAGTATGGCATCACCCAGAAACTCCAGGCGCTCGTTGTCCTCCAAAGGGAAATCAGGGTTTTCATTGACGTATGACCGATGGGTCAGAGCACGTTGCAAGAGAGTTTTATCGGCGAGGGTAATGCCAAAGGCCGCCTCGCACTCGAACAGGTGAGACATGGGCTTCCAACGGGTCTCCTATACCGCCCGTGCCGCAATAGTGGTAGACGGGTCGGAAAGGTCTGCAGGGAATCACACATCCCCTTCAGATCTCTCGGACCCTTCTTCTTTGCCTATTCCTTTCGTTGGCACATATATCGTTTATGGACTCTTAAAGCCGCTGCCCGTCAAGGGCACGACGGTGACCTGATCAGCGGTGATGATGTTATGCAACTCTTTCAGGGCAGCCATAGGTGCAGCCGATGTAAACTCTACGTAGAACCCCCGCTGGGCCAACTCCCGGTGAGCCCGTCCTATCTGCTCGTCGTCCACGGCCAGAACCGTTCCTTCTGTTTGCCTGATGGCTGCCAGAATCTGCTTGCCCCGCACTGGATGAGGGATGCGGATGCCTTCAGCCAGCGTCTCGCCTTCTTTCACGGGGTTCGCCTCGTCGGCGCCCTGGAGGTAGGCCTCATAGAGAGGAGCGCAGCCCGCAGCTTGCACGGCGAAAAGACGGGGCAGACGGTCAATAAGACCAGCCTCAAGCAGGTCTGTGAAACCCCGGTACGCTCCCAACAAGAGGGTGCCATGGCCGGCAGGCAGAACGAGATTGTCGGGGCCACGCCCACCCAATTGTTCCCAAACCTCGTAGGCTGTGGTCTTTAGGCCCTGGAGGGTAAAAGGGTTATAATAGTGACTGGCGTAATATGCGCCACGGGTGGCTGCTTCCTGAGCGGCCAGGGCAGCCTCTCGACGGGGGCCTTCCACTCTTATTAACCTGGCCCCATAGATAGTGATCTGGGCTCGTTTATGTGGCAAGGCACTGGCTGGCACGTATATCTCGCTGGCCATTCCTGCCCGGGCGGCATAAGCTGCCAGACTGGCCCCGGCGTTACCTGATGAATCATCCACAACTGCCTTGACGTCCAGCCCCTTCAACACGCTGATCAGGACGGCAGTCCCCCGATCCTTGAAAGAACCGGTCGGAGACAGGAACTCTACCTTGCAGTGGATCTTCAGGCCGTAGACATCGGTTTCGATTAAAGGAGTGAACCCTTCGCCCAATGAGACGATGTGCTCGTCTCGATCCAGAGGCAGCATGGCCCGATAACGCCACAGGCTGGGCTCCCTCCTTTGAATTCTATCCTTGACAAAGCCTGGCCCGTCCTTGAGCTCGAAAATGCCACCACACTGGCAATGCCAGTGGCGTGTGTTAAGGGGATAAGTTTGCTGACAGTCGGCGCAGCCCAGGATCAAGCCCCTTCTCCCGAGTTTTTAGTCTACTCCTCATCGCCCACAGGCTCGATGGCATCACCCACTTTGACCCGGCCCTCTTTGAGCACCCTGGCGAAGATGCCTTCGCGGGGCATGACGCAATCGCCAGCCGCGTAGTAGACAGCACAGTGCTCATGACAAATCTTGCCGTGCTGGGTGATCTCCAGCTCGGTTTCAGAGCCAACGCGCACACGTGAGCCGATGGGCAGGGCTAACAGGTTAATATCCTGGGTGGTGAGGTTCTCGGCAAAGCTGCCCGGCCCCACGTTGAGGCCCTTCTGGCGCATCTTGTCAATGCTTTCCATAGCCAGCAGGCTCACCTGGCGGTGCCAGTTGGCGGCATGGGCATCGTCTTCAATTCCCCAGTCGGCCTTGAGTCGGGCCTCTCCCACGTTCCTTTTGCGTATGCCTTTCCTGTCGCTGGTGCAGACAGCGACGACAGTACCTTGCATCTTCACTCCAACACAATCTCCCCACTCTTGCCGCCGCTCTTTCTGACCAGGCGGATGTCCTGAATCTTTATAGCGCGGTCTACGGCCTTGCACATATCGTAGACGGTCAGAGCAGCCACGCTGACGGCGGTGAGGGCTTCCATTTCCACACCCGTCTTGCCGGTGGTCTTGACAGTGGCGGTTATCTCGATAGAAACGGTTGCTTCCTGTGGTTCGAGATCAACGGCCACGTTGGTCAGGAGCAGAGGGTGACACATTGGTATGAGCTCGTGGGTTCGCTTGGCGGCCATCACACCTGCCACCTGGGCCACGGCCAGGACATCACCCTTGGCGACTCCGCCTTTCTGGATGAGGGCCAAGGTTTCGGGCTTCATTGTGACCTGACCTTTGGCCACTGCCACCCGATGGGTGTCCGGCTTGTCCCCCACGTCAACCATACGCGCCCGCCCACGCTCGTCCAGATGGGTCAGCTCCATCCAATTCCTCCGTTCCTCACCGACATCAGAATTATATCACAAATGTCCTTTTATGTCAACATTTGGCCTGTTTTTCGCACCTTCTCGTTCCAATTGCTCAAAGCCCCGTCTCGGGGCGTCCCTGGATGGTACAACGCTGGCCAAAGCCGCCCTGGGACGGGGCTCAGAGCGCATAAAAGCGGTGCAAACATTGGCCAGCCGCAACTGCGAAAAATAGGATTTGGGGAGTCCTTTAGGGATGTCATAATACCTAGCTACCAACTCCTTCTTCGGTCTCATCGAGGAGACTATGACCGGTCACGGCCTCAATATGTCCAATGAATACCCGTGGGCAGCGACATGTCCCAATTGATAGCACAGCTACTACCTCCTTACGTTCATTGATAATCGTCGCTCGCTCCAGCTCCACCAGGTCACCACATTCAGTGCACCTGGTCTTAAAGTGGCCTTGGCCAACCCAAACAACCCGCTGCTTTGTCATTTCGTCTCCTCGTTGGGTTAATTTGGAGAATCGCTCGGACCCCCCCCCGGAACGATTAGTCCTCTGCCCCTAGTATAACATCCTCTGCATCCGGTGTCAATAGCATAACTCGCGATTTCAATCTGACTTGCATTTTCACATTTATATGGTATAATATAAATGCGGGCGGTTAGCTCAGTTGGCTAGAGTGCCACGTTGACATCGTGGAGGTCACTGGTTCAAGTCCAGTACCGCCCACCTTTTGGCGAATGGCAGATAGTTGGGCGACGAAGTGAGTTTACCCCCACGCTACAAGCCATCAGCTATTAGCTAAAAACGTTGATCGGGACGAGTACTGGCAGGGAAGGTCTAAGAGAGAGGGGGTCATTGGCTGCGAGCCCCCTCGACCAGATGGCTGGGAAAACCACCCGTGAGTGGGCCCCTCAAATCGCAGTGGTGCGAGAGTATGGGGCTCCGGGACGGCCCGTTACCGCCGCAGAGTTCGTCAACAGATTTCATCCGTTGACGAACTTGGGTGGAACCACGTGGGAGACCCCCTCGCCTCAAGGGCAAGGGGGTTTTGTTTAATTCCAGAGATCAGGAGGATTTAATGTATCTGTGCTATGTTGACGAGTCCGGGACAGGTCTCAAGGACCCCAAATTCGCAGATTGGTCACTCTGCCCTGAAAGGGAGAACCCGCTACGTGTTGCAGCGGGCTCTCTGGCTTCGCGAAACAGGCGGATACATTTCAGCACCCTATAGATCCCCGTTCATACGGGGCACCTCATTTTCATTCATATTTTAGCATAAAACCTACTGGTTGTCAAGGAGGAGCAAATGGCTGAGAAAGAAACTTACAAACAGAGTGATCTGGATAAACTGCGCCATTCGACGGCCCACATCATGGCCGAAGCGGTGCTGGAGCTGTTCCCGGAGGGCAAGATAGCCTTTGGCCCGCCTATCGAGGATGGCTTCTACTACGACTTTGATCTGCCGCGCTCGCTGACGCCCGATGACCTGCGCGAAGTCGAGGCCCGCATGAGGGAGATCATCGCTGGCCAATATCCCCTCCAGCAGAGGGAGGTCGGCATCGAAGAGGCTAAGAAGGCATTTGCCGACCAGCCCTACAAGCTGGAGCAGATCGAGCGATTGGCCGCCGGCCGTGTAGACGAGCACGGTGAGGCGGCTGAGGGTCCAGCCGGGACCCTTAGCCTCTATACCCACCACAACTTCACTGATTTGTGCCGGGGGCCCCACCTGGATCACACAGGCCAGGTCAGCCCCGAGGCTCTCAAGTTGCTGAGCGTAGCCGGTGCTTACTGGTTGGGCGACGAAAGCCGTCCGATGCTGCAACGCATCTACGGCACCGTTTGGCCCAGCAAGGAAGAACTGGAGGCCCATCTCCACAAGTTGGAGGAGATGGAAAAGCGCGACCACCGCAAGCTGGGCCGGGAGTTGGACCTGTTCAGCGTCCACCAGGACCTGGGAGCGGGCCTGATCCTGTGGCACCCTAAAGGGGGGATGATACGCACCATCGTCGAGGATTTCTGGCGTCAGGAGCACTACAAGGCCGGCTACGAACTGGTCTACTCGCCCCACATCGGCCGGGCGAATCTGTGGCAGACCAGCGGTCACCTGGACTTTTACCGGGAGAGCATGTACTCGCCCATGGACATTGAGGGCCAGGAGTTCTTCATCAAGCCCATGAACTGTCCCTTCCACATCATGATGTACCGCAGCCGGACCCGTAGCTACCGCGAATTGCCTCTCCGTTGGGCTGAATTGGGCACGGTCTACCGCTACGAGCGCTCGGGGGTGTTGCACGGGCTATTGCGGGTGCGGGGGTTTACCCAGGACGACGCCCACATCTTCTGCCGCCCCGACCAGATCGAGGACGAGGTCCTGGGCTGCCTGGACCTGACCCTCCATCTCCTGCGCTCCTTCGGCTTCCATGAGTACAAGGTCGTTCTCTCCGTGCGCGACCCGGAGCACAAGGAAAAGTACATCGGCGACGACGCCATGTGGGAAGTGGCCGAGGGGTCACTGATCGAGGCTCTGGGACGGAGGAGCCTCCCTTATACACGCATGGAGGGCGAGGCGGTATTCTACGGCCCCAAGATAGACATTCACATTAAGGATACCCTGGGACGTTACTGGCAATTGACGACCATCCAGTTCGACTTTAACCTGCCGGAACGCTTCGACATGACCTTTGTCGGCCAGGACGGGCGGGAACACCGGCCCTACATGGTGCATCGTGCCCTGCTGGGTTCCATGGAGCGTTTCTTCGGCATCCTCATCGAGCACTATGGCGGGGCCTTCCCCGTTTGGCTAGCGCCGGTGCAGGTCAAAGTCATCCCCATCGCCGACCGCCACAACGAGTACGCCCACCAGGTTGCAGGGCGATTACGGGAGGCGGGCCTGCGCGTGGAGGTGGACGACTCCAGCGAGCGTATGCAAGCCAAGATCCGCGATGCTCAGTTGCAAAAGATCCCTTACATGCTGGTGATGGGTGACCGCGAAGCGGAGAAGGGCACAGTGGCCGTGCGCCTGCGGACAGAGGAGGACCTGGGGCCGCGCCCGGTTGAGGAATTCATCAGCATGGCCAGAGAGGCCATCGCTGAAAAGCGGGACATTTAGTGCCTGTCCGAAAAACAACCGGCCGGGTTTCCACGGGAGGAGAACGCCAGGGCGGTGGAGAGGCAGGGGATAGGGCTGGGCCTATCCATCTTCAAGCGTTTCCCGGTGGAACAACCAAGCCCCCTTCGCCTCAGCGAGAGACGGAGGGGGCTTACTTGTCTCTGTGGTATCCAAAAGGTCAGCAATTTCAGCAATCCAGCAGACATCATCATCGTCGGAAGCAGTTGGTCCAGATAAGCCTCCAAGCGCGCCGTCCGGGCTTCCGCGGTGAATCCCCAAGCCCGCTATGGCTTCAGCACCTCGACTGACGATTCGACGTTCAACGATGCATTGTACGTCAAGGTGCCATGGGTCACGTTACTAACCGTAAAGGTCACGCTGTGGACCTTTTTGCGGATGTCTGGCATGCTCACCTGGCAGGTACCACTGCTGTCTGTCGCACATGAGCCCGTGCCCGAAGCGCCGTCGCTCCAATCGCCGCTCACCTGTGCTCCGTCCACCGGGTTTCCAGCGTCGTCCAGCACCAGGATGGTCACGGTAGCCGTCCACTCGCCACCTTTCTTGACTGCAGAGCCCTCCAGGTCACCAATGTATATCTCGGCGCTACCTCCGCCGGACACGGTCACATCCTGGCTCGTCGTAGCGGTGGCCCCGCCGTCGTCGGTCACCGTCAGGCTGACGCTGTAGCTGCCGCCTGCGGCGTAGTCGTGCGCTGGGCTCTGTTCCGTCGAAGTGTTTCCATCGCCAAAGTCCCAGTTCCAGGAGACGATACTGCCGTCCGGATCCGCGCTTTGGTCGGTAAAGTTGGCCGTCAGCTCGTCGGTGGTGAAGCTGAAGCCGGCCGTCGGGCTCTGGTTGGCGGCGGACACGGTCACATCCTGGCTCGCCGTAGCGCTGGCCCCGCCGTCGTCGGTCACCGTCAGGGTCACGTGGAAGGTGCCGCCTGCGGCGTAGATGTGCACCGGGTTCTGGTCCGTTGAGGTGCCTCCATCGCCAAAGTCCCAGCTCCAGGAGACGATGGTGCCGTCCAGATCGGTGCTCTGGTCCGAGAAGTCCACCGTCAGCCCGTTGGTCGCGTAGCCAAAGCCGGCCGTCGGGCTCTGGTTGCCGGGGGACACGGTCACATCCTGGCTCGCCGTAGCGGTGGCCCCAAAGTCGTCGGTCACCGTCAGGATCACGCTGTAGGTGCCGCCTGCGGCGTAGGTGTGCGACGGGTTCTGGTCCGTTGAAGTGCCTCCATCGCCAAAGTCCCAGCTCCAGGAGACGATGCTGCCGTCCGCATCGGTGCTCTGGTCAGAAAAGTCCACCGTCAGCCCGCTGGTCGCGTAGCCAAAGCCGGCCGTCGGGCTCTGGTTGGCGGGGGATACGGTCACAGCCTGGCTGGTCATAGCGGTGGCCCCGCCGTCGTCGGTCACCGTCAGGGTCGTGGTGTAGGTGCCGCCTGCGGCGTAGGTGTGCACTGGGCTCTGATCCGGCGAAGTGACTCCATCGCCAAAGTCCCAGCTCCAGGAGACGACGCTGCCGTCCGCGTCCGTGCTCTGGTCAGAAAAGTCCACCGTCAGGCCGTTGGTCGTGAAGCCAAAGCCGGCCGTCGGGCTCTGGTTGCCGGCGGACACGGTCACAGCCTGGCTCGCCGTAGCGGTGGCCCCGCCGTCGTCGGTCACCGTCAGGGTCACGCTGTAGGTGCCGCCAGCGGTGTAGGTGTGCGCTGGGTTCTGGGTCGATGAAATGACTCCATCGCCAAAGTCCCAACTCCAGGAGACGACGCTGCCGTCCGGGTCTGTGCTCAGGTCGGTAAAGTCCACCGTCAGCCCGCTGGTCGCGTAGCTCAAGTTAGCCGTCGGGCTCTGGTTGGCGGGGGACACGCTCACAGCCTGGCTCGCCGTACCGGTGGCCCCAAAGTCGTCGGTCACCGTCAGGGTCACGCTGTAGGTGCCGCCTGCGGCGTAGGTGTGCACTGGGTTCTGGTCCGAGGAAGAGCCTCCATCGCCAAAGTCCCAGCTCCAGGAGACAACGCTGCCGTCCGGGTCTGTGCTCTGGTCGGTAAAGTCCACCGTCAGATCGCTGGTGGTGTAGCTAAAGTCGGCCGTCGGCCTCTGGGTGGCCATGAGGGTCACCGTGACCCCGTCGCAGGTAAAGTGACCGGGATGGTCTGGATGCGGCGGGTGCGAGTTGTGCCGGCGGTCTTTGGGAAAGACGTACGCCAGCTCGCGGAAGCCAGAGGTGTCCTCCGTGGCTGTGGACAGCGCGCCGTCTGCCTGGGCCAAGTTTTGCAGGAAGTTGCGCAGTCCTGGGCTGCCTATGCGGGTGATGGTGCCCTCACCATAAGCGCCGGTGCAGACGTAGAACACGTTGTAGCCGCCCGTCCAGTCGATCAGGCGATCAGCGTCCTCGTTGGCCTGCATCGCATCCCGACCCCAGCCGCCGTAGATGATGTCCAGGCCCTGGTAGTTATCCGGCTCGCCGTAGGTGAACCACTCGGGCCGATCGGGCGGGGTCGTGGCCGCCGGTCGCGGCCGCACATCCAGATGATCGTCGCCGCGACCGCCCCACAGGTGGTCGTCTCCCTGGCCACCCCAGGCGACGTCGTCGCCGTCGCCGCCAAAGATGTGGTCCTCGTCGTCGTTGCCATTGATGATGTCGTCGCCGGGGCCGCCGTGGATGCTGTCGTGCCCGTCGCCGCCGAGCATGGTGTCATCGCCTTCAGCGCCGTCGCCCTCTTCAAAGGCGTACAGTTCCACTAAGCGAGTGAAGGTACCCGCCGAGTAGATCGTTTCCTCAAAGAAAGGAGCAGAAATGACTTCCTTGCGCGATCCGTCCTCGACGTTGTTGGTGATCTGTCCCAGGTCGCCGACCATGGCATCCTCGCCGGCGTTGCCCTCCATATAGTCGTCGCCCTGCTGGCCGTAGAGGTCGTCGTGGCCCGCGTTGCCCTGCAAGTAGTCATTGCCAAAGGCGCCGGCTTGCTCTGGCGACTGGGTCATGACCGTATTTCGAACCACCAGGTCAAAGCCCGTGTGGCGCTGCCACAAGCCGTCCCCGTCCACTGGCCGTTGGATGAGGCCATTGTCGCCCAGCATCACGTCAGCCCCGTCGCCGCCGTACATGTCGTCGCCGTCGTCGCCCAGGCCCGCCTGCACCGTGCCGCCGATCATGTCATCCTGGCCGGCGTCACCGTACATGTCGTCGCTGTCGGCGTTGCCCTCCATAAAGTCGTCGTCGCCCCCGCCGTGCATGTCGTCGTCGCCGCCCTGGCCGTACATCAGGTCGTCGTTTTCGTCTCCGAACATGGAATCGCCGCCGCTGACCAGGGCAGTATCGGGCGAGTCAATGTCCAGCAGGATGCGCGGCTCGTGCTGGATGCCGCCGTTGTAGGTGTTGGATATCCACTGGCCGCTGACCAAGGTGCGGGTGATGATGGCGTTGTCGCCGGCCATCACGTCAAAGCCGAGGCTGCCGGTCATGACGTCGCCAGCGTCCAGCCGGCCAGCGACCCCCTCCGGTCCATCGTTATTGATGCGGCCCGTGCCGCCCACCATGTCGTCGTTATCAGCATCACCATTCATGGCGTCGCTGTCGGCGTTGCCTTCCATATAATCGTCATCGTCGCCGCCGTGCATGTCGTCGTCGCCGCCCTGACCGTACAGGATATCGTTATCGCTGTCACCCCACATGCTGTCGTCACCGCTACTTCCGGCCGGGGGAGTACTGCTCACAAGGGCTACATCGTACAGGGTCACCTGGCGTGTCACGGCAGCGATACTGGCGTTGTCTCCTGCCAGCACGTCGTGCCCACCACCGCCATGCATAGAGTCGCCGTTATCCGGTTCACCGGCCGAGGAACTGCCGCCGATCATGTCGTCTTGCCCGGCATCGCCGTGCATGGTGTCAGCGCCGGCGTTGCCTTCCATAAGGTCGTCGTCCATGCCGCCGCGCATGTCGTCGTTTCCGGCATCGCCGAACAGACGATCGTTGCCGCTGTCACCCCACATGGCGTCAGCGAGGTCGTTGCTGGTCCGTTGATCTAGGGTCACGGTGTCTGTATACGTCAAGGTATATGTGTACACCACGGTGTCAGAGATCACCCCTATCGAGACGGGGTACGCATACCGCCCGCCGTACATGGTGTCGTCGTGCTGGCCGCCGTGCATGGCGTCGCTGTCATCGTTGCCGTCCATCAAGTCTTCCCCGGCGTTGCCTTCCATATAGTCGCCACCATCCCCGCCGAACAGTTCGTCGTCCCCACCTTCGCCAAACAGGTAGTCGCCGCCTGTTCCACCAAAGAGACAGTCAGCCTGACCATTCGCCGAACCGGCGAGGGTAGCGCAATCCACGCTGTCCGAGGACTGCGTGCCGCCCTCCGAGGGAGCATTGGCAGGAGTTACGTATGACAGAACCTGGGTCACAGTCAGGGAACTGACAACCGGGTGAGTGGCGACTGTTCCTTCGTCGCCCATCAAGATATCGTCACCGGCCCCGCCAGCCAAAAAGTCGTGCCCACCCCCGCCAAAGAGGTCGTCGTGGTCCTCATTACCGGCCAGCGTATCGTTCCCCTTGCGGCCGTAAAGGGTGTCGTTACCGGGACCACCATACAAGGTGTCGTCTCCATCCAGGCCGGTGGTCAGATTCAAATAGTCTCCGACCAGGAAATCGTCGCCTCCATCCCCATAGAGGATGTCGTCGCCCAACTCTCCCGCCAGCCGGTCGTCGCCAGGCCCGCCACGGATGGTGTCGTTGTCGTGGCCGCCGGAGATATCGTCTTTTCCATCGCCGCCCTGGATCTGGTCAGCACCAAAACGGCCCTGGATGGTATCGTCGCCTGCGCCGCCGTCAATGATATCACCGCCGTCAACCAGGTCGGCGGAACCGGCATAAGAGGCCGGCAGCCCCGGGCCACCGTCGATGACATCGGCATCCGCGTTTCCATACAAAGTGTCTGCGCCAGGCCCACCCTTGATGCGGTCTTTTCCGGCGTTACCATTGATGGTGTCGTTTCCTAAACCACCATCAATGGCGTCATTCCCTGCCCCACCGGTGATGGTGTCGGCGCCGCCTTTGCCAAAGATGTTGTCGTTCCCAGCTTCGCCGTCGAGGATGTCATCGCCTTCGCCGCCCTGGAGCCGGTCTCGTTCTGCGCCACCGTAAAGCTCCGCGGAGAGGGTAAAGCTGACCACATTTCCTGCGTCGTCCGTACCGGGCAGCATGGTGATCGAATCCTTGCCACTGTCTCCCTGGGCGTAAACGACGCCGCCTGCGGGGACCTCGTAGGTTTGATACAACCCAAAAGCAGAGACGGAGACCTTGGTTGCTCCCCCATCCTCTGGTTCCAACTGGCGCACGATAAACGTCTCGTCTTCCTGGCTTGTGGCGATACCGCGCAAATTGCTGCGCGGCCCCATATTCAGTTTCAGGCCGCCATCTACCACTGCGGCCAACACCGGGTTGTCCACAGCGCCGCATTTGAGCAGATCCGCTTCAAATATGGGCGGCTGGGGCCGGTACTCGACCGTCCATTTCTTGGTGATCTTGAAAGGTGTGCCCTTGATACCGATCTGGAGTTCCAGCCACGCCCTGAGGAACCACTCGATCTTGAAGGTGATATCAAACAAACAGATGGGATTGTCGAGCTTGTCCCATATTTCCTCGATATACAGCTTGCCATCGGGATCCGGGCTGTCGTTGAGGTTGAATTCGACGATAAAGTCCATCCCGGCTTCCAGGGCGGCTTCCATGCTCGCCACCGCAAAGTCAAGCTTGATGCTCACCCAGGCCGAAACGGTCAGGACGACTTTTAGTTCAGGTGCGTCGGTGCCATCCGAGACAAAGTCGTCTATAAAGATACCATCCAGCAGGATCTCACCTACCGAACCTTGACTCGCACCGGTCGCAGCCAGGCGCAACCCCCGCGTGGAGTAGCCCATAGCGAACTGTCCCGACAGGGAAAGCATCACGCCAAAGGTGGCGTAAAGCGGAAGCGGAGGGATGATCCAAAAAGAGTAGCTTACAGCGGCAAAGGCCGTCATCGCCCCGGCGTCAAAGTAGATCAGGGTGGCGTCACCGCCCATCAACACATTATAGACCTCGGTCGAGTCGTTCAGGAATGGAAAGGAAAGGCTTGTCGGCCGGTCTCTATAAAAGCCCGCTGCCGCGCCAGGCCCCTTGTTTTCGCCCTTTGACGCATAGAACCCGTCCTGCTCGTAGAAAGAGATGTCGCCTGGCCCGCCGGGCAGCCCTATCTCGCTGGGGTCCAGTTTCGCAAAAGCGGCGTTGATATCAAAATACCCACCGCCATCATTTGGTCCCAGCGGTAACAATCCTGAATACGCGGGGATACTATTCACGTACTGGATAAACTCGACCAGGTTCTTGATCATAGGCGTGGCTGCGGCTCCGGCAGGGAGCAGGTCCAGCGGCGTGATCGGCCCGGTGCCAATTTCCTCGCTCAGGTCTGACAGGATGGGAATGGGCGTTGTCAGGGTATCAATGACGGGCATGAACGGCTCGAACGCGTCTTGAATCCCGCCCACTGTCGGTTCTATGAACGTCTCCCGGATGGCGTCAAGATCCAGGTAGAGGTTATCGAAGGAAAGGTCGGGAACGGCCAGTTCTCCCACGGTGGTCCATGCGGTCACCGTCATGACACCGGTCGTGCTATAAGCAAAGGTCCCGACGATCGAGGGGAATCCGAACTCATAGTCCCCGGTTCCGGTGCGGAAGCGCAGGTTGACGTCCGCATCGGCGTCCAGTATCAACTGGTGCGCGGCCGACCCGGTCAACAGTTGGTCCATGGTCAGGTAATCGCCGTTCGAGTGCAGATCAACCTTTGTCTGCAGTTCCAGGGTGGTCGAATAGGTCGCGTGATCCCAGAAAGCGGCCGGCAGGTAGCCAAGCGTGCCCTCGAAACAACGACTGTCAACATAATCCGCCAGATCGTCGGGCGGGAAGACACTGGGAAAATCGCTGCAAGAAGCCGGTGTCGTGGTTGGTTGTGCTATGGAGGCCGTTGCTCCGATCTGCAAGTCTGCCCCACCGTTGTCTTCCACAACCAGGTAAGACCCATAGTTGCGGCTCAGACCGAAACTGAGGTTCAAACGCCAGTCATAGTCTACGGCGACGTCGTTGGCGTCCTCTTGGCCCTCCATCGTCATGCCGGGCAGGCCGATGTCAAAGGGGACGGCGGCGGACGCTTGTTTACCAACGGCAAAAGTGATCTGCAGGTCGTTGATCTGCGAAAGTTCGGTGATGCTACCACAATCGACCGAGCAATCCATGGTGACGGATATTGCGTCGAGCGAGGATAGTCCCGCCCCGCTGATGGCGCTTGCTATCGTGTTCGAGGCCACCGTGGTGAATTTGTCCACATCGGTGCCGGACAGAACTGGGCCAAGGGTGTAAAGATTGTCAACGAGACTCTGGATATCGTCGGGCACCTCCGCACCCGCGTCCAGGTCATCGCCCACGAC
Organism: Anaerolineales bacterium; assembly: GCA_004377365.1. Taxonomy (GTDB): domain Bacteria; phylum Chloroflexota; class Anaerolineae; order E26-bin7; family E26-bin7; genus E26-bin7. Next base: position 454 of record SOHZ01000263.1, on the reverse strand, counting down.
CGGCATATGGGTGCCATAGGTGACGCCGTCCAGATTGTCGCGCAGCACGTCGGGCAGCATTTCCAGGGCCAGGGTGAGCAAGGTCCAATCCAGCTCGTGCGCGGCGATCTCATCCCTGAGCGCCAGCGGCACGGTTATGGTGGGTGTTCCACTGATGGGGGCGCTGAAATAGAGGTCGCCAAGGTAGCGGGTAACGGCGCCATCCTCGATCAAGGCCAAAGAGAGGCCGGCACAGGCATCGCCCGGCAGTCCGCCGGCACACTGGTTGGTTCCCGGTCCGGAGAGCGACGATTGCAGGCCGCTCACAAACTGATTTGTGGTGAACGTTTCATTGTTGCCCGATTCGCTCATTCCAAAAGCGACGCCGAGTTTGGCCGTGGATAACCCGATGGTGTATGCGTCCCCCTGGTCCCAAACGCCTCCTGTTAGCGGACAAACCAGGGTCTGGGCATCG
>SOHZ01000168.1 GCA_004377365.1 Anaerolineales bacterium | reverse complement strand
CTCCCGCCGGATTGCAAATCCGGCGGTCCGGCGGCTGGATTACAAATCCAGCCGGAGCAAATCGGGTGTATATTCTTGCGAGCCCTTACCGTCCAACGGTAATCAGCGTCATTTCCACGAAGCGATCTTGCGCTTGCTTGTCAGGGTCTTCGGTTTCCCAGTGATCCTCCGGCGGTAGGGTGGCCTCAACAATAAAGCGGGTTGGGTCAATGCCCTGGGAAACCAGGTAATCTACCACCGATTGCGCACGGGCCTCAGCGAATTCAAGGATTTCCTTTTCGGTATAAGTGCCGGGAGGGCCAGGCCAGGCGGAAGACCCCTTGACGCGCAGGAACAGGCCCACACTTTGCTGGAGCGTGGGGACGACACAGTCATCCAAAATCCGACGCGATTCCAGGGTTAGCTCAGTTGACTCCGGAACGAAGGAGAAACGACGGCAAGGCAAGACAGCCAGCGTGGCTGAATCGTCTGTACTGACAGCAGACAGGTCCAGTTTGGCGGAGATGGAAAAGGTATCGTTGACTGGGTTACCGTTGGCCTGCAGTTTTGCCTGCGCGGCTGAGCGGGAGACAAACCCCGGGCTGACCAGGTCGGCGACGTTGTCGTCGGGCACTTCCGCACCAGAGGCGGCCCAAACGCGCCGGGCGATTTCCAAACGGTTGACGATGGGAGTGGTATCACGCATGACAAAGGCATTGTCACCCAGGTCGGCCTGGGCCACGCTCTCGAGCCACAGGCGTAAGTCCTCGCTGGCGCTTTCGGGGTAGACGAAACTCCAGTCGTTGTGGCCCCATTCGGCAATTTGCGCAGCGGCGGTGTCAAAATTATCCACCTGCGCTTTCAAGGTGTCAAACCAGGCATCGTGGAAGGCTTGCACTTGGTCAGCTTTGCTGGCAATGGATTGGCGAGATGTAACGACCACGTCAATGACAATCCGCATCTGACTCGAGCTGAGCAAGGGAACGCCTCCACCTGCTTCAGCATCGTAGATGTCTGGCTCCCAGCCGGAAACGGCGTCGGCCTGCCCGCCATTGAAGGCTTCTATGGCATCGGCCACGCTATCCTGGGGAACCAAGGCCACGTCAAAGCGCGGGTTGAGCCGGGCAATCGAAAGGGTGTAGTAGACGAAATATTCGCCCACGCTGCCCCGTGAGAAGGCAATGCGTTTGTCTTTCAGGTCGTTAATCGTGTTGACATCGCGGACCCACAGTTGGTCCGCACCAGCGCTTTCGTCAACGATGGCGGTGATGATGCCAGGGCTGGCCAGAGCGACCGAATCCAGGGTGGTCAACAAGCAATCCCATTGACCGCTGTTGAGCAAGGCCGTGCGCTGTTCCTCGGAGATGTCATAGTCCGGGTTGTCATCCAGCAAGAAGGGAACAATGCCCAGGTGAAAGCCATGCTCAACGTCTTTGCCCGACATTTGCATTTGCTGCAGGGTGAAGTAGCTACCAAAGGCATCTGCCCCACAAACGTAGGTGGGCAAGCCATCGTTGGGATCATAGCCGGGGGCAAAAACAGGCTCTGGCGACTCCAGTTGGACGACCGGTGTGGGCTGGACTTGAGCCGGCGGGCGCGTTGGCACGACGGCAACAGGGGTTGGGGTTGCTTCCTTAATCAGCCTGTTAACAAGAGTGAAAGAAACCCCAATACAAACAACCAGCAAGGCCAGCCCAACAATGACGAAAAAGATGATCCGGGTTCTATTCATCTGCATGTGTGCCTCCTCGATATTCTAACTTGCTAGACATTTGATAGACTTCATCCATGGTAGCGCCAATGTCTTCCAAGGCGCTAATCTGCTCTGTCATGTCCTGCTGCAGTCGTCGGGCGCGACTGCTATCAACATCTTTGGCCCCCAGTAGGACAACCTGAGTATAGACGGTGCTCATAGCAGCCAGGGTGTTTTCAAGTTGTAGTTGGGCTTTGGCCATTGTGTCGCGTAGATTTTTCAGGGTATTCCATTGGGACTGTTTGATAGCGATAGTCTTTTCCAGCTCTTCTCGAACCGAGCCTCCCTTTTCGTCGTGCCGTAGCTTTTCAAACTCTGCCAATTCCTTTGGCACGGTTTCCATATCTCGGGCGATGACGGTGTCGTGCTGGTAGACATCCAGGCCCTGGGCCAAACGATAGACCTGGGCGATCCAGTCTTCGAGGCCGCGGGCCATGTTGGAAAGGTGGTCATCCAGCACGGAGTCTTCTTCGCGTTCAATCTCTTTGACAATCAAGTCACGATATTCCAGGGCTTTGGACAGTTTTTGTCGCAGATCAGGCGAGCGCAGTTTCTTGACGTCGAACTCTCGACGAAACATCTGGTCCATCACTTGCTTGTATAGATCCTCATCGCGCAAGGTGGTCAGCAGGATGAGCGCTTCACCGACCAGGCCAAAGAGGAGCCAAAGCCACCACTTCCCCGGAAGCCAGGACAGGTTCAACAACGAAAGTCCGACAAAAATGATCGTTATGGCAATGACCACCGCACTCTCAGGTCGAAAGACGGCGTAGGAGAGCACGGCTTTCTGGATCTGTTTTTTCATTTCTTCGCCAAGTCGTCTCTGGAGCATAGGTTTCACCAAATTGTATCTACTGGGACAGCATAGCCCAAGTTGTGCATAACGTCTTGAGCTGTTTGGCCGGGGATGATTTGGAATTGATACTGACTGTCATCATCCCGATCCACGAGCAACTCGACTGCTTCCGGCAGAACACAATGCTTGCTGCCACGCACGCCGCCCAGCATTTCCTGATAGGCACCGATACAGAAAAAACCGATGTACAAATCCTTGCTTTCTACGGGCAAATAGAGGGGAGATTGGCTTGGTTTGGGTGGGTATACGTCGTCACTGTCACAGGTGATGCCGCCCAATTGGACGCGTTGGAAGGGTTTGTCCAGGTGGTTCAAAGGGAGAAGGATAAAGTGCTCGCTCAAAGCCCAAGTGTCGGGGAAGGAGGTCATGATGGAACCATCAATGATGTACCAGGACAATGCGGAACCGTTGTCCTTGACCGTCAGGACCTTGAAAAAGTGCGCGCCGTGTTCGGCAGTGGTATAGCGGCCAAATTCCCCCATCACGTCAGGAACAGGTACGTTGTGATGGGCGCAGACTTCTTGAAGGGTGGTCAGCAAAAGACGGACAAAGGCATGGTAGTCGAATTGAAAATCCAGGGTCATGGGGACGGGCATGCCGCCCCCAAAGTCGAAAATGCTCAGGTCGGGATGGCGTTGCCGCAAGCGGGCGTAGATTTCAATGGTCGGCTTGAGCCTGGCCACAAAATCGCGGTCGTTGGTAATCTGGCTGCCCACCATGGCGTGATAGAGCTTGAGGCGCAGATTCGGGGCGGCAGCGATGGCCTCGGCTGCTTTCCAGAGGTCGGCCAGTCTCAGTCCGAAGCGAGAATTGGCCGCCTCCATCTCGGCCTCGGTTTGGTGATGACCGTAGCTTTTCTGGCGCAAGCCGACATCAAACTGAAGGCCGGACTCGATCAGGGGAGGCAATTCTGTTAAATCTTCAACGACCGGGATCAGGTTGTCGTGCACGGATTTGAGGTGAACGAGATTATCGGCGTAGGCCATCCCGGCTGCTTTAAAGCCGTTGGCAATGACCATCCGCTCCGGGGGTAGACGGCCAGCGCCTTTCATCAAGCGGACAATCTCCACGTCAACCCTGGAGGACATCTCGTAATGCGCCCCTACCCCCAGCGCGGTGCGCACCACCTCCTCGGCAGTATTGGCTTTGGTGGCGTAGGCATAATGGAAGCGACCGGTATAGCCGACTTCCGCAAAAACATCTGCAAACACCTGGCGCATCTGCTCAACTTTTTGGCGAATCTTGGGCAGATAGACCACTTCCAACGGGCTGGGCAAAAGCTTGCCCAGCCCTTGATCCTGCCGTCCTCCGATGAAGAGTTGAGCCAGGTCAAGGTCCTCAAAATAGAGCCGGCCATCGCGCGCACTTAGAAAATCGTTAAAGACGTGGTTGGGGACCGGCGTTTCCCGCTCCCAACCGATGACAGGGTGTGTCATAAGGTTTCTCCCATACGTTCGGGTATTGATGTATGTAACTACAG
>SOHZ01000320.1 GCA_004377365.1 Anaerolineales bacterium | reverse complement strand
TGAATTTGAAGGTAAAGTTGATTGTGCCGGTGGCGTTGGAGAGTGGGTCACGTTTCGCCATTCGCGAGGGAGGGCGGACGGTAGGGGCCGGAGTGATCACCAAGGTCGCAGGATAGAAAATAACTATGGCTAAGCAGAAAATCAGAATTCGCCTCAAGGCCTATGACCATCGGGTTCTCGATCAGTCGGCGAAGCAGATCGTGGAGACGGCTGAGCGCACAGGCGCACAAGTGGTCGGTCCTGTGCCTTTACCGACCAGGATCGAAAAATTCACCGTTATACGCTCGCCCTTCATAGACAAAGATTCTCGAGAGCAGTTCGAGATCCGTACCCATAACCGTCTGATTGATGTCATTGATCCTGGCTCGAAGACCATTGATACTCTCATGCGTCTTAACCTTCCAGCCGGGGTGGACATCGAGATCAAACTGTAGCGGTGGGCAAATCGGCGGATAAGCGACTGTGATTTGCAGGTTCGCAGATTTGTAGACTCGCAGGGATGATGCAGCCATTGCCTGGGGCTGACAATTCGGCGCAACAGTGCCGTCCCCGTGGAGGATCGTATGAAAGGGATTTTGGGTAGCAAAGTGGGCATGACTCAGATCTTTGATGAGAGAGGGGAGGTCGTCCCTGTGACCGTCATTGAGGCCGGGCCGTGTTTTGTGACTCAGATAAAGACGCCGGAACGGGATGGCTACGCCGCTGTTCAGTTGGGCTTCAAGGAGGTCAAACCAAAACGCCTTACCAGGCCTCAATTGGAGCATTTGAGCAGAAATCAGTTGCCTCCCTTGCGTTATCTACGAGAGATTCGGGTGAGCGACGTCAGCCAGTACGAGGAAGGCCAGAAGATCAGGGTCAGTATCTTCGATGTTGGCGACCGCGTGGACGTGATTGGTATCTCCAAAGGGAAGGGTTTCGCCGGCGTGGTCAAACGTCATGGCTTTGGAGGCGGGCCCAAAACCCATGGCCAATCAGACCGTCACCGGGCACCGGGATCTATTGGGGCAGGCACTACGCCAGGGCGCGTCTACAAGGGGATGCGCATGGCCGGACGTATGGGCAACGCCCGGGTGACCGTGCAGAACCTGCAAGTAGTGCTGGTGGACCCAGAGCGAAACCTCCTGGCGGTCAAGGGGGCTGTGCCTGGGGCCAGGAATGGGTTGCTCGTCATAAAGGAAGTGAGGAAAACCCGGTAGGGCACCGTCTCTTCGCCCTGGACGGGGAATGCAGAAGTCAGAGGCCTTTGCCTGCTTGCCTTGTAGTTCTGTTTGTAAGGAGATTATGATGTTGGTTTCGGTAAGCAATATGTCTGGAGAAAAGGTCGAAGAGGTTGAACTGAGGGACGATATTTTTGCTGTGCCCATCAACGAGTCTGTGATGCACCAGGCCCTGGTGAGACAACTGGCCAACGCTCGCCTGGGCACTCACAAGACCAAAACGCGGGGCGAGGTCAGCGGTGGAGGTCGAAAGCCCTGGCGTCAAAAGGGCACGGGGCGCGCTCGCCACGGTAGCATCCGTGAACCCCAGTGGCGGGGAGGTGGTATTGCCTTTGGACCACGGCCTCGCAGCTATAGGCAGAAAATGCCGCGAAAAATGAGACGTCTGGCCTTGAAATCGGTTCTCTCGGTGAAGGCTGCTGGTGGGCAGATCATGGTCCTGGATGCCTTGGAGATGCCTGAGCCCAAGACGAAAGAGATGGAAGCCGTCCTTGATAATCTGGATATGTACTCTACAGCCCTGATCTTGCTGCCGGAACGGAACACCAACGTAGAGAAATCGGCCAGCAACCTGCCCTACGTGAAAACCTTGCGAGCTCAGTACTTGAATGTACGCGATATTCTGGGTTACGACTACCTGATTGTGCCTCTGGAAGCTCTCAAGGTTATCGAGACCATCCTGGGGTGATTCCGGTGACGGTATTAAATTGTTCTTTGCAAGAGGTGAAGGATGCACGTCTACGAGGTCATAAAGCGTCCCATTGATACAGAGAAGACTCGCTATCAGGCAGAAGAGGGAAAGTATACCTTTGAAGTGGACCGCCGGGCTAACAAGCATCAGGTTAAAGAGGCGGTAGAGGGGATATTTGATGTCGAGGTCCTTTCTGTTAACACCATTAACGTGCCTGCCAAAAGGGGGCGTTATGGACGACGGGTGGTGACCAGGAGGCCCGCCTGGAAGAAAGCGATTGTAACCCTGGCTCCCGGCGAACGCATTGATGTTTTTGACGGAGTCTAAGAAATTCCCTGTGCATTGTTAGTTGGAGAGGATTATGCCTATCAAGACGTATAAGCCTACCTCGCCCGGGAGGCGGGGGATGAGCGTCTCTACCTTTGAGGAAATTACAAAGACCAAGCCAGAGAAATCCTTGTTGGCTCCTTTGCGCAAGAAGGCCGGGCGCAACGTGCGGGGCAAGATCACTGTGCGTCATCGGGGTGGCGGTCACAAACGCAGGTATCGCCTCATTGATTTTAAGCGGGACAAGTTCGGGATTCCGGCCAGAGTGACTTCTATTGAGTACGATCCCAATCGTTCGGCCCGTATTGCCCTTTTGACTTATGCCGATGGGGAAAAGCGCTATATCATAGCCCCTCTTGGTTTGATGGTGAGCAGTGCGCTCATGTCAGGGCCCGAGGCCGAGATACGCGTGGGCAATGCTCTGCCCTTAGCTAACATTCCCGTGGGCACTGTTATGCACAACATTGAGTTGCAACAAGGGCGAGGTGGGCAATTGGTGCGCTCGGCAGGTACCTCGGCCCAGTTGATGGCTAAAGAGGGCAAATACGCTCACGTGCGTCTTCCCAGCGGAGAGGTGCGGTTGATCCACCGACAGTGTATGGCTACCATCGGACAGGTAGGTAATACTGATCACGGCAACATTAGCTTGGGCAAGGCTGGGCGCAAGCGACACCGGGGCTGGCGGCCGACAGTACGGGGCTCGGCGATGAGCCCTCGTGATCACCCTCATGGAGGAGGAGAGGGCAAGAGTCCCATTGGGATGCCATCGCCCAAGACTCCCTGGGGCAAGCCCACCCTGGGTTACAAGACGCGGCGCAATAAGGCCACTGACAAGTGGATTGTACGCCGGCGTGGGAAGAAGCGGAGGTAATCATGTCCAGATCGTTGAAAAAGGGGCCTTATGTAGCCCCCAAGCTGTTGAAGAGAATTGAAAACATGAATAAAACCGGCGAACAGCGGGTGATCAAGACTTGGTCGCGAGCTTCGACGGTCTTTCCTCAGATGGTGGGGCACACCATTGCCGTGCACGATGGTCGGCGCCACGTGCCCATTTACATCACCGAGAACATGGTGGGGCACAAGCTGGGAGAGTTTGCTCCAACCAGATTGTTTCGTGGCCATACGTACAAAGAGAGGGGCACCAGAGTAAGGGAGAAGTAGGGTCATCAGACTCCGCTCTCTTCTTGGTCGGTTTTTGTGAGAATTGGAGAGGCCAATGAATGAACTTGAAATCAGGGCAGTGAGTAGGTACGTGCGTATGTCTTCTCAGAAGGTGCGCCTTGTGGTTGATCAGGTGCGAGGCAAATGGGTTAATGAAGCTTTGACTATGCTCAAATTCATGCCCCAGGCGGCAGCCAAGCCCGTATACAAGACCATCAGGTCGGCCGTGGCCAACGCTGAAGAGAACGAAGGATTGGACAGGGAGGATCTCTACATCGCTCGTATCACTGCCGATGGTGGTCCGACGCGTCGGTGGCGTCGTTTTGGCGCTCGGGGCCGATTCAAACCAATTCTAAAGCGCTCTACCCACATCACTGTTGTACTCAAAGAGGGAGAAACAGAATAGCAGGCAGCAGCGAGCAGTGCTCTTTGCTTAGGGCATAAGGAGGGGTCAATTGGGAAGAAAAGTACATCCGTATGGTTTTCGGATCGGCATTATCAAAGACTGGAAGGCCAGGTGGTACGCTGAGGGGCAAAAGTACGCTGAGCTGTTGCACGAAGATTTTGCTATCCGCCGGTTGATTCGTGGCGAAATGGAACGGGCCGGCATTTCCAGCATTGAGATAGAGCGTTTCCCCAAACAGGTTTCCATAACCATTTGGACTGCCAAGCCGGGCATCGT
>SOHZ01000475.1 GCA_004377365.1 Anaerolineales bacterium | reverse complement strand
TGGCCAGTACCATGAGATCTTGTATCTGATAGGGTTGTGGTAGCCCGGAGTTCCCTTCTGGGGAAAACCGCCACACCATACTCTGAAACCTTCGACCTTGTCTAGTTTCCTCGCCCCCACCCCGCAGAGAACTCTATCAATGCCTATGTCCAGACCTATGTGGGGGACAACCGTGACTCCTGCTTTTCTTGCGGCCTTGTCTTGATCGAAGATGGTGGCGAATGATGCTGCAACGTCCGCGTATCCCACACCGGCTTCGATGGCTGCGGCCACGGCAGCATCGCAAAACGGGCGTGGAAGGGCGCTGGCTATTACATCGAATCCTTCATTCATGAGTCGGACGGCTTCCTGCTTGTTGGTGACATCGCATGTTTGAACCTCAATTTTATCGCTGCCAACCCTGTCCGCGAATCGCTTTGCTTGGACGATGTTGATATCTGCAGCCACGACCTCATCTATCTGAGGCTGGGATGTGAGGTCTTTCAGAAGACCGTACCCCATTTTTCCTATGCCCAATACCAGGACTTTCATCGAGCATTCCCAAGAGATCATGGTATCTTACATTAATAAGACGCGGCCTCAATTTTTTCTGATTCTCCAAATAATCTTTTGGGCATCTGCAGGTGGTTTATCGCTAGCGATAGGTATTTATATCTCTAGCGATATGTGTATCACAAGAGATAAGGTGTAAGACATGTCGAAAGTCAAGAGCACAGTGCCAAGGGGTTTCACGAGGTTCTACGCTCTCTATCTCATCAGCGATAAGCCGATGACGGGGAAGCAGATCATCGAGGAGGCTGAGAAGAGGAGCGAGGGGGCATGGAGCCCTTCTCCGGGTCTGATCTACCCTCTGCTGGGGAGGCTCGTGAGGGATGGTCTCATCGTGGAGAACGACGAGGGGAGGTTCGTCATTACGGAGGAGGGCCAGATAACCTTGGAGCAGCACTCCAAGTTCCAGAGTCAGCTGGAGAAGCAGTTGAGCCTGGTCATGAAGCTCGGGCTCTCGATGTTCACTGCCGGTAAGTTGCTGGCGGAGGAGTCCATGGACAGGATCCTGGGCGTCACCGATATGGTGAAGGAGCGGGTCAACACTAGTTCGTCCGATCTCCAGGATCGGTTCTATACCAAGTACAGGGCATTTCTGGAGAGCGAGCTTGAGAAGATGGAACAATCGGAGAAAAAAGAGTAAAACGAATCTAGTGAGCGATAGACGGCTTATTCTTGATTCTTAAGGTCGATTTATCTTGTTTTCGGGTTTAAGAAGGAATAGATTTCATGCTATGGGAAAACTCGTTGTTGTGGGTTAACATTCAAGCCATAATTCATTAAATCATAACGTTTTTATTCCAACGGCGTCCATCGAAAGGTGGCGTAAGCCTTCCGCTCGTAAAATGGCGGCTTCGATCCGACTGAGGCGTTTGCCTCTGGATGAAGGGTCGACTCCAGTAGCGGAAACATATATGATGACCCGAGCATAGGCATCGCTGCCTTCGGGTCTGAGATGGGTCGAGCGAAATTCTCCTCCGACTATTCGTTTAGCCTTGCGCAAACGAATTCCGATTGATCCCGTCGGACCCCACTGCTATCGAGGTGGGACTAAGCCATGCCAGTCGAACGACCCGGACTATGGCGGGGAGTGGCAGACTGCTCAGTAACACGTAGCTAACCTACCCTCGGGACGGGGATAACCCCGGGAAACTGGGGCTAATACCCGATAGGTATGGATTCCTGGAATGGTGCCATGCCTAAACGTAAGCACATCCATGTTTGTGTGCACGCCCGAGGATGGGGCTGCGGCCGATCAGGCAGTTGGTGAGGTAACGGCTCACCAAACCTTTGACCGGTACGGGCCATGAGAGTGGTAGCCCGGAGATGGGCACTGAGACAAGGGCCCAGGCCCTACGGGGCGCAGCAGGCGCGAAACCTCCACAATTCACGCAAGTGAGATGGGGTTACCTCGAGTGCCATCTGAAGAAGGTGGCTTTTCCATGGTGTAATGAGCCGTGGGAATAAGGGGGGGGCAAGACTGGTGTCAGCCGCCGCGGTAACACCAGCCCCCCGAGTGGTGGGGATGATTATTTGGCCTAAAGCGTCCGTAGCCAGCTCGGTAAATCTCTCGTTAAATCCAGCGTCCTAAGCGTTGGGCTGCGAGGGAAACTGCCGAACTAGAGGGTGGGAGAGGTCAGCGGTATTCCTGGGGTAGGGGCGAAATCCATTGATCCCAGGAGGACCACCAGTGGCGAAGGCTGCTGACTAGAACACGCCTGACGGTGAGGGACGAAAGCTGGGGTAGCGAATCGGATTAGATACCCGAGTAGTCCCAGCCGTAAACGATGCAGGCTAGGTGTTGGGTCGGCCATGCGCCGCCTCAGTGCCACAGGGAAGCCATTAAGCCTGCCGCCTGGGGAGTACGGCCGCAAGGCTGAAACTTAAAGGAATTGGCGGGGGAGCACCACCAGGCGTGAAGCCTGCGGTTTAATTGGAGTCAACGCCGGGAACCTTACCGGGAGCGACAGCAGAGTGAAGGCCAGGCTGAAGGTCTTGCCAGACGAGCTGAGAGGAGGTGCATGGCCGTCGCCAGTTCGTGCCGTGAGGTGTCCTCTTAAGTGAGGTAACGAACGAGACCCGCGCCCCATGTTGCCAGCAAATCCTAAAGGGATGTTGGGCACTCTTGGGGGACCGCAGCCGACAAGGCTGAGGAAGGTGCGGGCAACGGCAGGTCAGTATGCCCCGAATCTCCCGGGCCACACGCGGGCTGCAATGGTAGTGACAGAGGGCTGCCACCTCGAGAGGGGGAGCCAATCCCTAAACACTACCTCAGTTGGGATCGAGGGCTGCAACCCGCCCTCGTGAACATGGAATGCCTAGTAACCGCCGGTCATCATCCGGCGGTGAATACGTCCCTGCTCCTTGCACACACTGCCCGTCGAACCACCCGAATGAGGTTTTGGTGAGGTACGGTCGAAAGTTGGCCGTCTCGAACCTAGGCCTCGTAAGGAGGGTTAAGTCGTAACAAGGTGGCCGTAGGGGAACCTGCGGCCGGATCACCTCCTAAGAAAGCAGTAGTCGTGGAGAAACGCTCGACCCACACAATCCATGCAATCCCCGTTTCGAAAGGATCGGGGATGAAGGGCCAGAGAATCGATCCACGGAGTATGGGTCTTTTCTCGATGAAGCCGTGCATAGACTTCCGACTCCAACCGTGGGACCGGGAAATTTGCTGATAAACTACGCTATCTGGTGGATGGCTTGGCTTGGGTGCTGACGAAGGGCGTGGCAAGCTGCGATAAGCCCCGGGGAGACGCATGCAGTCTTAGATCCGGGGATCCCCGAATGGGACTTCCTGGCGGCTTCGGCCGTCGCTCCGTGAGGAGCGGGAACCCCCCGAACTGAAACATCTTAGTAGGGGGAGGATGAGAAACCAACTGGGATTTCCGTAGTAGCGGCGAGCGAACTGGAAAGAGCCTAAACTGAACGCTCCGGCGATGAGCCGGCGCGGATGTGGTGTATGGGGTCGGCCGCTTCCTACTCGGTTAAGCCGAGGTGTTCTGGAAAGCTCCGCCGTAGAGGGTGATAGCCCCGTAGGCGTGAGCCGAGAGGGATTGGGCCGATTTCCGGAGTAGCGTGCCTTGAGACTGGCGCGTGAATCTGGGAGACATTAACTCCCAAGGCTAAATACAACCCAAGACCGATAGCGCACTAGTACGGTGACGGAAAGCTGAAAAGCCCCCCGGGAGGGGCGTTAAAAGTGCCTGAAATCAGATAGTTACAGACGATTGCGGCCCGCAAGGGTTGATGCTGCACGAAGGAGGCCGGGGTGACCCGGCGGTACGGAGGCAGCGGACCAGGGTCGCATGTTCCGTTTCGAATCACGGGCCGGGGAGTTTACCTGCGTGGCGAGCCTAAGGGTGTAAAGCCCGTAAGCTTAGGGAAACCAAAGTGCGAACAGCCGTAAGGCGAGTCGCTGGGTCTTAAAGGGCCCGGAGTCACGCGGGTCAGACTAGAAACCAGGTGATCTAGCCCTGGGCAAGGTGAAGTCAGGCGAAAGCCTGATGGAGGCCTGAAGGGGTACTGATATGCA
>SOHZ01000274.1 GCA_004377365.1 Anaerolineales bacterium | reverse complement strand
CCCATCCCCGTGGAGTTCCAAATGCCTTGCCTAGCAGAAAGTGTCCGGTAGTGAAGGTGGCAGATGAGTTGGAGGCATTGACAAAGTCAATAGTGGAAGAGAAGTCAACAGGAAAACCTGATCCGAAGAAAGTATTTGTCGTCCACGGGCGCAACGAAAATGCGCGCCGTAGTATGTTTGACTTTTTGCGCACAATAGGACTGGAGCCTATCGAATGGACTCAGGCTCTCAAACTCACGGGGAAACCGTCACCGTACATTGGCGAGGTGCTAGATTCTGCCTTTACTGCTGCGCAAGCAGTAGTGGTGGTCCTGACAGGCGATGATGGGGCCAAACTTCGGGATGAATATATCAAGCAAGATGATCCTGAATACGAAAAAGTTTTGACTCCTCAAGCCAGGCCAAATGTGCTCTTTGAAGCTGGAATGGCGTTTGGAAGGTGCCCAGAGAGAACTCTGTTGGTTGCGCTAGGCAAACTGAGGCCGTTCAGTGACATTGCAGGCCGTCACCTCATGAAACTTGACAATTCTACTCAGAAACGTCAGGAGCTGGCCATGAAACTTGAGACTGCTGGCTGTGAGGTTGATCTCACTGGGACTGACTGGCATAGCGTCGGTAACTTCGAAGTGTCGCCTACCGATGAGTAATCCTGTCAAGGAATAGACTGGGCGGTCAGCGACCAGCCTTTGCTTTTTGATTCCGCTTATGGTATGATAGTACTGTAGAGTTGATGGCGGGCAATGCTACCAAGCACACTTGCTGCCCAGCGGTGGGACAGGCGATTGGAGTGAGAAAATGGTTGAAGTGATGGAACAACCAAAGCCAGAGGTGCAGGTTTCAGAAAACAGCGTCAAAGAGCCATCGGCAGCATACAGTCGCAATACAGAGATACCAACTTTCTTTGGAAAACCCATGCTAAAAGGCTCGTTTGCCGAGATCAACCCCGCAGAAACGAGTCCTGACACCCCTGTATTGTTCTACACCCATCCCAATGGCGAAATCTGGGTTGGGGATGCCATTACCTGGCTTGGTTCGCTGGAAAGCGAGACAGTTGATCTTGTCTTTGCTGACCCACCGTACAACATCAAGAAAGCCGAGTGGGATACCTTTGAGTCTCAGCAGGCTTACGTTGAGTGGTCACTGCAATGGATAGAGCAAGTCGCCCGCGTTCTGAAGCCAACTGGCACGTTATATGTGTGTGGGTTCTCTGAAATCCTGGCCGACATCAAATTGCCAGCGTTGCGCTTCTTCAAAGGGTGTCGCTGGCTGGTCTGGCATTATAAGAACAAGGCCAACTTGGGTTCCGATTGGGGACGATCCCACGAGAGCTTTCTCCACTTTAGAAAAAGTAAAAAGTTCACTCTTAACATAGATGATGTGAGAATTCCCTACGGGAATCACACATTGAAGTATCCCGTACATCCTCAGGCCGAAACCAGCCAGTACGGCAATGGCAAACAGCGAGTCTGGCAGCCCCATCCCAGGGGGGCCAAACCCAGAGATGTAATCGAAATTCCCACGACCTGCAATGGAATGCACGAAAAGACTCCTCACCCGACCCAAAAGCCGGAAGAACTTCTGAGAAAGATTGTGCTGGCTTCGTCAAGTCCCGGTGATTTAGTCATAGACCCATTTCTGGGATCTGGGACTACGGCTGTGGTGGCTGAACAGCTTGGGCGCAAGTGGATGGGATGTGATCTGTCAATCGAATATTGCCAGTGGGCGGCCAAAAGAATCAAATTGGTGGAAAACTGGCCTGTGGAAAAGTGGATCGAGTACGATCTGGAAAACGCCCGGCGGAGGCGGTCCATTCGATGACGGGGATCACGCTGGCCGACTTGCAAGCGAGTGTGAGAGACAGATCCGCCTTTGGTGAGCTGGGGCATTACTTCACGCTATGCCACACCTTTCTGACGCTCATTGAGAAGACACAACCAACCCGCATTATCTCCCCCACGCATCACAACTATGTGTTCTACCAATACGACGAGGCATACAACCATAGGATTACGCGCCCACTGAATGCCAATCTGTTTTTGGAGTCGGCTGGTGACTTCAAGATTGCATTTGAACGGTTCGTCGCGTTCCTGGCTGACCTCAAGAGGTTTCAGGAAGCAATCATTGACCAGGACACCAAAAGAGATTACCTGGATTCCAATGAGATCAACAAAGTCGTCTACACTGTCCAACAGAGCGTGGGTAGCATCGGAGATTCGTTCGACAACCCGAATCAGTCCCGAAAGCGGGTGGGGCAACTTTTCGAAAATCTGATCAAGCTTATCATTCAGGAGATAGGGCTGGAGTGTGAATCTCGTAGAATCACCGTGCCGATACCGGGCTACCCTGACTATGCAATGTCTTACGACCTGGATCTGGTGTTCTCTCGCAACAAAGCGATTGTTGCTTCCGAGACCGAATTGATACATCCGGCAGAGGTTGTCGGTTCAGTCAAAACCACAAGCAAGGATAGGATAGACAAGGTATTCCTCGACAAGTATCTCTTGACGCAGTTCCTGGGTAGAGAGGTGCCGGTGGTTGCCATCTTCTTGCACGATGTTCAGCGCGCTCGTCG
Organism: Anaerolineales bacterium; assembly: GCA_004377365.1. Taxonomy (GTDB): domain Bacteria; phylum Chloroflexota; class Anaerolineae; order E26-bin7; family E26-bin7; genus E26-bin7. The sequence goes on along the minus strand of SOHZ01000274.1, from coordinate 12,168 downwards.
AGCCCGGAGCATTTTTGGCATCAATACCACGTTCAAGAGCAATCATTTCCTGGGCTACACGGTGGCCCTCAACAAGTTGGATGGTGTCTACTACGTGGATCCAAGACCGGAGATGATTACAGACAAACGGCTGCGCGAACAGATAGGTGATTTTCAGCAGTTCCTCATCCACGATTTGTGGGTTCTTTCAGAAGCTCCCAGTTAGAGTTTCACTCGGAAAGGGCCATCCACGCAAAAAAGGCCGCCCTAATCCCAGGGTGGCTTTGCTTTTACCTTCATTGTGGTACAGATGGGCCACCAGTCAACTGCCGAGTTCCCCTGCTCTTTCTCAGCGGGAGACACAACTGTTGCCCTTGATGTAGAACCGCCAAGGCCTGCTCCTGGCCACTTCGTCGGACCTGATGCCGATGCGGGGGCTGGTCGCTATTTCCTCGCCGGCCACGGTCCGTCCCTCCTCGATGAAAAAAACCTGGCTGGTGCACAAATCCATACCATTCAGGGTCCTATCAATGGCCAGGGCCGCACACAGTTTGCCCGGCCCATTGGTCAGTTGACCGTCAGGGCGGCCGGGGCGATGGCGGCGCATCCATTCCAGACCCTCCAATGGCTCCAGAGCCCGGATGAGGACGGCGGCGGGGAAGCCTTCCTCTTCAGTGACGACGTTGAAACAGTGGTGCATACCGTAGATGAAGTAGATATAGGCGTGGCCGGGTGGGCCGTACATGACCTCGGTGCGAGGGGTGCGGCCCCGTGAGGCGTGGCAGGCCTTGTCGGCTTCGCCGATGTAGACCTCGGTCTCCACGATGAGACCGCTCAGCCGCTGGCCGTTGAGTACTCGCACCAACCGTTTGCCTAAAAGGTCCCGCGCCATTTGCAAAGTGGGCTGATAGTAAAAGTTGCGGTCTAATCTGATCATCTCATCCCTTTTGAGGGGGGCTTTCCCTGCCAAGGCGCTAAAGGATTTTTGATTTTTGCCCCAGGATATGATAGTATACTGGTCGTCAAAGCCATCGCCCCACGGTGAAATCGCGGGTTATGCTGGCGAAGGGTTTCTGAATACCTTCGAGGAGGAAAAGACCACGTATGGAAAGAAGATGGTGGTTTGTCATCGGTGGTGGAGGATGCATAGCAGCCGCTTTATTGGCCTGCTTTGTAGGACTCTTTGTCTTAAGGATAGCTATGCAGGATGTTACAACTGAACTCCCGATTTCTGCCAGGCAACCGGCAGCCCCCACACCTGTCGGGGAACCTCCATCCCCTACGCCCCTGCCACCGACGCCGACACCCGTACCGCCAACCCCTACCCTCGTGCCGCCCACAGACACCCCCACGCCTGTGCCACCCACAGAACCCCCCACGCCTGTGCCGCCCACAGACACTCCTACCCCCGTGCCGCCCACACCTGTGCCACCAACACCCACGCCCGTGCCGCCCACACCGACCGATACACCTGTTCCAGGACCTGTGGCTGGTGAGACGCGGGTATGGGAGAAAGACGGCTCGGTGGCAGTCTTCATCCCACCCGGCGAGTTCCCCATGGGCCTCAGTCTCTACCCAGACGGGGACGAATACCCTCAGCACGCCGTCTACCTGGATGGCTTCTGGATAGGCAAGTACGAGGTGACCAACGCTCAGTATCGAAAATGCGTGGAGGCCGGGGCCTGCGACGAGCCAGAGGACAGGGACTACTACAGAAAATCAGAATACGCCAATTCTCCGGTAGTTTATGTCAACTGGCACGATGCGCAGGACTACGCCCAGTGGGCCGGGGGGCGGCTGCCCACGGAAGCAGAGTGGGAGAAAGCGGCTCGCGGCACCGATGGCCGCACTTACCCCTGGGGGGACGTGTGGGATCCGAAGAGGTGTAACATAAAAGACGGCGGCCCTGGCGACCTGACGCCGGTGGGGAAATATTCCCCCGCAGGCGACAGCCCCTACGGCGTGTCCGACATAGCGGGCAACGTATGGGAGTGGACCAGCAGCCTTCTCAGGCCCTATCCCTACAATCCTGGTGATGGACGCGAGGACCCACACAGTAAAGAAGACCGGGTGGCTCGTGGGGGAGGATGGAGCTACGTTCCGGACACCGCCCGCTGTTGGTTCCGCTACACCGTCTACTCCAAAGATGGCCGCTTCAGCCTCGGATTTCGGTTGGTCTATCCCGTTCCCTAAACCACAAACCCATCGTCTCGATAGATGGGCACGGCCTCAAAGACGTCAATTTGGGCGCAGAAGGCCACATCCTTCCCGTAGCCCAGACCTCTCAACTTCTGCCCTGACGGGCTGTCCCTCAACACCTCGGCGGCTTCATTCTCAACCGGATGATCACCCCACTCCCCCTCAGTCAGCACAGCTCCCATCACCGCCAGCCGATGGGCAATCAGTCGGGCCGCGAAAAGATCCTCTACTGTTGCCTGGCCATTAAAGCCCGCTGCTACCAGCGATATATCTCTCCCTCGCTCCCCAGCCAAGTCAAAAGTGGCCTGAGCCAGGGCGGTAGCGTTGGGGAGAGCTCCGGCCAGAATGGCCCCCGCTCCCTCCTGGGCAGCTTCCACGCAACGGGTGCCGCTGGAAGTGGTCAAGATGAGAGTCTTGCCTCTGACCTCCGCTACCTGTCGCCAAAGCTCGGTGGGAGAGTTGCCGAAGTGAAAGCCCTCTATCTGAACTCCACCTCGCTCCCCGGCGACCAGATAACCCTCGCAGTCGAGGTAAGTCCGTGCCTCGGCGACGGTCAGCACAGGGATGACTTTAACCGCTCCCACAACCAGGGCACTGGTGATGGTCACGCTGGCCCGCAGAGCGTCAATGACCACGATCACATCGCCTCTGGCAGCCGCTTCCCGCGCGCCGGGGACACCAACTTTGAGGAATACTTTCACTCAACAGCCTGCCTTCCTCCAAAGCATTTACATCCGCTCTGGAGCACGGACACCCATTAACCCCAGCGCGCTAGCGATGGTGATTTTCGCTGCTTTTACCAGCTTCAGGCGCGCTTTGGTCAGTTCCGCGTCAGCGGGGTCGGAGGAGACCACGCGGCAATCTCTGTAGAAGGAATGGAAGGCACTGGCCAGATCCTGGGCGTAGTAGGTCAGGTGGTGAGGGGCCAGGTTCAAGGCCGCCTGCTCCACGATCTCTGGCAGGAGCAACATCTGGCGAATGAGGGCCAATTCCATGGGATGGGTCAAAAGGGAGACATCGCCTCCCTCCCAGGTCGTCCCCTGTTCCTGAGCGTAGCGCAGAATGCTGGCGATCCGGGCGTGGCTGTATTGGACGTAGTAGACCGGATTTTCAGCCGATTCTTCTTTGGCCAGATCCAGGTCAAAGTCCATCTGGCTGTCGGCCGCCCGCGCCAACAAAAAGAAGCGTACCGCGTCCGGTCCCACTTCCTCCAGCACCTCCCGTAGGGTGATAATGTCGCCCGTGCGCTTGGAAAGGCGCACGATCTTGCCGCCCCGCCTGAGGGTGACCAACTGGTAGATAATGAGGGTCAGCCGCTCGGGGTCCAGTCCCAGGGCGTGCATCATGGCTTTCATGCGCGGCACGTGGCCCTGGTGGTCAGCCCCCCAGACGTCAATCACCCAGTCAAAGCCCCGCTCTACGAATTTGTTGTAGTGGTAGGCAATGTCCGAGGCAAAGTAGCCCGGCTCGCCTGTAGAGCGGACGACCACTTCATCTTTGCCGCCGCCCAGTTCCTCGGCCTTGAACCACACCGCCCCCTCTTGCTCGGCGAGGTGGTCCCCCTGGCGCAGGATGGTCATGATCCTGCCGAAGTAGCCATCTTTGTAGAGGCTGCGTTCCGAGAACCAGTGGTCGTGGTGAACGTCCATCAACTCCAGGTCACTGCGGATGCCCGCCAGCATCTTTTTCAGGCCGATTTCACCCAGGGCCTCGGTAGCTTCCTCACGGTCCATCCGCAGGAACTCGTCGCCGTGCTCCTGGGCCAACTGCTGCCCCATCTCGACCACGTAGCTGCCCTGGTAGCCTTTCTCGGGCACCGGCTCATCCTGACCGAGGGCCTGGGCATAGCGGACGTAGAGGGTTTCGTCAAAGAGGCGCATCTGAGTGCCGGCGTCGTTGACGTAGTACTCGCGCTGGACCTGGTAGCCGGCCGCGGTCAGGACACTGGCCAGGCTGTCGCCCAGCACGGCGTTACGCGCAGAGCCCACCGTCAAGGGGCCGGTGGGGTTGGCACTGACGTACTCCACCTGCACCTTCTTGCCCTGGCCCAGGTCCAGGTTGCCGTAGGTTTCTCCGGCGTCCAGGATGGCTTCCACCTGTTGGGCCAGCCAAGCATCGGCCAGGGTAAAATTAATGAAGCCAGGATGGGCGACTTTTACTTTGCCCAGATAGTCGGCCTCCGCCAGACGCTTGACCACGATCTCGGCGATCTTGACAGGGGCCATGCGCGCCAGGGGAGCCAGTTGCATACAAATCGGCGTGGCGTAATCACCCCAATCGGCCTGCTTGGGATGCTCCAATGGGATGGGTGGCACCTCAAACTTGGGCAAGTCGCCTTTGCGCTGGGCTTTTTTGATCGCTTTTTCGACTAGCGTCACTATATCTTTGCTAACCATGCTTTGCTCTCCTTCTCCAATCAGTTCCCTCACCTATGTCCACCTTCCAGTAGCTATGATGATGATCGGGAAAACAAGTTATGCTCATCTTAGCGCGGAGCGAGAACTGTCTTCAGAATTCCTCATCACTCAATGCGAGGAGTTCTTTCACCTCTTGTTCGTACAGGTCATAGTCAAATTGCACCTTGTTCACATTAGTAATGTCCTGTTTAAAGAGTTGCTGCAACAGTTTGGTATATGCGTGTAATAGGATTTCCTGCCTGGAACACAGCCGCTGAAGCGATTTTCTGCGTTCTTTCACCCAATCGAAGGACAAGACAAATGAGATCATATAGAACAGTGGGCGGCTGGGAGGGTTGGGGCGTTGGTAATACAGTCTATATGGACAAGTCACCCGGAATCCAGCATCCATTCCAAAACTCCCAAACAGCTTCGGCAAAGTCAGCAAAAGAAACTCATGATATTTGCTGTCTAGCAGTCGCCCTACGTCTTCGTACCTCTCCACAAACGCATTGCGAAACCAGTCACGTTCTCTCTTGTTTTCACGCACATGGCCCTTCAGTTGCTTAATTGCTTCTTCGTTCTCATTTGATCTATCCGCCCTGAAGGTAAGAAATATATCGAATCCTTTCTGATATCGCGGCTTTCCTAATTCGTCTACAAGGCTTACTATGGCGTCCAATGTTCTGGAGAATGGTGGATCCCCTCTTGGAAAACACATGCCTGTGAAGTCTAGATTGTAGACATCAAATGGTAGTTCCGAATAGAAGTCTTCACTTTTCGGTTCATTCCGGTCAAGTACCAGACTCTTGAAGTCCGCAAGGAATCCGCGAGTGCGCCCCAAACTCTCAGCAATCACAGCATATTGATCGGGGAAGTGCTCGCAGAACACAATGTCTGGATATCCCCGTCCATCGGACTCTACAAGTTTTTCTTTCCTAAATAGACGAACATCTATCGCTTCCTCAGCACATAGCGTGAAGTATCTCAGATGTTCGCGTCCCTCGTCTCGCACTATCTCGTGCCGGCTTTGTGCAGCAGGCACCCAAGCATGCTTTCGCACAAATTGCTTTACTGGGCCGGTGTAGTCCTGTTTGTGCTCACGCTGCTTGCTTTCTCGCAGGCGTCGGTCTCGTAGGCGCGGGTCCTCGGCTGTCTCGTTTCTTTGATGGTCGGCCATGCCTAGCCCTCCATCAAAAGTCGGTAAAATTCTTCGCGGACCGCATCTTTAGAGTCAGCAACTCCATTGGCTAGCTCGTACGCAATCAGGACTCTTTCAAATAGTCTTCTGGCTGCTTTTGCCCGGGGGAACATAGGATGTCCTTCGTAGATGACTATTGTGCCGTTATCCATGTCAACTTCAACGGGAACCGGGGATTCATCCTCGCACGATTCAATTTCAAACGATATCCCCAATAGAGCCTCAATATTGGCAAGAACCTCCTTGCGGGCTTGCATTTCCTCCTTCATTCGCCGCGCCACGTTCCGTTCTCGCGAGTATTTGGAGATATCCGAGAATATACCCGCTGTCTTGGTCTCTTTGTCACCTCCCAATCTTCTGTACACGACCTCTTGCAGTTTGATGTAATGCGGATCCGTCTCCCTGAAACTGTTTCTATCCACATTCAGAGCCTCTTCCAGTCCCTGTTTTACATATATCTCGCCGGAAAGCATAGCCATTCTAGGCCCTTGCTGCCTCGGGTAGTTCAGCAGGCTCTTATCATACATCCCAATGACAACGTTTCGTATTCTGACCAGAAGGCCCCGTAATTCTGGCGGCCAGATGGCCTTCCGTTGGTAATAGATGTATCCGTTAAAAACAAGCCGCCTGTCTTCCACCATGTCGTCAAATTCCACATCGTATATCTCGTAGTCTTCTCCCTTGTTTCTGATCTCTGGGGAAGTGGGAAACAAAATGGGCTTCCTAAGTTCTAGACCATCAATTTTGACCGTGAAATCATAGTCCAACAAGATTCGCTTAATATCAGGTATGACATCGTGTCCTTTTATTGGCCCGTCTTCAAGATAGGGCACAGGACAAATCACTCCAAGCTCCCATAGCAATCTGTTATAGTCCGAAATCTGACGAACGCTTTTCTTGGTTAGCCAGTCCACAAAATCCGATAGCGCCTTTGGATCTCCTTTCTCAAACTCGTACTCACTTATTTTCGTTTCAGGCCCACTCGCTTCCAATAGCCTTTCTCTGAAACCTGGTTCAATGTCTTCGAGAATGATCTTGGTATAATGCGCATCCGACTCTTCTGGCAAATCATCAAATAACTCATAGCTGCCTATCTCCTTTGCTTCTTCACTTCCCAAGGAGATTTCTCTAGCTTCAGGGGTAGCAAAGCCTGTGAAGTCAACGCGGGCTTCAAATTTGGTGCCACTGCCCCGCTGAGAAGAGATGATGGTAAATCGCCTGCAAATCTGAGCAACGGCCAATATGCCAATCCCTATCTTCCCGATTATGGGACGTCCTTTATCAGTATGCTGTCCTTCTTTTCGTTTGATGCTGCCCCCAATTTTTTCCATAATATCACGGAACTCCCCGGGACTCATTCCGTGGCCATTATCTCGGCAAATCATTGTGCGGAAATACGGGAAACCTGTATTTATCACCACGCGCGTGGCATCCGCATCAAAAGCGTTGCTCACCAGCTCTTTCAATGCATTGGCTGGGGTGCGATATATGCCTAAGCTAATATCTGCTAACACACTGACGGCGACCTTGATCGGTATTGTTTCTGGCATTGTGTCATCCCCCCCTCGACTTCTTTTTCCTGCGCCCAGTGAGTTCCTTAGCTCTGGAGTATTCCGTAAACCCATGGCGAATCACGATGTTCTGTTCTCTAACCTGTTTCCTAAAAGTACGTATTTGGGCATCTGTCCAATTGGGATGAATGTAGTAGTCCTCGCTTGTCTGTCCTGTCCTCCACGCTTGCGGATTGTAATTATCAAACGTCTGATCCAGGGGTCTGTACCTACAATCCGCAATCTGGACACCCCACTCCAAGCATTTCTGCCGCTTCCTATCCAACTCTTCATAGCTCAACTCAAAGTTGTAAAGCATGAAAACGTAGATATGTTTGGGATTGTAGCCTGCACTGACCAACATATCTATCTGAGCTTTTATCTCCTCATGTTGTTCATATTCGTGGTCCCATGCGATCCTCGGATAGCGAAAGCGAGCCTTTTTCAACAAACAAGCCATATCATAGGTGAGCAGTCGCCCGTCAATGCCGCATTGACTCTCACAAACAACAACCCTTCCATTCACTCTAATCGCCGCAATCTCTTCTAGTATATTCTTAATGTACGGGTTGGCTAATAAATTGTTATCATAGAATAGGACTCGATTCTTGTAAATCTCCTCAGCTATTGATTTCTTGTAAGTGAACTGCGGTTCAATTTTCCGCACCCCGCAAAATGCGCATCTCCGAGGGCAACCTCGTGATGTATGGACTATCTGGAAATCTGTATCGACCAAATCATATGCTGGTGGAAAACGCTCGGCCTCTTTGTGTAGACCGATATACACTTCATCACAGCCCGATTTTGCGCAATGGTCAGGCATCAGGCTTGCATATATACCTCCTACGACGACCGGAGCTCCAGGAAACCTGCGTTTATAGTAATGTACGGCATCCCAGACATATTCGGACCAATAGGTGAACAGGGAGGTCACAAATACCTTATCCGGCTCATAGTCAATCTCTTCACATCCTCGAACCAATTTGACCTTATCGTCTAAAGACCGATGATAAGAGGCAAGTTTTAACAACCCAGTTGGGATAGACTGGCTATGATTTCTGCTTTTCTTGTTGGTTGGGAAGTCAGGTTCTATTAGAAGAATCTTGTTTGCCATCGCTTCTTATCGCGTTTTGGTCAGTTCCAATTCAATAAGAGACTTCATGCTGCTACCGCCGCTATGTGAATATCTTCCGCTACGATTATATCAATAGCGTACTGAATGCATGCGCGAATGTCCTCGATTTCGAGATCGGGGTAGTAATCCTGGATTATTTCTTCGAAAGAAAGTCCCTCACTCACCAACTCAAGGACGCTCTGCACCGGAATTCTGGTGCCAGCAACACAAGGTTTTCCAAAATGGATGTTAGGGTTGACTGCAATTCTTTCTTGCATCTTTCCACCTCACATTTGTGTAAATGCGGCTCATCCTTCCACTGGTTCCATCTCCAACCAATTGTTACCTACCTTCACGTCCACCTTCAGCGGCGCATCCAACTGAAAAGCGCCCTCCATGATCTCCCTGACCAACGGGGCCACTGTGTCCATCTCATCCTCCGGCACTTCTAAAACGAGCTCGTCGTGCACCTGGAGGATCATACGGCTCTTCAGGTTCCGCTCGTGGAGGACCCGATGGAGGCGGAGCATGGCGATTTTCAGAATGTCAGCGGCGGTTCCCTGGATCGGCGCGTTGATGGCCATGCGGTGGGCAGCAGCAATGATGTGGCCTCTGACTTTTTCTCTCTTCAGCTCAGGGAAGTAGCGCCGCCGGCCCAGCAGCGTCTCTACGTAGCCCTGTTCCTTCGCCTGGCTCTTGGTGTGCTCGATGTATTCTTTCACTTTGGGATACCGGGCAAAGTAGTTCTTGATGAAACGGTCGGCCTCCTCGTGGGAAAGGCCGGTTTGCTGCGCCAGGCCATGGCTGCCCTGCCCATAGGCAAGGCCAAAGTTCACGCTTTTGGCCAGGCGACGCATTTCAGGTGTCACTGCCTCCGCCGGTACCTCCAATATGGCGGCCGCAGTGCTGGTGTGGATGTCCTCGTCACGGCGGAAAGCCTCTAACAAGGTAGGATCCTGGGAGATGTGAGCCATGATCCGCAATTCCACCTGGGAGTAATCGGCGGCCAGCAGCACGCTGCCTTCCCCGGCCACGAAGGCCCGCCGCACCTGGCGGCCCAACTCGGTGCGGATGGGGATGTTCTGCAGGTTGGGATCTGAGGACGAGACGCGCCCCGTCACCGTGCCCGTCTGGTTGTACGAAGTATGCACTCGCCCAGTGTGAGGGTTCACCAGTTGGGGCAGGGCGTCAACGTAGGTTGATTTGAGCTTGGCCAGCTCCCGTTGCTCCAGGATGAGGCCAATGACCGGATGCTGGTCCTTGAGCCCTTCCAGCACAGCGGCGGCGGTAGAATAGTGGCCCGAGGCTGTCTTCTTCACCCCTTTGGTGGGCAGGCCCAGCTTGATAAAAAGGGCATCGCTCAGTTGCTGGGTAGAGTTGACGTTAAAAGGGTAGCCCACCTGGTCCTGGATTTCCTTCTCCAGAGTCGCCAGCCGTCCCTGAAGCAGGCCGGACATGTTTTGCAAAAAGGGTACGTCGAGGACCACCCCTTTCATCTCCATCTCGACCAGGACGGGCACCAGGGGCATCTCCACCTCGGTGAACAAGGTCCAGAGTTCCTTCTCCTTGAGTTCAGGTTCCAGCAAGCTGACCAGGTGGTAGGTCATGTCCACGTCAGCCCCAGCGTACTGGGTTACCTGTTCAATGGGCACCCGGTCCATGGTGATCTGGTTCTTGCCCTTGCCGATGAGAAAAGTGATGGGAGTCATCTCCACACCCAGGCGGGCCCAGGCCATGTTCTTGAGCCCCAGGTTGCGGCTGGCTGGGTCAATGAGCCATTCGGCGATCATGGTGTCAAAGGTCAGGCCCTTGACGTCTATCCCATGTCGGGCCAGCACGGTCAAGTCATACTTGGCGTTGTGGGCATATTTAGCGACGCTGGCGTCTTCCAAGACGGGCCCCAGTTCGTCGAGGACGTGGTCGAGGGGGAGTTGGGAGCCAGCACCTTGCGCGTGCCCGACGGGGATGTAGTGGGCCTGGCCCTCTCCATCTTTCGTCAGGGCTACGGCGATGCCCACCAGGTCTGCGGCCATGGCGTCGGTGCTGGTGGTCTCTGTGTCCAGAGCAAAGGCGGGGGAGCGGGCCAGTTCTTCCACCAGCTCCTCCAGGGCTTCCTGGCTGTCAACGGTTCGGTAGCCAGCAGCCACCGCCTGCACAGTGGGTACTGCTGAGAGTGCCGCTGGCGCTGCCGCCTCCACTTCTTCAAACAGGGCCAACTGCTGAGGGCCTTCTGGCTGACGGGGCTGGGGCAGACGCTTCAACAGGCTGCGGAACTCTAGCTCTCGGAAGAGGTTGGTCACCCGGTCGTGGTCGTATTCGGCCACACGGCAGGCTTCCAGGTCGAGCTCCAGGGGTACGTCGGTGACGATGGTCGCCAAGTGCTTGCTAAGGAAAGCGTCGTCCTGCCCTTCCTCCAGCGCCTTGCGGAAGCGAGGGCTCTCCACCTCATCCAGATGCTCGTAGATGGCCTCGATACTGCCATACTTTTGCAAGAGTTGGGTGGCCGTCTTTTTGCCTACGCCGCGCACGCCGGGGATATTGTCAGAGCTGTCACCGACCAGACCCTTGTAGTCAATGATTTGCCGGGGCTTTAGCCCGTATCGCTCCTGGATGCCGGTTTCATCGTAAATGACCGTGTCAGAGTACCGGCGGCGGGAGGTCAACACCTGGGTGTTCTCATCAATCAGTTGAAAGGTATCGGTGTCGCCGGTGACGATAAGAGTCCCCACCCCCTGTTGAGATGCCTGGCGGGCCAGGGTACCTAACACGTCATCGGCTTCGTAACCCTCGGCGGTGAAAATCGGGATGTTGAAGGCTTTAACCATTTCATTGATGCGCTGCAGTTGGGTGGCCAACTCCTCGGGCATGGCCTCACGGTGGGCTTTGTATGGGGGGTACTCTTCGTGGCGAAATGTCCGCCCCACGTCAAAGGTCACGGCGATGTAGTCGGGTTGTTCGTCGCGGAGCACGGCCAGGAGCATGGAGGTAAAGCCGTAGACGGCGTTGGTCAGTTCCCCCTGGCGGGTGCTGAAGGAGTCGGGCCGCAAGGCATGGTAGGCGCGATAGGCCAAAGCGTGGCCGTCAATCAAAATCAGTTTCTCGTTCGCCATCGGCAACCCCTCATCAAGTGTTGTGATTCTTCATTACCTTCATTGTACCGTTTTTGGCGCGAAAAGTCAATAGAAAACGAGGGTCGCAGCACTTTGGCCGCCCCTCGCTACTTGTGAACCCAGCCCGTTAGCGGAGTAGCAGAACTTGTTCTGCGCCAGCCAAACGCGAAACCTGTACCGCCTGTACCGCAGCAGTGGTGCAACAGTGGTGCGAGTTTCGCTACTCCGGAAGAAAGTTCCTATGACGTCAAGTTGCTGGAGGCTCTTATCAAAACTCTGGTTCTCGTTCACCTCCTGTGCCGTAATAGTGGCGAAAGTTTCGCCGCATCGCCTAACGATCAGGGTCGCTACGATTCCACGTTTTCTGCCCCTCCGCGTTTCCGCGTTCAAGTTTCGCCGCATCGCCTAACGATCAGGGTCGCTGCGATTCCGCGCTTTCTGCCCCTCCGCGTTTCCGCGTTCAAGTTTCGCCGCATCGCCTAACGATCAGGGTCGCTGCGATTCCGCGCTTTCTGCCCCTCCGCGTTTCCGCGTTCAAGTTTCGCTGCGTCGCCTAACGATCAAGGTCGCTGCGATTCCGCGCTCTCCGCCCCTCCGCGTTTCCGCGTTCAAGTTTCGC
>SOHZ01000443.1 GCA_004377365.1 Anaerolineales bacterium | reverse complement strand
GCAGGCTGATGGTGCCCAAGCACTTCTCGCCCACCATCAAAGGGGCAACGAGCAGGGATCGGAAAGAGGTGCCTGCGTTGTCCAAGGTTATGAAACGCGAGTCGTGGCTCACGTCGGCGATGTGGATGGTTCGCTCCTCTTTGCAGGCCAGGCCAGCTACCCCCCGCTCCAGGGGCATGCCGCCCATCTCGGCCGCCACGAACTGGTGATGGGAAGCAGCCCTGGGCATTAGCTGACCCCGGCTCTCGTCAATGAGGTGGATGGTGCCAGCGCTGGCAGTGGGAGTGATGGCCATGGCCGAATCCAAGATGGCTTGCAACAATTGGGGCAGATCCACCAGGCTGGCGAGATCCTTGCCCACCTCCTGTAAGATCTTCATCTGGTTCAGGTAGCGGGTAGTCCGATCTTGCATTCGGAAGACGTAGCGAAAACTGACGTGCAGGATGACGAGGCAGACAGACAGCCCAAACAGCCACCCCAGCACGCACTGCACAAGGGACACCTTCATCACAAAGAAGTAAAAGCCCCCCAGAAAGGCCAGTACGACCGCTATGCTCACCATTACGTAGCGTTTCAAGCTCTCGAGATGCATCTTACCGGCGTCTTCCATCTGGTTCTCCCGACAATTGCCCTGCTAGGCTCCCCAGGATTTCATCTTGTCTGGCCCACATCTCCGTCCTCTCCGCCTCATCAGCATGATCGTAACCCACTAGATGCAAGACACCATGCACTGCCAGCAGAGCCAGCTCACGCTCCGTGGAATGACCATATTCCTCAGCCTGGGCTACAGCGCGAGGGTAAGAGATGACAACATCGCCCAGATAGGCGGGTTCCCCCGGAGCAGTCACGAAATCGCTTTCCTCTCCGCTGTCAAAGGCCAGCACATCGGTAGGGGCGTCAACATCACGAAATTGCCGGTTGAGTTCCCGCACGGCCTCGTCGTCGGTAATGACTACAGAGAGAGCGACTTCACCTCCCACCCCTTCGCGACGCAGGGCCTCAGTTGTGACGCGACGTAGCAACTCCTCATCAACCTCCCCTGCAAAACGCGGCGACGTCTGTACATCAATCCGGTCTTTGTCCCTCATGGGTTAGCCATCCCTCTGCGCTGGTTCCAACTCTTTCAGAGCCCCTTCGGGATATTTGATGCGAGGATGGAAAACTCCCTGCAAAATGCTGGTAAAGGCTTCTCTGATCTTGTCCAGGTCACGCAAGGTCAGGTCACTATCATCCAACTCTCCCCGCAGCAATCTGTCATTGATGACCTTCCGCACCAATTCGTCAATCTCCTCAGATGAAGTCGGGCGAGCACTGCGCACAGCCGATTCACAGCCATCGGCCAGCATCACGATGGCCACCTCTTTCGAAAGAGGTCGGGGACCGGGATAGCGGAAGTCATCCTTGCTCACCGTCCCTGTACCTCCCTCCTGCTGACAGGCCTGTTGATAGAAGTAACTGACCACCCCAACACCGTGGTGCTGAGCGATGAACTCCTGGATCTTGCCTGGCAAACGGTATTTTCTGGCCAGTTCCAGCCCATCCTTGGTATGACTGAGGATGATTTGAGCGCTGGTCTTGGGATCCAGGCGATCGTGCACGTTGATCCCATCGGCTTGATTTTCAACGAAGAAATAGGGCCTGACGGTCTTGCCAACATCGTGATAGTAGGCTCCTACCCGGGCGAGAAGGGCGTCGGCCTCGATCTGCTCGGCTGCCTGTTCGGCCATATTGCTGACCAGGAGGCTATGGTGATAAGTACCCGGAGCTTTTAGCAACAACTGACGTAGCAAGGGATGGGTGGGACGGGCCAACTCCATCAACCGCAACGGGGTAGTGATGCCGAAAACGCTGCCCAACAGGAAAAAGCCGCCAAGGGTCAGTATAGCCGAGAGGCCGCCGTTGCCAACGCTGGCCAGCACCAACTGCACCATACCCAGAAGATCGAATTTCTGATCCGGCAGGCGAAAGGCCAGGATCACGGCCACATTGGCCAGCATGGCATAGAGCCCAGCCCTCAAGAAGGCGTTCAAACTCTCCGCCCGCCAGAGGCTGAGAGAGGCGATAAGGCCACCCACAAGAGCATAGGTCGTCAACTCCAGAGAACCACCAGCCATGAAGCCCACCATCAGACTCAAGACAATGGTCACCGCAACAGCCAGTTGGGGGCCAAGGAGAACCATAAACAACATTGAAAGGGTAGCCGCAGGGAACAGATAGGGCAGGAGGGTGTGGCCAGGCACCATCAGCTTGGCAACGAGAATGAAGAAAACGACCAAAAGGAACAACAGAAAGGTATAACGCCGATTGGCCAAAAAATCTGAGCGAAGACGCAGGAGATACAAGTCCAGAATAATAGTAGCCACCAAAACAAAAAGCACGGCACTCACGATGTCTGGCCATTCAGTTTCAGCCTGACGCAATCCCAAAGCGGCAAGAGCTTCCAGGTCAAGAGAGTCAACAATGTCCCCGGCTCGCAGGACGACTTCCCCCTCTTCCAGAACACGAGCTACCGGCTCCACACTCTCCTGAGCCAGGCGTCTGTTTTCCTCTGTCTTCTCCTTATTGTAGAAACTGTTGGCCTTGATAAAGTTCTTCGCCAACTCACTGATGATTTCGGCCTCTTCCTCAGACAGGTTCAGACTAACCTTGGTGGGCAAAGCGCGCTTAGCCCCAGCTAACTGACTCTCTCTTATCTCCTCGCGCATAACCTGATCAATAACATAGACCACTTCATTGGATACCTCTGACCAGTTTCCTTCAGACAGGAGGAGAGCCTGGCTGATGACCGCTGGCGAGATGTCCAGGTCCGGGATGGCGGCTATCCAATCAGCTTTGATTTCTAAACTGGCGTAGGCATCGTGGCGGATGGAGTCAATGTAGTTCAAAACCTGGCGGGCCCTGGCGACCTGCTGACGAGCGATGCGGGCATCGGGCGGATCATAGGCATCTTTGACATCTTCCTCCGCCTTGGCTCGAGCCTCTTCGGTCAGAATCTGGCTGACGTAAGTTGTCCTGCGTGGGGCGCGGACATCTATGGGACTGACATCACCCTTCTCCAGAGTCACCTGTTTGGTTGGAAGAAGCTGAAAGACCAAAATCAGACTCACTATTATGACGAACAGCAGGCTCAAGAGGATAGCCCGCACCGCTACCTTCCAGGTCAGAGCCCCTCTGGATGTAGACTTGTTACCATTCTCAGCCGGCATTTATGAACTGCTCCTCAAATCCTTGTATCCTTGCTCCTGACCACGAAACTGCACGCTCCCTATCTCGAACAAAAGGAGCGCTTGAGGCGCTCCTACGCAGCCAATCTGGCAACCTACTTCATCTCTCCAATCTCGAATTTCCCCGGTAGAGCACAGACTAAGATGTCTTTGGCTCACCGGTCAAAATCTCTCTGACCACTTGATTGACCAAACTGCCATCAGCTTTGCCTTTCAATTGGGACATCAGCCGACGCATCACCTCCCCCATCTGAGCCAGACTGGTTGCTCCCACCTCGACTATGACCTGCCGAGCCACGACCTCAATCTCATCGCGTGACATCTGAGCGGGCAGGTAGCTGAGGAGAATCTTCAATTCCTCCTCCTCCTGATCCACCAGGTCTTGACGCCCAGCCCTGGCAAATGCAGCCACCGACTCACGACGCTGCTTGGCCTGTTTGGCAATAATGGCCAGCACCTTATCATCGCCTAATTCCTCACCTCGTTCGATCTCGGCGTTGGTGATGGCCGCCCTCACCAGGCGGATGGTGGACTTGCGTCGCTCATCCCCCTGACGCATGGCTTGTTTCAGATCTTCGGTCAACCTGTCCTTAAGACTCATCGCCACTCCAATCATTTTGTTACATTATAACCCATAGAGAGACCTGTTGTCAAATCGCTAGTCCCAGGTTCTCTCCCATCCTTTATCTTCCATGCCCCGCACTTTGGCAGCATCTCCCATCCCCCTTATCAGCCGCACCAGCCGATGGAGCGTCCAGCCACAAGGACAGGGCTCATCAGCATAATAGGATAGATTGCCTGTGCCGAATCGGATGAGGGGGTAGGTCCCCTTGAAGACAGTGGTCACCACTCAGAAGACTGGCCTTTGCTGTTTTGCACCATCTAG
>SOHZ01000673.1 GCA_004377365.1 Anaerolineales bacterium | reverse complement strand
GCGCCTTACTGTAGCAGTGTCATCATGAATCCCAAGCTGCCACGCATTACTGGCGAAAAAGTCCTTCGCGCTCTGAAGAGAGCAGGTTTTGTTGAATGGCGGCAAAGAGGCAGTCACCTTCACCTCAAACGTGTGAGTGACAACACGCGAGTAACTATTCCTATGCATCGTGGTAGGACAATCCCACCTGGCACCTTGCGAGGGATTATCAGAGATGCTGGCCTGACCATCGAGGAATTTGTTGACTTACTTTGAGGTGAAAGTCCAACTCAAAGGGACGCTATCTCAGAGGGAGATATTATGCAGAAGGAGCTAAGGAAGCTGCCCAGCGTGGATAAGTTGCTCCAGGAGAAGGCCATCCAGGCCCTGGCCGAGGCGCACAGCCACGAGTTGGCTGTGGAAGCGGCCCGTGATGCTCTGGAAAGCGCCCGCCAGGCTATCTTGGAAGGCAGCCCTTGCCCTCCCGTGAGCCAACTGGCTACTATGACTGTGACGAATTTGAACCGTCGTTTGCAGCCTACCCTGCGACCGGTCATCAACGCCACCGGCGTCATCATTCACACCAACCTGGGCCGCGCCCCGCTGAGCAAGGAAACGCGAGCGGCCATGGAAAAGGCTGCCCGTGGCTATAGCAACCTGGAGTACGACCTGGAGGCCGGGAAACGGGGCTCCCGCTACGTCCACGCCGAAGAGCTCCTCCGCCAACTGACGGAGGCCGAGGCGGCCCTGGTGGTCAACAACAACGCCGGTGCCGTTCTTCTGATGCTGACGGCCCTGGCCCATGGTCGAGAGGCCATCATCTCCCGCAGCCAATTGATCGAGATCGGTGGCGGCTTTCGCATCCCCGACGTGATGCGCCAGAGCGGGACCCGCCTGGTGGAGGTAGGCACCACCAACCGCACCCACCGGCGGGACTATGAGGAGGCCATCGGCGAGGAGACGGCCCTCCTGCTGCGTGCCCACCATAGCAACTTTCGGATCGTCGGCTTTACCCACGAGGTGCCATTGGTCGAGTTGGTAGAACTGGGACACAAATACACTCTGCCCGTCATTGATGATCTGGGCAGCGGCACCCTGCTGGATACTGCGGATTACGGCCTGGCCCACGAGCCCACCATCCAGGAAAGCATCGCCGCCGGGGCCTCGCTGGTCTCTTGCAGCGGCGACAAGCTGCTGGGCGGCCCCCAGGCGGGCATCATCCTCGGGCAGAATGACCTGATGGCTCAGCTCAGAGGCCACCCCCTGACCCGTGCCCTGCGGGTGGACAAGACCACTCTGGCCGGCTTGCAGGCCACCCTGGTGCACTACCTGGAAGGCAGAGCCCCGGAGAAGGTCCCCGTGTGGCGGATGATGGCCATGTCTGTGGAGGCCATCGAGGAGCGAGCCCAGGCCTGGGCCTCGCTCCTGGCCGAGGCGGGGAAAGTCAGCGTGGTGGATGGTCGTTCCACAGTGGGAGGCGGTAGTCTGCCCGGCGAGACCCTGCCCACCAAGCTGGTGGCCATCCAGGTGCCCTCGCCCGACGACCTGGCCCGCCGTTTGCGCCTGGGCCAGCCAGCGGTGGTGGGGCGGATCGAAGGGAATCGCTTTCTCCTGGATCCGCGTACCGTGATGCCGGAGCAAGAAGGGACTCTCCTCGAAAGAGTAAAGCTGGCTTTGATATGACTCGTATCCTGGGCATTGAGACGTCGTGCGACGAAACAGCGGCTGCAGTAGTTGAAGATGGGCGCAGCATCCTCTCCAACGTGGTCGCCTCACAGATAGACCTGCACCGTCAATACGGCGGCGTTTTCCCCGAGGTGGCCTCCCGCCAGCATATCCTGACGATCATGCCCGTCATCCGGCAGGCCATGGCCGAAGCGGAATTGGACTGGGACGACCTGGACGCCATAGCCGTGACCTACGGGCCGGGCCTGCCGGGCTCCCTGCTAGTGGGGGTCAACACGGCCAAGGGCCTGGCCTATGGTCGGGGGCTGCCCCTCATCGGGATCAACCACATCGAAGGCCACATCTACGCCAACTGGCTCAGGGTGGACGACTCGCCCCAGGAGATCGCTTTGTGGCGCAACAGTGCCGCTTTTCCATTGCTGGCCCTGGTGGTCTCTGGAGGCCACACCGAGTTGATTCTGATGACCGATCACGGCCAATACCAAAGACTAGGACACACCCTTGACGACGCCGCCGGCGAGGCTTTTGACAAGGTCGGGCGGCTGTTGGGGCTGGAATTTCCAGGGGGACCAGCCATCGAGCAGGCCGCTCAGGAGGGCAACCCCCGCGCCTTCAAGCTGCCACGCGCCTGGCTGAAGGGAACCTACAACTTTAGCTTTAGCGGCCTCAAGACGGCCGTGTTACGCATTGTCCAGAAGTACGAGGGCAAGGCATCTTTGGCGGGTTCCGGCCGGAACCGCCGCATCGCAGTCTCTCAAACGCCTTCAGTTATCCGACAACTCCCTGTGGCCAACCTGGCTGCCAGCTTCCAGGATTCAGTAATAGACGTGTTGGTGGAGAAAGCCAGGAGGGCAGCGGAGGAACGCCAGGTCAAGCTGATTGTGTTGGCTGGTGGAGTGGCGGCCAACCGCCTGCTGTGCCAGCAGATGGCCGAGAGATCGGCCCTGCCTGTCCTCTACCCTCCACCCGCCCTTTGCACCGACAACGCGGCCATGATCGCCAGCGCTGGATACTTCCGCTACCGGGCTGGCCACCGCTCTGGTTGGGATCTGGATGTGATCTCCAATCTCAAGTTGGCAGATGGTTAAGAGCACAAGCCCACGCTGTTGACGGGCTGACAGTGGCTCCACGTTCCCTGGACTGGTTTCTGTCTGGAAAGTAGTTTCCATACCTGCCTACAGCGGCGGCTATGGAAAGCCGCCCTACGGAGTTTCCTGCCTATAGCGGCGGCTATGGAAAGCCACCCTACGGAGTTTCCTGCCTACAGCGGCGGCTATGGAAAGCCGCCCTACGGAGTTTCCTGCCTACTGGATGTGATATCCAATCTCAAGCTGGCAGATGCTTTCAGGTGAACAACAAAGGGGTTTGGAAAGCCATCATTGCTTCCCCAAACCCCTTTTCCATTCACGAACGAGGGCGTAGCGCAACACTTTTCACGTCATAGGAATGGCAATGCTACTCCAAAATATCAGCTTGAGGGTAGCTTCCAGTCCTCAAACTTGTTTGATACCCACTAACTCGTAGACCTGTTCGTAGGCGGTTCGCCCCTTGACCTGTATGGACTGCAAAGCGTTGACTTTAACGTAGCCCTTGACCTTCTCGTAGGTGCTCTGGCTGAGCAGGATCTGACCCGGCTTGGCGCTCTCCTGCAAGCGCTTGGCCAGATTGACCGCATCGCCGATGGGCGTGTACTCCATCTGGTCTTCGCCTCCCACGTTGCCCACTACCGCCTCGCCGGTATTGACGCCCATTCCGAAACTGAGTCGGTCAGCAGGGGGTACACTCTTATGGTACTCGTCCATGGCCTGTTTGACAGCCCAGGCCGTGCGCACGGCTTGCAACGCATGGTCAGGAATGGGGTGCAAGGGAGTACCAAAGTGAGCCATCACCGCGTCACCGAGGTACTTGTCCACAATGCCCTTATTAGCACGGATGGTCTTGGCTGCCACCGAGAAATAGTTATTGATGACCTCAACCACATGCTCGGGATCGTGTTGCTCGCTGTAGGTGGTGAAACCACGGATGTCAGCGAAGAAGGTAGTGATCAACTGACGGGTGCCGCCCAGCCGCAGTTCTTTAAGATCAGCTAATCCGTCTACCAACTCTGACGGTAGGTAGCGCTTGACCATAGCCCGCTCTCGCTCGAACCGCTTCTTCTCTGTCAGATCGTCAATGACAATGGCCACCCCCAGGGTCTCCTCTTGAGCGTCCTTCAGAGGTGACAGATTCATACTCAGGCTTACCGTGCCTCGCTGGGGCAACTCTGGTTCGATTTCATAGGCGATGTACTCCTGTTCTTCAACCTTTACTTCCTCAACCAATGGCTGAAGGCTCTCCTCCAGCATGAAGAGGGCATCGTGGTACGAGGCACCTATGGACTGCTCAGCCGGGACATCCAGAATGGCCGCTGCTGCTCGATTGAAGAGGGTGATCTTATCCATGACATCGGTGGTGATAACCCCGCTGGCGATGCTGGCGAAGACGTTGTCCATCAAGTTCTTGGCGATGACGACGCTTTCAAAGAGACGGGCGTTCTCGATAGCCATGACCGCCTGGTCTGCAAAGGCAGCCAGAAGGTCACGGTCGAGCTCGGTGAAAAGCCCGGCTTTGATGCGGTTGTCAGCATAGATGACGCCGGTGATCTTGTCCTTGACCTTAAGGGGGACGCATAGAATCGAGCGTAGGCTGTAGCTGACCACGCTGGCCTGGGCGCTGAAGCGGGGGTCGGCCTGGGCATTGGTGGTTAGAATAGGCGCGCCTTCGACAGCCACCCGGTTGACGATGGTGCGGCTGATCTCGAAAGACGAGCCAGCCAAGGTCTCCCGATCCATGTTGCGAGCCACCTTGAAATCAAGCTCGCCCGTCTCTTCATCGAGGAGCATCAAAAATCCCCGCTCTGCCTCGATCAAGCTGATGATGGTGTCCATGACGATATTCAGGACCTCGGACAGATCCAGGGTCGAATTGACAACCTGGCTGACCTCATAAAGGGCTTTGAGTTGCCCGCGCTCTTTTTCCTCAGCAGCCAATTCTGCCTGGGCGCCCCTGAACAAGGACTCTATCTGAGGCATACGCTGTCCTATTTGTTGAACCATAACCGCTGCGGTTGCGGTGCAAGTCTGCACTTCGTGCAGGGCTTGATCCTGTTGAGCCCCTGCCGGCCAATGGGCCTGGAGTCTCCGCAGAGCAGTGTGTTGGCGCTCCAGGGCCTCAGCAAAGTCTATCAGGTCCCGATTCAGGGCTTCAAGTCTCTCCCGTGTTTTCCCAATCTTGGATTGAGGCATATCACTCATGCTACATCACCTTTCTAAGTCTCACGGCCCCCAGAAGAACATCCGAACTTCACTCTTAGGGCTGATGGGGGGACCGTCGGGCTTACCGTCAGGAGTGGTCTTTGTCGCCCGGTGTACGGTGACCCACCAGTAGAACTCGTCGTGATCAGCCTTGCCGTAACCAACTCCCTCGGGTAGTTTAACCTGAGTCTCCTTTATCAACCCACAGGTCCAGTAAACAGGATTACCTGATGGATAATAGTGTACTACCAGCACACTATAGTATTCATCGCTCGCCAGTTCTCCCACAGGTTCCCACTCCATAACAGGAGCTTCCAAAGTTGTTGAGAACCTCTCCCTATTGGCTGGCCCCACCAACTTTGGTGCTGGGTATTTAATGGCTATCCTAGTCGGCGTGGCTGTCGGCCGCGGGGTGGGTACGACCCGCGTGGGTGCTCCCCGCGTCGGAGTCGGTGTGGCGGATAGACTGGCCATTTTTTCCAGGAGATTGTCCCGCTTATCCGCAGCCATGCTTTTATCGGACACTTTAAATTCCAAAGCCCGTTCGTAGTCAGACAAAGCCAGCTCCCAGCGCTTCTCTTCTACATAGACATCTCCCCTGTTCACATGGGCTGCATACAGTTTTTCCGTCACTTGGCCATAATCTGCCCGAATCTCATAAATGACACTCAATTTGGTGATGGCCTCATCCCACTGGCCTGTTCCGTAGGCAACGTTGGCATCCAGGTATAGGCTTGCCAGGTTCTTTTCCTCTTGGAAGTCAGCCCTATCCGGGCAAATGGCGAATCCCTGGCTGAAATCCACCATAGCCTCATGGAGGTGCCTGAGGTCGCTGTCTTTATCAAAGGCAGCCACTTTCAGAAGGCCCTTCTCGAGATAGGCCCCGCACAACATGTCTTTCACCGAAGCCTTATTAAAGTCTGGATCACGGTCTCGCAACTCCTGAAACTGAGCAATGGCTTCATCCCACTCACCCTGTTCAAAGTATGCTTTCCCCTGATCATACAGGCGAATTAACTCTTGCTTTTCCAGGGCCTCTGCTTTTTTCTCGGCAGCATTCTTGTAATCTGGCGCGGTAGCCAGAATCTCATCAAACAGGTTGATAGCCTGATCCCATTGGCCCTGATCCATATAATTGAGGGCCTGCTGGTAATCGTCAGCCAGAATATCCACCGGCGGGGCTTGTGGATAGGTTTGATACAAAACGTAGGCGCCGGCAAAACCCAATCCGATCAAAACCAGAAGCATTATGGTAAGGACAACCCTCTTTGCTGCTATAGCTAAGCGGGTGCCAAAGGGGGGGGACTCTCTCATGGCTAATTCCCCCCCCGTCCCCCTGGCTTTACGGCCCTTGCGCCGTGCCTTGGCTAGCAGATCAGCCACCCCTTTATAGCTGGGATCTACCTCGTGGACCTGAGCGAAGTAGCCCATAGCCTGTGGCCATTCCTGGGCATCAAAATGCTCTAACCCTCGTTGGTAGAGGGCCTCAAGCTTTCCCCGGCCCTTGCTTTCTGAGAACGCCAGGCCAGCACCGGTCAACAGTTTAGAAGCGTCCTTATAGTGAGCGTCAATGGCCACGATCTCGCTCAGTTCATCAATAGCCTCCTGCCAGCGTTTGGCCTCCAGAGCCCGATTGGCTGCGAAATACAAAGCTGAAAGCCTTGCCTGTCGCCCGGCCTCGGCCAGCCTTTCGGTTGCGTCCTCATGATCAGGCTGAAGATTGATAACCTGGTTGAAAAGGTTGACGGCTCGTTGCCACTCCTCAGCCTGGCTGGCTTCCACCGCCCGCCGATACAGGTTTTCTACCAGGCCAGCTATATCCTGTTCAGGCACAGGGGTCTTGACTGCGGCTATCTCTTTCCCGCTGAGGACGTCTTCGACAGCCCGTATCAGTTCTGCCGGGGTCTGGAAACGGTCCTCGGGCCGCTTGGCCATAGCCTTGTTAACCAGGTGCTCCACTGCCTCCGGGAGATCGGTATTGCCCAGGCGCAGAGAAGGGGGTTTGCTGGCAATGTGTTGGCTGATAATTGACCAGGGACTTTTAGCGTCAAAGGGGAGTTTCCCACTCAACACCTGGTACATGACGATGCCCAGGGAGTATATGTCGGAGCGAACATCAACATGCTCGCCCATGGCCTGTTCCGGGGATATGTAGTAAGGTGAGCCAACGAACCCTGATTGGGTAAGGGAAGGCAGAGCTACAGCACGGGCAATGCCAAAGTCACACACTTTCACCGTCCCATCGGCTGTGACCATCAAGTTCTGGGGCTTGATGTCTCGGTGGACGATGCCTTGTTGGCTAGCATGTTCCAGGGCTCTAGCAACCTGAGAAGTGATATTCAACACTTCCTCATAAGGCAACGGTCCCTTTTCCTCCAGGATCTCCAGCAAATCCTGGCCCTCGATGTATTCCATGATCAGATAGTGGACATCTCGGGTAGCCCCGTAGTCTAGCACCCGGACGATGTGCGGTTCGTTCAAGCTGATAGCCAGCTTGGCTTCCCGGCTAAAGCGCTGGATATATGAGATGTCTTCGCTGAATTGAGGGTAAAGAACTTTGGATGCTACCCGAACCCCTTCGATGAGGTCTTCAGCCAAGTATACCCAGGCCATACCACCACTGCCTATCTCCTGGATGATCTTGTAACGGTTGCCGAGAATCTCCCCAATCATGTCATTTCCTCATTGATACGTGGTTGCTAGCCGAATTGCCTATTATTATACCCCACTTTGCTACAATAAGCAACGTTGCCCCTTTGTCCCCTCCGTGATACGCTCACCGCCAATCTAGAATGTCTGAATATGCACCATAAGAAGAGCTAGTCAATGGCCGGAGCTGAGGCCGTATGGCTATCGGACTACAAGGGTCAACCCACCAACAGATTTTCGGCTCACGTCCCAGGAGGATGACGGTCACAGATCGCCACCGGCTTGACCCCATACTGGTGACCGTTTCACAATTTGTGGGAATTGGGGTACAATAGGGCCACACTTGACCCAGGAGGCCTCTGATGCGCCTCAGTCCCCCTCCACTCGTCAGTGAAGCAAGGAGGAGGATATCTGAGAAAAGCGATCTTGTCAAGTCTGAGGATGTCACGACTTTATGGCACTCAGCAGGATAGATTTACTCGCTAGCTGCCTTGCGCCGCCCTGGCAGGGGTGCTGGCTACGTGTTTTGCCCAGCACCGGTAGCAGACTTTGGAAGTCTCAGCTATTTGCACGGAAAACTGAATGACCGTACAAAGTACCAGGGAGCTATTGACAAAAATCCACCCTCCATTTATACTGTTATTGAACAAAGCTGACGACGTAATAATAGTGATGAGGTAAAGCAGCCTGTTGGGCTCGTTGCTGAAAGTGACAGCAAAAGAGAGAGTAGGGCCAGGGCTTACATTCATTGAAATAATGATGGGAGGCAGCCGTGGAAATAGAATATCCCGATATTTTAGGAGAGGTTATCCCGGCAAGGCAGCGTTATGAAGTGGGGACAGTTCAATATGTGAGTTCGCTCAGCCACGAGGCAGTGGCCGCTGGGGAAGCGACAGAATTGGTCCTCTTCTTGCAAAGCGTGGTGGATGTGCCTATGGACGTGACGCTCAAGCTGAGTGTGCCTGTGCGAACTGGTGGCCTGCGCAGCAAACCATCTCAGCTCAAAATCGGCGAGGCGGAGACAATCGTGCCTCTAGAGCCAGCCGAGGTGGGCGAACTGAGGATCCCGATCCAGACCTCCACGGAAACGCCTTCGACCACCTACGAGATCAGGCTTGAGATCATGGGCACACCCAAGGCCAGTGCTAATCGTATTCGAGCTCAACGGAGCAAGGGTCGCCTGGGTGAGACTATACTCAGAGACACATTAGGATTGGACCTAGCCTCGACCATTGGTGTCGGTTTTACAGCCAAGTCCAGAAACAAGCTCTCGTTCAAGTTTAATGTAACTGGTGAGGAGGGGAGTGCCCAGGAAATAGACCTTGCGCCTACTTTCACTTCGCTCTGGACCTTGGAGGACTGGGATCTTCAGCACCGGGCTAGCCGGGAGATCAATGAGCGGCGTGCCTATATCGTGCCCTACCTGGCCCCAGAGGCTATTTATGTGCCCCTGCTGGACGAGGGCAGGAAGAGGTTTGCTGACGCTGGGCTAGTACTGCACATCGGAGAGGCCCTCACTCTAGCCAAAATCCTCACTTACACTGTCAGCTATTTCGTGCGTAACGCTGACCTGCAAGACAGCCTGCTGATACCTATCTATATGCAGGCCTACCTTCATGGCCTTCCGACCGACAACGCTACCTGGCTGGTGAGCGAAGTCGGCTACTCGCGCATCGTTCGTCTGGCTATCGCCCTGAGTTTTGCCCTGGTGGAAAACACGCTCAAAAGGCAACCTTGGCTGCTGGAGGAGCAGAGGGCCCTGGCAGGTCTGATAGTTGGCAACCTGGAATCAGGCCTTCCTCTGCCCGTCGAATTCCTCTATTTGCCCCTTCTGATGGGCGGTACGCTGGTGATGCGGGAAGTAGTGCTGGAAGGTGAAAACCCCCAACAGAGCCTGCAGATGCTGGCCCAGGCCCAAAAGGCACGGGCGGAGGATTTCACGGGTGAGGCGTCTGGGACGGAAGAGTTGTTTGACTCTTTGCTCGCCAGAGCATAACTTGAGAGCTACAACCCGCAGCGTCCTGGCAGCCAGGGCCTGAACACAGCTTTCTGGCACTTTGACCAGAGGAACCAGGCGGGACTCTGGAGCCCCGCCTGGTCTTCTACGCTGCAGGCGGGCGTTTGGCCGCCGCCAACCGCGCTTCTAATTCTAGCCGCTGCTCGGCGGCAGCTTGCTTCGCTTCTTCGACGATTTCATTGATTCGCTCTCTGAACAGTTGCCTGGTCTCGAGCCCTGAGCGTGGAGCCAACAGCAGGCCCAACGTCGCACCTACCAGCCCACCAAACAACAAACCAACCACAAAGTCAATAATCTTCCTCATAATAGGTGTCCACCTCCTTAGAATTATGTTGTTGAGAGCAAAAAGCTTCGTACCTTCACTATAGCACATTTTGGAGATATTAGCAAGGAGATTGGGAAAAATGATCGAAAAACGCTTACAAGGATTGCGTCAGCAGCAAGCGACCCACGATCTGGACTATGTGGCTCTGATGCCTGGTGCTAACCTCCGCTACCTGACGGGCTTCAATCTGCATCTCTATGAACGGCCCATCGTCTTTTTCTTCCCTCAGGAAGGGCACCCGGCATCTATCGTGCCAACCCTGGAAGCGCCTCGGATTGAGGCCAATCTGCCCTTTGAGGCCGAACTCTTTGTTTATAGCGATGAAGAGGGCCATCAGCCAGCCTTCGAGCGAGCCTGCCGGGCTCTGAACCTGGCCGGCAAGCGCCTGGGCGTGGAATTTCTCAACATGCGTGTTCTGGAGCTGAAGCAGTTGGAACAGTATGCCCCAGGATGCCAGACGCTGGACGCAGGGGGAGTGATCTCAGAGTTGCGCATGATCAAAGACGCGGAGGAAATCGAACATATGCGCCAGGCCATTCGCATTACCGAGCAGGCTCTTCAGGAAGTCGCCGATGCTATTCAGCCTGGTCGTGCTGATTCGGAGATAGCAGCCGAGCTGAAGATAGCCTTCCTGCGAGCGGGGGCCGAGGGAATGTCCTTTGAGCCCATCGTTGGCGTTGGCCCGGATAGCGCCTCATCTCACGTCGTACCTTCGGGGCGAGTCATTGAGCCGGGTGATCTGATCGTCATAGACTGTGGGGTCACCTATCAGGGCTATGCCGCTGACATCACCCGCACCTTTGCTGCAGGCCCCGTCGCCCCCCAGTTGGAGCAGGTGTACGAGATCGTGAAGGAAGCCAATGCCGCTGGTCGAGCCGCCGTGCGGCCGGGGGTGTCTGCTCAGGAGGTGGATAGGGCTGCACGCCAGGTCATCACTCAGGCCGGCTATGGAGAGTACTTTGTGCATCGCACCGGACATGGGCTGGGGCTGGAAATCCACGAGCCACCCTATATCGTTGAGGGCAACGAGGAGTTGCTTCAGCCAGGCATGACTTTCACCATAGAGCCAGGCATCTACCTGCCAGGCCAGGGAGGGGTACGCATCGAAGACAATGTGCTGGTTACCCCTCAGGGTGCGGAGACCCTGACTACCTTCCCACGGGATCAATTAAGGGGTAAGGGATAGGGGATAGGAGATAGGAGCAGGGGGACAAGGGAAACGACAATGGATACTGATACCCACAAGAAACTCAACCGGCTGTTCGTCTTCCTGGTCTTGTTGCTGGGCTTCTGCCTCTTTCTGCTCACACTCCCAGGAGAGGGAAGCGCCCTGCTTACCAAATCCTCTACTTCCTCAGTACCATCGGCTGGGGCGATCCAGCGCGCCATTCCCACCCCTACCCCCTCCCCGCCACATGTCCCACCCGTCCCTCCAGACGTTCTGCGCAAAATTGAGCCCGCCCTCCTCAAACAGTTGGACCAACTCAAAGAGGATGGGAAAGTCACCTTTCTAGTTCACCTCAAGGAAAAGCCCCCCCTGGAAGCCGTTCCTCTGGCAGGCCTGAGCGCTCAGGCCCGTCGCCAGATGGTGGTCACCACTTTGCAATCCACGGCCCAAAGCTCTCAGGCCAGCCTCAGAGCTTATCTGAGCCAACAAGAAGCGCAGGGCAGGGTGGTGAGCCATACCCCCTACTGGATTTTCAACGGCCTGGCTGTCACCAGTGACCGGGAGACGCTCTTTGAGCTGGCAGCGCAGCCGGAAGTCAAACTCATCCGCGCTGACCACAAGCGTTATTTGGACGATAAAGGGTATGGGTTCGGAAACGATGTGCCGACTCAGAGTTCCCGTCCCCTGGCCAACAACGTGGAATGGAACATCGCCCGCATACGGGCTGACCGGGTCTGGAACGCCCTGGGCATTGACGGCAGCGGGGTGGTGGTGGCCAACATGGATACCGGCGTGGACTGGCAGCACCCGGCTCTGCTGACCAAATACCGGGGTTACAGCTCCAAGGGGTTACACGTGCACCCCGGCAACTGGTTCTGCGCCACCGACGAGGGCTACTCTTACCCCGGCGATGGCCACGGTCACGGCACCCACACCATGGGCACTATCGTAGGCGACGGGGGAATCGGCGTGGCTCCCGGTGCCCGGTGGATCGCCGTCAAAATCTTCCACAATCAGGGTTATTCTTATGATAGCTGGATCCACGCTGGCTTTCAGTGGCTGCTGGACCCGGACGGCGACCCCGCCACCGACGATGCCCCTGACGTGGTCAACAATTCCTGGGGCAGCGACTATGGGTCTGATCAGACTTTCCTCCCTGACGTGCAGGCCCTGCGAGCGGCTAACATCCTCCCTGTCTTCTCATCTGGCAACGCCGGCCCCTACGAGAGGACCGTCGGCTCACCGGCCAGCTTTGCCGAGTCTTTTGCCGTAGGAGCTACCGACACCGATGATGTAATCGCCTCTTTCTCCAGCCGTGGTCCTTCGCCCTGGGGAGAGACCAAGCCTGACGTTTCGGCTCCTGGCACCAACGTCCGCTCCAGCGTGCCCGGAGGTGGGTATGCAGAGTATCAAGGCACCTCCATGGCTGCCCCCCACGTGACCGGTCTGGCAGCCCTGCTTTTCCAGGCCCAGCCGAGCTTGAGTCTCAGTGCGGCAGAGCAGGCCATGACCAGCAATGCCGTGCCGTTGGGGGCCCCCATCCCTAACAACGACTATGGTTGGGGGCGCATAGATGCCTATAACACGGTTCTTTCAGTCAGCTCGGTTGGTGCCCTCTCCGGTGTGGTGCGAGACACGGCTGGGGGCACCTCCATCAGCGGGGCAACGGTTACCGCTGTCAACCGCGACACGGGCCTCCCTGCTCAGACTACAGCCGCCGCCGATGGCTCCTACACCCTTGGCCTGGCTCCTGGTCGGTACGATGCCACAGCGGAGGCCTTTGGCTACAGTCCCCTGACCGAGTGGGCCATTGACATCGTGACCGGCACGACTACCACCCAGGACTTTAGCCTGACGGCCAAACCCACGGGTACCCTGACGGGACAGGTGACAGAGGAAGGGACTGGGATTCCTCTGAACGCTACCATCACCGTCCTCACTACCCCCGTTGCCGTCACCACCAACCCGGCCACGGGCTTTTACACCACCCTCTTGCCCGTAGGCACTTACGCCTTGCGGGCCACCAGTCCCGGCCATAAAGTGGGGCACGCTCCAGCAGTGACCGTCACCGAAGCCAGTATTGTCACCCAGGATTTCGTCCTGCCCACCGCCCCCACCATCCTCCTGGTTGACAGCGGAAGGTGGTACTACCACAGTCAGATAGGCTATTTCCGGGAAGCCTTGGACGCTCTGGATTATTACTACGACACCTGGACTATCGAAGAGCCTTTTGGTACGTCCAGTGACGTGCCTCAGGCCGACGATCTTGCTCCCTATGACATCGTCATCTGGTCTGCTCCCCAGGATTCGCCAGGCTACGTCGAGGCTGAGGCAGCCATCACTGAGTACCTGGATGGTGGTGGCAAGCTTTTCCTCACCGGCCAGGACGTGGGTTACTGGGATGGCGGCGGCAGTTGGTTTATCAGCACCTACTACTATGAAAACTATCTGAAAGCTGATTACCTGACAGACAACGCCGGCATTTACAACTTGCAAGGGTTGGCAGGCGACATCTTCACCGGTCTCGACCTGATTATCCAGGGAGAAGGCGGGGCCGATAATCAATCCTCCCCCGACAAAATCACTGTGGCCGATGCCGACTATGCCTCGACGGTTATCCAGTACCAGGACGATGGCTCCGGCGGCCAACGGGTGGGCCTGTGTCTGCCTTATCGGATCGTCTACCTGTCTTTCGGTTTCGAGGCCATCAACAGCGCCTCCGAGCGTCAGACTGTGATGGAGCGAGTCATCAACTGGCTCATGTCTTCTCGCCAGCAGGCGGGGCTGGAATTGACCCCTTTCAGCCAGACCCTGATTGGGCCACCGGCCACGACGGTAACTCACACCCTGCGCCTGCGCAACAGCGGCGAGACCGGAGGCAGCGATACCTATACCCTGACCTTCCAGGGCAACAACTGGCCGACGGCATTGTCAACGGACACCACCGTCGTAAACTCTTGTGCTTCGACGAACATCGAGGTGACGGTGCAGGTCCCTCCCACGGACGCCTGGAACGTCTCCGACACAGTGACCGCGACTGCCCGTTCGACCCTATCGCCGACGTTGGCCCGCTCTTCTATTCTGACTACCAAGACCCCAGCTCCCATCCTGCTGGTGGACGATGACCGCTGGTACGACCAGGAAGCTCACTACGAGGCGGCCCTGGAAGCCAATGGCCTGGCCTACGACTACTGGAATGTAAACGGCGCCGACTGGCCTTATAACAGTCCCCCCCTGGAGATCCTGCAACGGTATCCTGTCTTGGTCTGGTTCACCGGCTACGATTGGTACCAGACTCTCACCCCGGAAGAGGAGGCTCGCCTGGCAACGTATCTGGAGGGTAACGGCCGTCTCTTCCTCAGCGGCCAGGATTATCTGTATGACAGCGGCTTCACCGACTTTGCCACCGACTATCTGGGCGTCCTGGCTTATAGCGAGGATTTGACCACCACTGTAGCTACCGGGGAGGCTGGCAACCTGGTGGGGGATGGCTTGGGTCCTTATGACCTCAACTATCCCTTCAAGAACTGGAGTGATGCCCTCACCCCCATTGTTTCGACCGAGGTGGCCTTCCGAGGTGGGCCCGGCGCGCCCATCGGCCTGGCTCACGCCGTGCCGTCCTACCGCACCGTCTTTTTCAGCTATCCCTTTGAGACCCTGGACGGCGGGGCGGCGGAGAGGGTGATGGAACGGGTCGTGGGCTGGCTCAGTTGGCTGGGGACCTCGACCCTGGCTGCCGACAGAACTGTCGTCACCGAAGGCAGCCCTTTGACCTATACCATCACCCTGCGGAACGATGGCTGGGACGACATCTCCCAGGCCAGGCTTCTCAACCCCATACCGGCCCATACCGGCTATGTGGCTGGCAGCTTACAGCCAGCCGAGGCCATTTACCACCCGTTAACCAACACCGTGACCTGGAATGGAGGGATTGCCTCAGGCCAGAGCGTCATCGTGAGCTATCGTGTGGACGTGGCCTCCCCGTTGGCTCCAGGGACGGTCATCTCTAACGTGGCCTACGTCGGCTACGACGACCACTACGTCCTCTTCGACCGTGAGGTAGACGTCCGGGTCAACGCGCCCGACCTCTCTGCCTCGACGATCACAGTGGACAAGGACACGGCCGAGCACGGCGAGCCCCTGACTTATACCATTGTCCTGCGCAACGAGGGCGTCACAGATGCCTCGTCGGCGGTGCTCAGCAATGTCATCCCATCCTACGTCGCCTACGTTCCCGGCTCGCTTTCGACAGAGGGTGCCCCTCCAGCCGACTACGATGGGGAAAAGGTCACCTGGTCGGGTTCCCTCGGCCTTGGCTCGCCCGTCACCATCACCTATGGGGCGGTGGTCAGCACCACCAGGGCTGGCCTGACCATCCGTAACGTGATGCGTCTGGAAGACGATTTCGGTTACGTCACCGAGCGCACGGCCACTACCACCGTACCTTCTCTGCCGAAATTCCTCCCTCTCATCATGAAAAACTACCGCCCGTAGCCCCTTGCTTTTCTCAACCGTGGACATGCGCGATCAGACTTCCAAAGTCTCGGAGACTTTGGAAGTCTGATTCATGGGTGACAATCTGTGGACGATGTGTTATAATAATTGGCAGTGGATTTCCTGTCTCATAAAATACTCGGGTTTGGAGGTGCGATTTGGCCAAGAACATTTACATTGAGGACATTGCCAATTGGGAAGGCCAGGAGGTGACCATCAAGGGCTGGCTCTACAACAAGACCGACAAGGGCCGGTTGCAGTTCCTGCTAGTGCGGGACGGCACCGGTCTGGTGCAAGGGGTGGTCTTTCAGAAAGAGGTCCCACCAGAGGTCTTTGAGGCAGCCCAGGGAGTGACTCAGGAGTCGTCTCTCATCGTCACGGGCACGGTGCGGGCCGACGAGCGAGCCCCGGGCACCCCCGGCGGGTACGAGCTATCCATCAGGGACATCGAGATAGTGCAACTGGCCGAGGAATACCCCATCGCCCCCAAGGAGCACGGCGTTGAGTTTTTGATGGATCGCCGCCACCTGTGGTTGCGTTCCTCGCGCCAGTGGGCTATCCTGCGGGTGCGTGCCGAGGTCATCCGTGCTATTCGCGATTGGCTGGACGGCAACGGCTTCCTCAACGTGGACACACCTATTCTCACCCCTTCGGCCTGCGAGGACACCACCACCCTCTTTGCCACGGATTACTTTGGGGAGCCGGCTTATCTGACCCAGAGCGGGCAACTGTACAACGAAGCCGACATCATGTCCTTTGGCCGGGTCTATTGTTTCGGCCCCACCTTCCGCGCCGAGAAATCCAAAACCCGCCGCCACATGATGGAGTTCTGGATGGTCGAGCCGGAGATGGCCTACGCCGACCTGGACGAGTGCATGAGAGTGGAAGAAGAGTTCGTCAGCTACATCGTCCAAACCACGCTAAAGAACCGGGCCAACGAGTTGAAGGTACTGGAGCGGGACACGACCCTCCTGGAAAAAGTCGTCCCGCCCTTCCCGCGCATCAGCTACGACGAGGCGGTAGAGATCCTGAACAAAGAGGGCGTGCCCATCGAGTGGGGCGACGATTTCGGCGCTCCGCACGAGGTGGCTGTGGGCGACCGTTTCGAGAAGCCAGTCTTTGTGCACCACTACCCCACTCAATGCAAGGCTTTCTACATGGAGGAGGAACCAGGGCGGCCCGAGGTTTCCAAGTCAGTGGACCTCCTGGCTGCTGAGGGTTACGGTGAGATCATCGGCGGCGGCCAGCGCACGGCCAGCTATGAACTCTTGGAACGGCGCATCGAGGAGCACAACCTGCCTCGTGCGGCCTATGAATGGTATTTGGACTTACGGAAGTACGGCTCGGTGCCCCACTCTGGTTTTGGTCTGGGGGTGGAGCGGACTATTATGTGGATCTGTGGCATCCACCACATCCGCGAGACCATCCCCTTCCCCCGGCTGCTGGGGAGGATGTATCCGTGAGTTGACATCCTCCCTGATTCGGGTATAATGTAGTCACAAAAGGGACTACAGAAACCCGGTTTTTCCATTAGATCTGGCATTTTAGGAGGAGCTATGCCTGACGTTGGTGTGCGAGAGCTCAAAGCCCGCGCCTCGGAGATCATCCGAAACGTGCGGGAGCGACGTGCCCGGTATGTCATCACCTACCGGGGGCGGCCAGTGGGTGTGTTGCTTCCGCTGGATGAAGCAACGCAGGCCGAGGCGGTGGCTGGCAGCGAGCGTGGGATCGCCGTGTGGGAAGAACTGAGCCGACTGGGCGAGGAGATCGGCCGGGGATGGCGTTCGCCCCGGACCAGCGCCGAGTTACTGTCAGAGATGCGTGCTAGGAGAGAGTGATGGCGACAACCTACACCGTGGATGCCAGTGTCTTCCTGAACGCTTTCAATCCCTACGAGGTGGGGCACGAGGAAAGCCATCGCCTGCTGGCCTGGCTGCAGGAGCAGTCGGTGCCCATCATCGTGCCGACCTTGTTGCTGCCAGAGGTGGCCGCCGCCGTCAGCCGGGGGCGGGAAGACGAGGACCTGGCGCGCCAGTTCGCGGCCACTTTGAGCCGTCTGCCCCACCTGGTGTTGGTCCCGCTGGATACGTCGCTGGCGCAGCAGGCGGCCGGCGTGGCGGCCCAGTACCGTCTGCGGGGCAGCGATGCCGTTTATGCCGCCGTGGCCCTGCGTTTTGGCAGCACCCTGGTGACCCTGGACCGGGAACAGCGGGAGCGGGCCGCTGAGGCCCTCACCGCCCGTTACCCGGCCGAGGCGCTGGCCGAGACAGCGTAGAGGAGAAACGTCATGCACACTCAGACAGACACTTTGACCCAGATACGCCAGCATCTCACCAAAAAGTCGGCCGATGAACTGGTTGACCTGCTGATGGACCTGCTCCAGCAAATAGACGAAGCAACCCGTCGCCGCTTCTGGGAGCAAGTTGCGCCGTCCGACCTGGCTACAGCCGACCTGCGTTACCCTTCGCCGGAGTCATTCCTGGCCGATGTGGGGACGTTCGTCGCCGCCGCAGCCATCGGTGAGTACTACGACGAGGAGGCCGCCGAATACTTTGGAGATGACCCCGTAGACCGCGACTACCATGTACAACGGGGGTACATTGACGAGTACGACATTGCGTACCACATTGGCATGTCCAAATTGAAAGGGCTGTTGGGGGCGGCCGGCTCGTACTATGAGTCTGGCCGGTTCGACGTGGCCGCAGACGCTTACGAGCAACTGTTGGGGCTGCTGCTGCCTGACCAGGGCTACGACATGTTTGGCGTGGACAATCCGTTGAGCGAGTTGGGATTCAACGACCGCCAACTGGTCGAACGGCTCTTTGTCGCGTTGCGCCAGGCGTCGGCGACGGAGCCAGAACGGTTTGCACCTCGGGCATTGGCCTTTCTGGAGTCGCGCTCGGAGGGTTGGCAGGACCTTTCCCAATATCTAATCCAGTCCTGCCAGGCGGAAGGTGCTCAGGAGCCAGTCGCTGCACTGCAGCGTCATCTGGAAGAAAAAGTAGCGGAACTGGACTCGTCGCCAGCCCCGAAAGGGGAATGGCCGGTCGCCCCACTCCCGTTGCGATTGCTCATCCGCCTGATCCGCGCGCTGGACGGACCCGGGGCTGCAGTTGAGCTGTGCGTCCGCTTTCGGTTCCGCTACCCGGATCTGTACATGCCTTTGCTGGAGGGTTGCACGGCGCAAGAGGCATGGACGGAACTGCTGCGCTTTGGAGCAGCAGCACTGGCCCTGCCGTCCCGCCCTCGTGCCTACCGCTACCCCCACGGCGATCAGTTGCCTAACCTGGCTCCCGGCGTCGTGCGCAACCGGATGGCCTGGGCTCAACAGCAATTGGGCGACCTGCCTGCGGCCTTTGCTCAGCGTCGTGTTGTCTTTGAGGAAAGCGCCGAGTTTGAGGACTACCTGGCCGCATTGGAACTGGCTCAACAACTGGGCGAGTCGGCAGCCCAGGAATACACCATCGGGGTCATCGCTCACCTCGGGCAGAAGGCAGGCCAGCGTTCCTTGCTCTGTCGAGTCTACCTGTACGCCAGCGATTACGAGTCGGCTTTTGGTGTGGTCGAGAACCTGAGCGGCTACGGCGCTCTGGACGAACTCAAGCTGGTCGCCAAGGCGCACTTGCTGACCGCGCTGCATGGTCAGTCGGTGGACGGTGAGTACGTGCCTCAAGTCAGAACGGACCTCGACGGCAAGGCTGCGTACAACGAATATGCCCGTTTCCTGCGCGACCATTTGCATACGCCAGATTTGACCCCACCGCAACGTGCGCTCTACATTCAGCGAGCCGAACATCTCTACCGGGCCATCCTGGAGACGCACGTCGCCGCTGGCAGCAAGCGCTACGACACGGCGGCTTACTACTGCGCGTTGCTGGCCGAAATCGCCGTGCACGCAGGACACGTAGATGAGTTTGTGGCCTGGTACGAGGACCTGCTGGCCCGCCACAGCCGTAAACGGAGCCTGCGCGGGATTCTGGATGCCAAAACCCAACCGGTGCTGTGCCGGACAGCGCAAGACAGTTGAATCACGAATGACGCGAATAGACGAATCACACGAATAGAGGCGGCAAGAGTTGGGACGTGGAAATTGAGGACATGCTGCCCCAGGCGCTCATCGTCCCCTTTGTGCGCCAGTATCCCGACGCGGTCGAGGAACGATTCCAGCGTAAAGATGTAAGCTCGTCATCAACGGCAAGCCGGTGGAGAAGGGCGGCCAGACCCACGACTACAAGACGATGCTAGCCGAGCACGTCCGCCAGCACGCCACGCTGGACGATTTGATGCCGTTGGTCGAATTGCTCAGAAAGGCCCGCAGGTGCATGGGTCTCAAAAGTTGAATCGCAAGGACGCGAAGGATGCCAAGGAAATAAAATCCAGGAATCTTTGCGCCTTGGCGGTAAAAAGGGTATCAACTTGACAGCATCCAGAATCTATTGTATGATATGTTATACGATGTGCTCTGTGATGTCTAAACAGAAGTGTTTCGGAATCAGGAGGGACCGATGGCGCGATACCCTTTGAACTTGCCGGCTCAATTGAAAGAAGAAGCGGAAAAATGGGCGGCCAATCAAGGCGTCTCGCTTAACCAGTTCATCATGTGGGCCGTGGCAGAGAAGGTAGGCTCGCTCAGCCAGAGTCTCGATGACCTGGCCTTTCCGCACCTCACGTACCGTCGCGGCGCTGCGGGACAGCCCGTGCCTGTCCTGCGCGGGACAGGCATTCGCGTTCAAACGGTGGTGGTGGCCGCTCAGCGGTGGGAACTGACGCCCGCCCACATCGCCGCCGAGTATGGCCTGACCGAGGCCCAGGTGAACGAAGCCCTGGCGTTCTACGAGGCCCACCGCGCGGAAATAGAGGCCGCCATCGCGGCTGAGCAGGCTATAGAAGAGACCTATGTCTAAGCCCCGGCTGCACTTGGATGCTGACGCATCTATCAAGGCGCTGCAAGCGGCCCTGGTCGCGCACGGCCATGATGTGACGCGAACCCCGAACGAGTGGATGGCGGCGGACGCCAGCGATGAAACTCTGTTATTGCAGGCCACCGCCCAGGGACGCTGCATCTTTACCTTCAACGTTCGCGATTTCGTGGTCCTGGCCCAGCGTTACCCCCGGCATGGCGGCATCATTCTGGCCGCTCAAGCCAGTTGGACCTTATCTGACCTGATCGCGGCTTTGGACCGACTCCTCGCGGAGACGCAAGCGGAGGATTGGATCAGTCAAGTGCGCTGGCTGAACAAGTGGCGGTAAGGATTGAACCGCAAAGGCACCAGTGACGTCAAGAAAGAATAGTGATTGAGATGGAGAAAAGACGATGTTAGGCTTTGATCGCATTACCTTTGATCCCAATGTGATGGGGGGACGCGCGTGCATTCGTGGGATGCGGGTCACGGTGTCGCTGATCGTGAACCTGGTGGCGAACGGGATGAGCACCGAGGAAATCCTGGCCGAATATCCCTACATGGAACCGGATGACATCCGTCAGGCGCTGGCGTATGCCGCTTGGCTGGCCGACGAGTCTGTTCACACGCTAGAGTTGGCTGAGGGAGGTGTGCGATGAATTGGCAAGATCGAATTGTTGTTGATCCAGGAATTCTTGTGGGGAAACCCGTTGTGAAGGGCACACGCCTGGCCGTGGAGTTCATCATTGACCTTCTGGCTCAGGGATGGAGCGAAGGAGAAATTCTGCGCAACTATCCTGGACTCACGCGCGAAGACATTCAGGCATGCCTGGGCTATGCTAGCGCCGTCTTGCAGGCTGAGAAGGTCTACTCCTACGAGATTTCAGAGGCGTAACGTATGCGTATATCGCATTCGCATGACCCCTCTTCCTGGAGGACGATCTGGGGGACGATGACCTACCCTAAACGCCTCATCGAAGTAGATCTGCCTATCAAACGCATCAGCGCCCACGCCCGGCGCGAGAAATCCATCCGCCATGGGCACATCTCCACGCTGCACATCTGGTGGGCGCGGCGACCACTGGACGGCTGCCGGGCCGTGCTCTGCGCCGCTCTGTGGCCCGACCCCGCTTGCAGTTGCGCCCCGGTAGGGCAGTGATAAAATATCAGACGCCGAAACCATCATTGGAACCTGGAAGAAACCCATTCCACAAAAAGATGGCGAAAGGATGGTGAACAATGAGCACAGTGATAGAACGTCCCATACTCGACAAGGTACAGTCTTTTGCGCGCCGGGCTCGACTGGCCAGCGCCGCCCGCGAGACCCTGGAAATCACGCCCGATATGGCTGGCGCGCTCGCCGATTACCTGCGTGAGACATTGGCGACCGCCGAAGACCAAGCCTGGTTCTGGACGGAGGAATGGCAAGCCGGCGAGCGCGAAGCGGAAGCTGACCTGGCGGCCGGACGTCACGAAAGCTTTGACACGATGGAAGACTTGATTGACGACCTCAGTTGGCCGCGATGAGATACGTCCGCACAAAGCGATTCAAGAAAGCGGCAGCCGGGTTGCCGCGCGAGATTCAGGCAAAAGCGGCCAAGGCGTTCATGCTGTTCAAGGAGAACCCGCGCCATCCCTCGTTGGGTGTGAAGCGTGTCCAGGGCGTGCCCGACGTGTGGGAGGGGCGCATTGATTTGAATCATCGGTTCACCTTTCACTATATGGAGGTTGTCTTTCCTGGTAACTAATGCTATAATGCACAGTGAAAGGAAAAGTTATGCTTGAACTGGTCTTTGATGCAAATGCTTTGATCACCTGTTGCCAGGCTATGACCCAAGACGGCCCAGCCATCGAAAGTGTCCTGGAAGTGTGTGCCTTGCGCGTTCCGATGGCGGTTCACCAGGAAGTGCTCGCGGCCCGCGCCAGGTTCCCGGATGCGCGCTTGGCTGACCGTATCATTGGTGAAGGGCGCATTGAGGTCATCCCGACAAGTCTGCCCTCCGATAACGTGCTGGGCCATTATAGGCTGGGATCGGGTGAGAAAGAGAGCATTGCCCTCTATCTGGATAAAGCAGACGAACTGGATTTTCTGGTCACGGATGATCGGCTGGCTTACGTGGTCGGCCAACGGTGCGATATCCCCTGCTGCTTGTTTCTAGACATGGTCATTGAGCTGGTCGAGCGCAAGTTGTGGAGGCGAGCTTTAGCCGAGGATGTGGTCAAAGCCGTGCAGCACAGGTTTTCGGGCGGCTTTGTGCCTCACACCCTGACCATATTGAGGACTGGAGACCGAAGATGTCTAAAGTAGTTCATTATCCTACCGAGCCGCAAATAGAAGACATTAGCCAGCGGCTGTTGCGTGAAGCGGTCC
The DNA here is from genome assembly GCA_004377365.1 of Anaerolineales bacterium. Lineage (GTDB taxonomy): Bacteria > Chloroflexota > Anaerolineae > E26-bin7 > E26-bin7 > E26-bin7. The sequence continues at coordinate 11,573 of SOHZ01000673.1, read as the reverse complement.
CTAACCCATCGCCGGTGTTGGAAGACCTGGTGCGACGAGGTTTTGAACAAAAGTTGGCCGAGTTGTACGAGATGTTCCAACAAGGTGAGTGCAGTCTAGGCTACCTGGCGGAGCAACTGGACATCAGTTCCTGGGAAGCCGTCCGCCTACTGGAAGCACGGGGACTGCACACGACCAACCTATAATCTATCCCTCGCAAAGGTGTGCCACGCCCATGCTTGGCGTGAGAAATCCATCCGCCACGGGCATATCTCCCCCCCGCACATCTGGTAGGCACGGAGACTGCTGGATGACCCCATACCCCAAACGCCTCATCGAAGTTGACCTGCCCATCAAGCGCATCATCGCCCACGCCCGGCGCGAGAAATCCATCCGGCACGGGCACATCTGCACGCTGCACATCTGGTGGGCGCGGCGACCGCTGGACGGCTGCCGGGCCGTGCTCTGCGCTGCCCTGTGGCCCGACCCCGCCGACGAGAACTGCCCGCCCAGCTTCCGCGAAACCGCCGCACAGTTGATGCAAGAGTTCGCCTTTACCGCCTCCAAAGAGCGGAGCGTGGCCGATCTGTGCCACCCTGTTACCTGGGGCAAGCTATCGGCCCTGCGCTTTGGCAGCACCCTGGTCACCCTGGACCGGGAACAGCGGGAGCGGGTCGCTGAGGCCCTCACCGCCCGTTACCCGGCCGAGGCGCTGGCCGAGACAGCGTAGAGTGGGGATACATTCGTGAGAAACATGTCATGATCCAACGCCGCCTGATCAGAGAAGCCTTTCCACGGCTCTACCTGTTGGCTTTCGTTCAAGGTAACCGTCCGGCTCAACTTGCGTCAGGTAGGTTCATTGACAACGGGAACGAAATGGGGTATACTTGACGCATACAGACATATATATGGAGTGAAAATATGCATCGCACCACGATTAACGTCCCAGAGTCCATCTTTCACCGGGCCAGGATCAAAGCTCTGAGAGAAAATGTGGCGGTGAGTGAAGTGATACGTGACTTGTTAGCCCGCTGGGTGGCCGGCGAGATCGATCTTGCCTCCAAGGAGCGTTCGCGGGAAAAACTGGTCGCTCTGGCCCGGGCCGCGCGGGGCATGTGGGCCGACCGAGACCCAGACAGCTACCTGACCGCCAGCCGGACTGGCCTGATAGAAAGAGATAAGGAACTGGAACATGCCCGGCTGGATGCTTGATAGTGTGGCTCTGATTGACTACTACCACGACCGGCCAGGGGTGACCCCCTACATCGAGAGGATCCTGAACGGAGAGGCTACCGGCGCTTTTTCCACCATTACCGAACTGGAGTTGTGGCAGGGCATCCGAGCTGGCGAGGAAGAACGGCACGAGGCAATGCTGGCCTTGTTGGAACGAGTGCCTTTGGACGGCGCGATTGCCCGGCGGGCGGGACAACTGCGGCGTCAGATCGGGTTAGACAGGTTGTCGCTACCCGATGCGGCAATTGCTGCCAGTGCAGAACTCACCGGGCGTACTTTGTTGACGCGCGACACGCGTGATTTTACCACACTCAAGGAACTGATTGCTATCGAATTCTATCGCCACGAGTAGATCGATCCCAAAGAACAAGGGGCGTACGGACCTTTGTGTTCCTTGGACATGATAATGGGTTCCAGCGTCCCGCCCCGCAAGCGCTTCATCCAGGCCCATGCCAAGAGTGTGCGAAATCTGGACGTGTAGATGTTATCGCAGCCGTTCAGAGGGTGGTCTCCCTGCGAATTTCAAACAAAATTCTAACCTTTCTCTAACTCTACCCTAACAGAAGTGTGCTAAAATATATAAGGCAAGAAACGCCCGTTTTGGGCCTGCTTGAGGCAGCGACGCGGCTAAACCAGGACCTTTCAAGCGCCTTTTGGGGCGCGCACGGCAGTCTGCACCCTATCCCTTATTACTTGTTTCCTATTGCATTTTCTCACAATGCATGATATAATTAAATCAGCCAGACCGTAACCTACCCCCTCAAGAGCGATGGGGCCTGAGGGGAAAGGAAAAAGGGACCGACCGCGTTCCGAGCGCGGTGGCCCTTCATGATGACAATGCCCCCTTCCTGCTTCGCTCAGGAAGGCCAGGCTCTGAGATGATACCAGAGAGCCGCTTTCTGTGTCAAGCAGGAGAAGCGGCTCTTATGGTCTCAGCCTTCCTCTTGACCGACCACTACGGCGTGTACCCAGACGCGCAGGCGACTGTTCATCCGGCATGACGGTGTCCTATGACGAGAAAGCCACACTACCTGCACCACCGTGAACGAGTACGAGCCAAGTTTCGCCAGTTTGGACTGGACGTCTTTCGGGAAGACTACGAAGCTCTGGAGCTTCTTCTCATGTTCGCCATCCCTGTTAAGGATGTCAAACCTATTGCCAAGGAACTAGTCGGCAAGTTCGGTTCATTCAAAGAAGTCCTCGATGCCCCCGAAGAGGAGCTCCTGGCCGTGGAGGGCGTGGGACCGGTCGCAGTCACCATGATCCGCTTTATCAAAGAGGCAGCCACCCGCTACCTGCAACAAAAGACCCGAACAGATTTTACCCTGGACACCCCGGAAAGCTTGATTGACTACTGCATGGCCCGCATGGGTGCTCAGAGTAACGAGCAGTTTCGGGTGATCTATCTGGATGGCAAGTTTGCCATCGTGGATGAACAACTCATTGCCGAAGGGACGATTGACCAGGCGGCTGTCTATCCCCGTAAGGTGATGGAGCACGCCCTCAAGTCGAAAGCCTCGAATCTCGTCTTCGTCCATAACCATCCTGACGGCAACGTTACGCCCTCAGAATTCGACAAGACTCTTACGCGCGGTCTGGTTCTGGCAGCAAAGACGATGGGCATCTCTGTCTACGATCATATCATCGTGTCCCAGGATGCTCACTTTAGCTTTCGTGAAAACGGCCTGCTATGAGTTTAGAATTGCACCCTGCTATCGAGCAACACTATCCCTTTCTAAACGAGGCCCAGCGGGAGGCTGTGGCTCGGACCGACGGCCCGTTGCTGATCATCGCCGGGCCGGGGTCGGGCAAGACGCTGGTATTGGTGGTGCGCACCTTGAACATCTTGCTGCAAGGCAAGGCTGAGCCAAAGGAGATTGTGCTTTGCACGTTCACCGAAAAGGCCGCCTTTGAGCTGCGGGACCGGGTAGCCCAGGCAGCCCGCACCCTTGGCTACACGGGCGACCTCTCGCAGCTCCAGGTGGGCACCATTCACGGCATCTGCAACAATTACCTGACCCGCTTTCGCCACCACACCTGGCTGGGCACTGGCTACGAGGTGCTGGATGAGCTGACCCAGGCCCTCTTTCTGTTCGAGAATTTTGACGAGATCGTTGGCGAGCCGGATGCAGAAGGTAAGTATCTGGGCAAGTGGTCCACCCGCTGGACGACCATAAAGGGGCTGACGGAATTCTTCAACAAGATGACTGAGGAGTTGGTAGATCCTGGGGCGTTGGTCGCCAGCGACGATTCATTTCTGCTGCAACTGGGCCTGGCCTATCAACGCTACGAAGAAAACCTGCGGGCACGCAACCGATTGGACTTTGCCCACCAACAGAAGGTTTTCTACGATCTGCTAACGCAACAGGACATCGCCACGCAGGTTCACGCTGAAGCGCGCTATGTGCTCGTAGATGAATACCAGGATACCAACTACATCCAGGAACAACTATTGCTCCGTCTGGCCGCTCCTCAAGATAACTTGTGTGTGGTCGGCGATGATGACCAGAGCCTGTACCGCTTCCGGGGGGCGACGGTCCGCAACATCCTAGAGTTCGGCAAGCACTTTAACCCCTGCCCGCAGGTCCGCCTAACTGTGAACTACCGCTCGCATGAGCGGATCATCGCGGGCTATAACCGTTTTATGGCCGGCTGCGACTGGTCGAATCCCAACTCGCCCTTTGACTTTCGCTACACCAAAACCATCGAGCCCAACCAAAACGATGAGCACCCCGACTACCCTGCTGTGTTCGCTATCTGGGGCGTAGATCGGACCGATGAAGCCAATCGAGTTGCCGATCTGGTGGCTTTCCTCAAGGAGAAGCAGATGATCGAGGACTATAATCAGGTGGCGTTGCTCTTGCACAGCGTGCGCACCGACCATTCTGGCCCCTACGTTCAGGCCCTGGAACAACACAGCATCCCGGCCTTCGCCCCACGCGCCCGGGCCTACTTTGAGAACGAAGAGGTGCGCCTGATGGCAGGCTGCTTCGCCGTGCTGCTGGGCTGGTATGGAGACAATCGAGGCAACCTGAGTGGTTACGCCTTGCGTGAACTGGCCGATTACGTGGACGGCTGTCTGACCACTCTGGCCCGGGCCGGTGTGGTGGCCGATCACCCCCTGGCCCAGGTATTGCAACGGCGGGTGGCCGAGATCGAAGCGCTACGTGAGGGCCAGACTCTGAACCGTCACCTGGCCGATTACCTCTACGAATTTATCGCCCACGAGCCCTTTGCCGCCATGATGGGCAACGAGAACCGCGCCCGCAACCTGGCCATCTTTAGCCAACTGTTGGCGGTTTTCCAGCATTACTACCGCTATAGTGTGATCACCTACGCCAACCGGGGCTTCCTGCGGCTGCGCTTCTTCAACAGCTTCCTGCGCTTCCTGTACCTGGGCGGCATCAATGAGTACGAGGACCCTGACCGCCCTTTCCCCTCCGGCCACGTCCAGGTGATGACCATCCATCAGAGTAAGGGGTTAGAGTTCCCGGTGGTGATTGTTGGCTCTCTGGCGACCAATATCTCTTCGGGCAAACAGGTAGACCGATTGCTGGGACCATTTTACCACCGCGAGCCCTTTGAGCCGGAGAAGCGTATCACCGAATTCGACCGTATGCGGTTGCACTATGTGTCCTTCTCCCGGGCCGAGAAACTGCTGATGCTGACCACCACCGACACGCCCAAGCCACACTTCAATCCTTTATGGCAGGGGCTGCCCCAGTGGCCTTACGTGCAGCAAGACCTGCTGGCCGCGCAGCACTTTGAGCTCAAGGAACGGGTGCCCCTGAAGAAATCTTTCTCTTTCACCAACCACCTCAAGGTCTACGAAACCTGCCCGCGCCAGTACCAGTTCTTCCGCGAGTACGAGTTTGCTCCCTCCCGTTCGGCCGAGATCTTTTTCGGGGCTTTGGTGCATCAAACCATCGAAGACATCCATCGCTGGGTGCTGGAGGGCCAGTCGCTACCCTTGATCAAGATGGCCATTCCCGGTATGTTCGAGGCCAATTTTCGCAGCCTGGTCAACGCCGGTTACCGCCCCATCAGCCAGCCCCAACGCGATGTGGCCTTCCAGCAGGTGATGAACTACTTCAACCAAAATCAGGATCGAATGCCACAGGTCATCGAGACCGAGGTGGACGTCTCCCTGGAGAAGGAGCAGTACATTCTCACAGGCCGGGTGGACCTGCTGCTGGGCGAAGACAACAAGTTGGAGTTGCTGGACTTTAAGTCGCAACCCCGCCCACAGGAGGACGACCGACGGCTGACCCACTATCATCAGCAGTTGCTTATCTACGCCCACATTCTGGAGCAGCGCTACGGCAAGCGCCCAGAGCGGTTGGCTCTCTACTGGACCGGCGAGGCCCAGCGAGAGGAGGCACTGATGTTCTTTCCTTATGAACCGGAGAAAGTAGCCCAGGCCGGGGCCTACTTCGATAGTGTGGTCGCCCAAATCCTGGCCCGCGACTTTGCCGTGCAAGAAGTACCGGAGGTGAAGGTGTGTGGGGAGTGTGACTTCAGGGTATACTGTCAGCGACAGGGAACAATCAGCTTGCAAACGAGATAAGCTTGTACAGTAAACATGAGAACGCTGGCCTTTTCTCCAAATAAGGACTGGAATATGGAGCACTGAATCATGGTCATTCCTTCAACATCCACCACTAACCCGTTCTATTTCGGTGGCAAGATCATAAATCCAGCCCGCTTCGTCGGTCGCAAGGCGGAGTTGCGCTTCATCACACAGCGCATGGCGGGGACACAGATGACCAGTGTGGCGGTTGTGGGCGGGCGGCGTATTGGTAAGAGTTCTCTGATTTACCATGTCTACCAGACCTACTACCAACGGCTTGATAACCCGCAGCGCTTCCTCGTAGGGCAGGTGAGTTTGCAAGATGCCCGGGTCCGTACAGTGGCTGGTTTCCTACAAAAGGTTGGCAGCGCCATAGCGCAAGCTCTCAGCCAGCACCCAGACGCAGCCACGTTGCCGGCCTGGCCTGTCACATGCACTGAGCTAGTCACCTTCAGTAAGAGCCTGCAGGCACTTGCTGAGGCAGACCTCCGTACCGTTCTCTGCCTGGATGAATTCGAGGCGCTACTGGAAGCCCCAGACGAATTCGACGACCGCTTCTACGACGGGCTGCGGGCCTTGATGGACGACCAACTGCTCATGCTGATCATCGCCTCAGCCAAGTCATTGATCTACTACGGTAGCCGATTTCGTTTTGTGTCCCGCTTCTTCAACCTGGGCAATACGCTCTATTTGGAGGAGTTCCCTGAAGATGAAGCTCGCGAGTTGGTGATGCTGCCGGCAGACGTTACCGGTGGACCACCGGCGTTGGGCGTACGTGATCAGGAATTGGCCCTGTCGCTGGGCGGACGCCATCCCTTCTTCTTGCAGATGGCAGCGTACTACGTCTGTGAAGCGCAGGCTACTGGCCGAGGCGAGGATTGGGTGCGCGCTCAATTCCGTCGCCAAGCAGGACCCTACCGAGGACTGCGGCGACGCTTGGGACAGTGGATGGCCCGGCAGGTGTGGCAGGCTCCTGCCTGGTTGGGCCGCACCGCCGGTTGGCTGGGTGCCACCTGGGATGATGTTCGCAACTGGATTGTGGGCATCTTGATCTTGCTGTTGGTGATACTGTTTCTGACAGGAGTGTTACCCATGCACGAGTTCCTGACATGGTTGCTCCAGGTGTTGGGACTTGGAGGAGGATCGCAATGAACGCCTCGCGTTGGGAGCGATGGATTACCTACTGGGCTGAGTGCGCCCGTTTGCTCTACTGGGCCTATTTCAAACCTTTTACGCTGGCCGCATATCTGCGACGTATCCATCCTGATTTGGGACCCATCAGTAACCCGTTCCGCTTGCGTGATGAGTTCGCTGCCAACCTTGAGCTGGCACGCTACGCCCAACAGTCCGCACATTTGGCCCAGATGGTACCATTGCTGACTGTAATCCTGGTAGGCGGGCTCATCACGCTGGCTGGACAAACCTTTGACTGGTTTGATTCATTGGCCTTCGTGCTGCCCTTTGCCGTCGGCGTATGGCTGGCCAAGCGTCTCGCTGCCGGAATTACTGACAAGTGGATAGATTTCCTGCTCTACCTCATGTTGGTGCTTGTTGGCGGGATTATCCTTTTTCGCGTACTACAGTCACTAGCGCCAGTCACCGCTCGAAACTTACTTGATGTTGTAGCCCGTGTCTTGGCGCTTCTCTCCCTTGATACGACACAACTGGTAGAATGGCTCCCTTTGCTCTTTGGCGTGGCGGGCGGCGTGGCGGGCGGCGTGGCGGTCGGCGTGGCGGTCGGCGTGGCGGTCGGCGTGGCGTTCGGCGTGGCGTTCGGCGTGGCTATGGTAGCTTGCACTCTGCGCCTTTGCTTCTGGCCTATCGAAGCCCTTTGGATGGTTGGACTATGGTTGGCGGCTCGGGGAGAGCGTGCTGGTCAGGTTCTGCACTGGTTGCCCATCTATTACGACGAGTTCATCGTGTTGCCGCTCCCGTTGCTGGGCCGATTCCTGGCCCAGGCGTACAGATATAACCAGGCCGGTGCCCGCCAGGCCATTGACTACCTGACCACTCATTCACGCCAGCAGGCTGCCGCCCGCCAGGCTCAGGTCTTGATCGCACTGGACCAGTTGGCGCGCTGCGACACTACCCGCGCCATTGCGACTGTGAGCGACCAGCTACGCTGGATCTCCCAGCCTCCACCGCCAGAACTAGGTCCGACTCTGCCGGCATTGCTCGATGTGAGCCAGGGTGTGCGAGCCGCGCTGAGGTTCACTACCCGTTATCGTCAGCAAGTGGGGTTGGAGCGACAGATTAGCCAGTTGCGTACGCTACGCGAAAGTCTGGTGACGGGCAACCCGATGTTTACGTCCCGGTATGGTTACGCCATTGATCGCTGGCATGATGTTTTAGCAGCCGCTATCCGCATACTACAGCAGGAAGGGACACGGGAAGACGAAATCCCGCCGGTTTACCTTGCCGGCCCCCATCTACGGCCTGAAGAAGCTGACCGGTTGTTCAAGGGGCGCGACGACATTTTCACCGAGATTGAGGTACTATTGCTGGCGCCACAGCCGCCGATACTGCTCCTGCACGGTCAGCGGCGCACCGGCAAGACCTCCCTGATCGCGTATCTGCCCCAACGCCTGCCAGCGGATCTAGTGCCGGTGAGAGTCAACGTGCATAGGGCTGCGGCAGCGGCAACTAACACCGGCCTGGCCTATCAGATCGCACAGGACATTGTAGACAGCGCCCGCCGCGGCCGTAACTTGATCTTGCCATCGCCGGCCCTGGCCGATTTCCAGGCCGACCCTTTTGTGGTGTTGGGCGTATGGCTGCGCCAAGCCGAGCAGACCGCCCGTGGGCGTAGCTTCTTGCTCTGTTTAGACGAATTCCAGCGCCTGGAGGAAGTAATCGCCGCAACCGGCAGCCGGGCGGTGCTCAACTTCTTGCGCGACCTGCTGGAACACCGCCGGCGCTGGACACTGTTGCTGGCCGGATCGCACCTAGAAGAAAAGGCGCCTTACTGGAGTGACTACCTGATCAACTCCCGCCGTTTGCACATCAGTTATCTCAGGCCCGAGGAGGCACGGGAGTTGATTGAACATCCCATCCCGGACTTTGAACAGCACATGCGCTATGAAGCGGAAGCAGTGGAAGCCATCCTGCAACTGACTCATGCTCAACCTTTCCTGGTGCAACTGCTCTGTGCCGAACTGGTCAACCGTCTCAACGTGGCCCAACGGCGCACTGCCACCGAGGCCGATGTACAGGCAGTGCTGGATGACGCCTTGGAGCACGGCGGCGAGTACTTCGATGAGATTTGGAACAGCGCCAGTTTGGCAGAACGGGGTGTCCTATGCCAGATTGCTGTTGGCAAGCTTGAATCCGCCAATGCGGCGGTGCTCGACTCTCTGTGCCGCCGAGAACTGTTAGAGCCAACCGACGATGGCTACCGTTTCCAGGTGCCATTGATCCAGCGCTGGGTGCAAAAGAAGGCCCAATCGTCTGCACGGATGGCAGAGTTTTGAGGGTCGTAAATCAGCATAGCCTTGAGGAGTTGAACCATGCCCAAAATCGAAATCACCCGCACCGAACTTGTCTGGCCCGGTAAATACGACGACGATGGCAACCTGGTGCCGCCCCGCCGCGTCAATCTGCCCTTCCAGGTCATCGAGCGGGTCAACGAGACCCGTGCCACCCGCGAGGAGCGCGAGTGAGAAATGAGCGCGTCGACCTGTGACTCTAGACAAGGAGTTGAGACATGAACAACAGGCTACTGGATAGGATCAGCGTGAACCCGGACATCTGCCACGGCAAGCCTTGCATCCAGGGCACACGCATTATGGTCACGGTAATCCTCGACAACCTGGCCGAAGGGCTGTCGCCGGAAGAGATCGTGGCCGAGTATCCGCCCCTCGTCATAGAGGACGTGCAGGTTGCCATCGCCTACGCTGCTGTGTTGGCCAGAGAGGAAGAGCTCATTCCACTGGGAACTGTGCCAGCGTGAAGGTCAAACTCGACGAGAACCTGGGGCAATCGCACGCCCAGTTGGTGCGTGATGCCGGCCACGTGACGCAGCGGGTAACCGAGCAAGGTCTGTCCGGGGCTAAGGATCCAGTGGTGTGGCAACACGTCTGCGATACCGGGCGCTTCTTCATCACGCTGGACCTTGATTTCTCAGATGTGCGTCGGTTTGTACCAGGCACTCATCCCGGCATTTTGCTTATCAGACCTCGCGGCAAAGGCCGAGAAGCAGTCGCGCGTGTTATCCGACGCGTTCTGGCAGAGCACGGACTGAGGCCCTTGGCTGGCTGTCTGGCGGTGGCCGACGAGAGCAGAACGCGCATTCGCCGCCCCCCGGCGACCTCCGAGGAGAGCCTGAATGCAGTAGAATAGGAGGAGTAGTCCACGATGCCCAAAATCGAAATCACCCGCACCGAACTTGTCTGGCCCGGCAAATACGACGAAGAGGGCAACCTGGTGCCGCCCCGCCGCGTCAACCTGCCCTTCCAGGTCATCGAGGGGGTCAATGAGACCCGCGCTACCCGCGAGCGGCACAAAGAAGAACTTGCCGGCCACGTAGGTACCCTCTTTGACTACTGGCAGGCCGAAGAAGAGCAGATGGCTGGCGAGGGCGACGGCTGGCGTAACAAGCTTATCTGGGGCGACAACTTGTACGTGATGGGCTCCTTGCTGGAGCACTTTGCCGGCAAGATTGACCTGATCTGCATCGATCCACCGTTTGCGACAGGGGCAGATTTCTCATTCACGTCGCAGATTGGTGACGGTGACGTGAAAGTGACCAAAGAGCAGTCGATCATTGAGGAGAAAGCATACAGGGATACCTGGGGCCAAGGACTAAATTCATATCTCAGCATGATGTACGAGCGGCTTTGGCTTGTCCGTGACCTACTGTCAGATAGCGGAAGCCTCTATGTGCATATTGATTGGCATGTCGGATCTCAGATTCGACTAATGTTAGATGACATCTTCGGGCAATCCTGCTTTCGCAACGAGATCGTTTGGTTTTATCGTCGCTGGCCGACAAGAGCGAAGAACTTTCAAAGAATGCATGATACCATTCTGTTTTACACCAAAAATACCGATAATTCGCACGTATTCAATACCTTATGGGAAGAGGCCAGCGAGAGAACCCTCAGTGACTATGGCGGGAAGCGTCTTACGACTGTGCAAACCAAGGATGGAACGTGGGTCAAACGAGAAACAGACGAAGAGTCGCAAGGGGTTTCACTGCGCGATGTGTGGGATGTGAAAAAGGTCCACCCGCGAGGCTATGAGCATTTGGACTTCGACACGCAGAAACCGGAGGCCCTTTTGGAAAGAATCATAACGGTTTCATCCAATGAAGGCGATCTCGTCACCGACTTCTTCTGCGGCTCCGGCACCTCCTTGGCCGTGGCTGAAAAACTGGGGCGACGCTGGATCGGCTGCGATATGAGCCGCTACGCCATTCACACCACTCGCAAGCGGCTGATGGACATTCCTGATTGCCGCCCCTTCGAGATTCTCAACCTGGGCCAGTACGAGCGGCAGGTCTGGCAAGGGGTCACCTTTGGCGGCCAGAAGCGCCCCCAGCAGATGCTCATCTTTGAGTACCTCAAATTCATCTTGGACCTCTATGGCGCGCAACCCCTGGCCGGAACTCAGCACCTGCACGGCAAGAAAGGCAGCGCCGTGATCCACGTCGGCGCGGTGGATGCCCCGGTGACCATTGACGAGATCAACGAGTGCCTGGCCGAGTGTAAAGCAATGGAGCAGAAAGAGCTCCACGTTCTGGGCTGGGAGTGGGAGATGGGCATTAACCGCCTGATGGTTGACCAGGCCAAGG
>SOHZ01000225.1 GCA_004377365.1 Anaerolineales bacterium | reverse complement strand
CAGCACTGGGAATTGGAATCGACATCCATTGGCGGTGGTATCAGCCCTTGCGCAATAAGTATGGTTTTGTGATGCTTTTGGGCCATGGCGCTGTCCTCCGTCGTGAATGCTGGGAGAAAATCGGTGGATTTCCAGAGATTGTCAGTGAAGATCTTGCGTATGCCATTCGGCTGAGGGACGAAGGATGGTACGGAAGATTCGTCGAAGATGTTACGTGTTACGAAGAGTTCCCAGAGAGTGTCCGTTCTTTCCGAGTTCGTCACATGAAATGGACCCGCGGCACCTGCGAGCTGTTGGCTACCGAATTGAAGAGATTGATACTGTCGAAAAACATTTCACTGGTAGAAAAACTTGATATTCTTTTTCCCGTAATGAAGTTGCCATTGTCTGTATTCTTGTTCCCATTCATGATATGTGCAAGTCTAATCATTCCCAATATGTGGGGCTTTTCAAATCCCGTAAATGTTATGGCATATGGACAAGGATTCACTCTTGCTATCGATCCCTCGAATGCTGTATTCGACATTTTTTTTGGTCTCGATTTCTTTCTGATAACTCTTTTGACCTTCATCGCACCCATCTTATGTTTCATAGTAGAATTAGCCCCTCGACCCCTTTACTTGCTACGTTTTCTCTGCCATAGTGCCGTCTTGTATGCTGGTCTCTGCCCTTTGTCAACCGTAGGAGTGCTGACATACCTTGCTACCGGAAAGGCCGCTTTCCTTGTGACAGGCGATCGAAATGCATTCTCAGAACGACAATTACGCTTTTCTACCACTCCTGCATGGTGGAGAATCAAGAACTATTTCCAATCATTTTTGTACCGAAGCCATCCCGACCATAGCGCTGTCAAGAGTTTTGAGATAGCCTGTGGTCTTTTCTTAATCTGTTATAGTTTGTTTTCGTCTCAAATCTCACTAATTGGCCTGGCGTTTGCCTTCATCTTACTGCCAGTGATGCACCACGTCGGATGGGAAAACCCAATCATTCAACGGCTTGTTCTTTTACCTTTTTTTCTGACTTTCTTGGGGCCATTAGTATGTGGTTTGGCTTTGTTTCTTTCGGGTGATTTCATTTAACTCCCCGTTCGCTCATTTATTCCAGCCTATTGTGAATTCTTGCCCCACTTGGGCAGAATCTGATCTAATTTTGAATCAAATCTGGGAGGCTGTCCCACATCAGTGACCAACTTGCCGAAGGATTAACCTGGACGGCCAAAACCATGATGCAGGATGCGGGCAAAGTACCTCAAGATCAGCTTGTTGGAGCCAAAATCCTCGATTTGTCCCGAAAAATGAGTGAACCATGAGTATGGGGGTTAGCAATTTGAGAAACTCGCCAAAAAATGAGCGAACCATGAGTTTAAGTTGGAGTATCCCAGATTGTCCCTGCAATCTGTAAATGGTTGTCGTTTCAACCGAGACGAGACACACCTAGACCAAATCTAAGTGATTCACCAAAGAGTTGTCCGAACGAAAGGATTTCGAGTGAAAGCAATGGCCCAGATTTTCCTCAGCTATGCGCGAGAGGATGAAGGAAAGGTAAAGGACATTTACCAAAGATTGTCGGATGCAGGTTTCAAACCCTGGATGGACACAAAAGACCTGCTACCAGGAGAGCAATGGAAATCTAGCATCCGGAGAGCTGTCCGGCGCTCTGATTTCTTCTTGGCGTGCCTGTCGGCAAACTCGGTCAACAGAAGAGGCTGGATTCAGAAGGAAATTAGGAATGCTCTGGATACTTGGGAGGAAATGCTAGATAGCGATATCTATCTGATTCCAGTGCGGCTGGAAGACTGCGAGGTGCCAGAAAGACTTTGTGATTTCCAGTGGGTGGACCTGTTTGAAGAGGATGGTTGGACACAGTTACAGGAAGCTATCCGGGTAGGGATGGAGCGTCGGAAGGAAGACGCAACCGTTCAGGTAACCTTACTCCTTGAGAGCGATATTCGGGAGTTTACTCCAGTTGAGCGAGAGAGTTTCATTTTCGCGTTGTCTTGCATTGTCAACATTAGTCCTGGCCAGATTCGGGTTGCATCAGGCGGCACACTGGTCACGCTTGAGATGCCCGAAGAAGCTGCACAGCTATTGGTATCAATGTACTCAGCCAGAGATCCTGTGCTACAGACACTTCACATTGCGAAGGTGGTTACTGCCCCGCCACTGATACCCCGGCGAAAAAAGTTGAAGCAGTTGTTCGCCAGCTTGCTGGACGCTTACGGGGGGGGTATCGCCTTGGCTGTGTTGGCTCTGGTCATCGTAGGAGTAGCGCTCTTCATTGTCATCCGAAGGGGTGAGCCAGCTCCACATTTACTCGCCGTCGTCCGAACAGGCTCCGAAATAGATATAGATGGTCTGTTGACAGAGCCTGCTTGGCAGGAAGGAGATTCGCTTACCTACGCGGAGCATCCGGCAAAAAACGGCTCTACCACGGCAACTGTCCGGTTCTTGTGGGACGATGATTACCTCTACGTTGGCTTTGACGTCAACGACACTCAGGTAGAGGAGGCTGACCCTTCCACCCCTTGGGATAGTGATTCAGTTTCTGTGCTCTTGCATGATGGCGGCATTGCTGAGCATCGGCAAAGTCTTGGCGAAAAACTAGGCGACTACCGGGCGATCCAACTGAAACCCTGGACGACGCCGAATGAGCCTGCCGACACAGATAATGGGTACCAAGTTGAGATGCGTATCAAGTGGAGACAGCCGCCATCAGCGAGAAGGGTAATTCGAGCCGACCTCCTGTCGGTGGATCACGATGACGCCCCATTCACTTTGGTCGGCACTCGAGGCACAAAATTCTCCAAGCTCTCATGGGATGGCGACGGGGACATCACATCCGCCGGGGCAAGGCTGCTTCTGGTGGATGGAGAGCACTCAGGCGGTGAATGATTTGTTTGTCGGATAAGCGAGTTTGGTACCCTTTTGCAGCAAAAATTGACTCTTGGAGAAAGGTTCCTCTTACACGGTTTCGCTCGACTAACGGTGTTGCGCCTAACTGTCGCTACAGCGGACGTCAAGAACCGGGTTCGCGCAAACGATGACCGCGAGCATGGGCCACGCTTGGAACCCTGTGTCGCGTCTTGCACGTGGCTGAGCTTGGTGTTAGCCAGCGCCTGCCCCTAGTCTCTACAATCAGCATCACTACTCCAGCCATCTCCCTGCCTCCCCTAGTCCTCATAATTCAGCTTGTCCGTACTGCCCCGCAGTGCGGGAGAAGATAGCGGCCAGGGTGGGAGGCATCTTGCCCGACTCAGCGGACGAGCTTCGCAAACTGCAGGAGGAGCGCACAGATGAGCTCGCTGGTCTACGTTGATGCCGGCATCCCTTCTCCTGTTTGGCCTTGGCCTGAATCTGTTCAATCGTTCGACTGAGGCTCACGAACGTCGGCTCCCTGAATCCCCTGTACCGCAACAGTGGTGGTTGACAGTTCCCTGGTCAGCAGCGAGGCCACCTGCTCACCTTGACGCCTGACTCTTTTAGCCAGTCCCGAATGTTTTGCGCCTCTTGACATGAGAGTAGAAGGTGGGATATAATGTCCATAATCGGGATTATGGTCTCGTTCGTTGGTTTCCGAACGCCCTTAGACAACCGCAAGTCGAGCAGCAAGACATCTACTGGAGCAGGCATGTTATAATCGGTGCGAACAAGTAAGGAGGGATTAGCCATGTCATCCACAGCCATTGCCACAGTGATAAAAATGATGGAGTCTGTGCCCGAAACGGTGCAAGACCAAGTGGTAGAGCATCTGCGCGAGTATCTCGAAGACTTGCAAGACGAACTTCAATGGGATACGCTGTTTAAGAAAACGCAACCACAACTGATTGCTGCTGCGCGACGCGCCAGGAAAGAAATTGCTGAAGGACTCGCGCAACCAATGGACTATGACCAGTTATGAAATCTGCCACCCTGCCATCCTTTTGGACTGCGTACAGGTCGCTTGATGAAGACACCAGGCGTCAGGCGAGGAAAGCCTACCGCTTGTGGGCAGAAAATCCCTTTCACCCATCCCTGCACTTCAAATGCATCAATCGAGAAGAAGACATCTGGGCTGTGAGAATAACGCGCGGCTATCGTGCTGTCGGTGTTCTTGAGGGTGACACGGTCACGTGGTTTTGGATAGGCCGTCACGACGCCTACGAGCGTTTCTTCTCGTAATCAATCCGAAGGCGACCCGCAAGGAATTGAGACTGATTGAACGCCGCCAAACACACGCCTCACGCCATTCATTGGCGGAATGGAAGTTGGTTGCCCAAAGCGGCGTAGCGATTCCGCCAACGGCGTGAGGCCACAGCGTTCTGGACGGCTGACCAGCGATTGTTCAACGCTGTCCGGGACGGGCTAAGCTGGATGAGATGGTTGGGGGAGTATCAGCCGATGGCGGAAGCGGAGGATTGAATAGGTCAGGTACTGTGCGAAGATCTGTAGACCTGAATGGCCCTGAT
The DNA here is from genome assembly GCA_004377365.1 of Anaerolineales bacterium. Classification (GTDB taxonomy): domain Bacteria; phylum Chloroflexota; class Anaerolineae; order E26-bin7; family E26-bin7; genus E26-bin7. The sequence goes on along the minus strand of SOHZ01000225.1, from coordinate 10,549 downwards.
TGGCAATTCGGCTGTGTCCCGCAGAAACCCGTTGACTGTGAAGATGCCAATGACTGCCATCAGGTGGCCGAGTGGCTGCCGGCCACAGTGCCGGGCAACGTGCGCGCTGACCTCCTGGCCCTGGGCCGCATCAGCGACCCCTTTTACGGCCTGAACAACGAGGACAGCCAGTGGGTGGACGAATGGGATTGGTGGTACAGGAAAGCCCTCTCCCTTCAGTTGGATGAAGGGGAGCGGGCCTTTCTCGTCTTTGAGGGCATTGACTATATCTCGACCGTCTACCTCAATGGGGTAGAGCTCGGTCGCCGCGAGGGCATGTTCTCCCGGCAAGTTTATGAAATCACCCGCCACTTGTTCGATCCATTCGCCGAGTCCTCGTCCGGTCAATTCTCCGAGTCCGTTGTAACGGTTCGCATCTGGGGCTCCGCCACCTTGCCCAGGCCCCAGTTGACCGTGGGGCAGAGAGCCTGGAACCGGATCAGCGGCACCCTGATGCCAAAATTTGAAGCTTTCCCCGACCGCATCCGCACCCTCAAATGCCAGATGGGTTTCGGCTGGGATTTTGCCCCGCGCCTGCGCACGATGGGCATCTGGGATGACGTCTACCTCGTCGTGACGCGCGCTGTGTTCATTAGAGATGTCTTCGTCCAATGTGAGGTACAGGGGATAAGGGATAGGGGGCAAGGGATAGGGGATAGAGGGCAAAAAGCGGAATCGGCCAGGGTGCAGTTGCGCCTGGAGCTTGACGCGGACAGAAAGCAGGCAGCCAGGGCCCAGGTCACGGTCAGGGGGAACAACTTTGCAACTGATGAACAACACTTCGGTTTCGATCTGGCTCTGAGCAAAGGCCCTCAGGTCAAAGAGCTTGAGCTGGTCATTGAGAATCCCCGCCTCTGGCAGCCCTGGGAACGCGGCTTCCCTCACCTCTACGAGGTAAATTTATCGCTCCTGCCGGACCACAGTCTGGTAGCTTCCAGCGTGGACTGTGGTCCACGCCGAGCAAAAGAAAATTCCTCTTCCCTGGATTCCCTCGTCACCACCTTCGGCCTCCGTACCATCGAACTTATTCCCAATGACGATGCACCATCGGACGCTCCCCCGTGGACCTTTGTTTTCAACGATCAACCCCTGTTCATCCGCGGGGCCAACTGGGTGCCGGTGGACGCTCTGCCGGGCAGAGCAAGACGGAACGACTACGCCCAACTCCTTGACCTGGCCAAAGAGGCGGGCATCAACATGCTGCGCGTCTGGGGCGGCGGGCTGCGGGAGAAGCGGGCCTTTTACGACCTCTGTGACGAGTTGGGCCTTTTGGTCTGGCAAGAGTTCCCCTTTGCCTGCGTCTTCTTCGGTCACTTTCCCCGGCACGAGTCCTTCCTGAACCTGGCGCGAAGTGAATGTACGGCCATCGTGCGGCAACTGCGGAACCATCCTTCCCTGGTCTTGTGGTGTGGGGGCAACGAGTACAGCCCCAGGCGCAACCGAAAATTGACTGAAACCCTGAAGGCAGTGGTGGCAGCCAACGATGGGACCAGGCCGTTCAAAGACGTCTCGCCGGGCCGCGGAGACAGCCACAACTGGCGGGTCTGGCATGGCAAGGCTAACCTGCGCCATTATCGCCGGGACGAGGCCCAGTTCGCCAGCGAGTTCGGCTTGAGTTCCATCCTGGACCTGGCTTCCCTCCAAAGGTTCATTCCCCCTGAGCACTTGTGGCCTCCCGACCAGTTCTGGCAGTACCACCACGCCGAGTTGGACAAGTTGCGTCGCTACGCCCAACCCTGGATACGGGTCTGCAAAAGAATAGCTTCCGCTCCCGCCGGATTTGCAATCCGGCGGTCCGGCGGCTGGATTACAAATCCAGCCGGAGCAGTGCGAGCCCTAAAGGGGGAATCCGCATCCCTGGCCCAATTCATCGAAGCCACCCAAAAGGCCCAGGCTTTTGGCTTGCAGGTGGCCATCGAGCACTTTCGTCGCCGCAAATACCGGGCCAGCGGCACCCTCTTCTGGCAGTTCAACGAGCCCTGGCCAGCCATCTGCTGGAGCTTGGTGGACTATTACCGCCGTCCCAAGCTGGCCTACCACAAACTCCAGCAGATCTATAATCCTGTCCTGATCAGCCTGAATTATCCCCTCATCGAGTATGGGCCAGGCACAGTGCTGAGAGCCGAGATCTGGGCCATCAACGACCTCCTGCAATCTTTTGAGGACTGCCGGCTGCGAATCCTCTTGGATGGGAAGGAAATCTTTTCCCAGGCGATCAACCTGCCTCCCGACTCCTGCCGCTTCGTTGGCCTCATCGAACACCCTTTGCCCGATGGTGGCCAACACCTCGAAGCAAGGCTGTCCTGTCAAGGCCAGATCATCTCGGCCAATGGTTATGATTTGCAGTACCACGATCCAACGGAGGCCGGTTTATTCGACCGTCTCCGTTCCTGGATAGGGGAGATGACCATGCGCTGAAAGGGGACCTCTTTTTTGCCGCCAAGATGAAAAGGACGCCAAGGCCTTTTCTGAATTCTCCTTGGCGTCCTTCGCGCCTTTGCGGTTCAATCTACCCACTCCTCGATCTGGAAATCATCGGCAAAAGGATTCTCAAAGCGGATGCCCTCGATGACGGAACCGACGTTAAAGTCCTCGCTGAAAACAACCGCTACCTGGTTCAGCCGGGCGACAGCCCAAATCTGTGCGTCCCAGAAGTTGAACTGATGGTCCTGCACCCCCCGGATGGCTTCTAACACAACCATGCCGGTCAGGTCGAGGATCGTCCAGGATTGGAGATAATTCTTCACGCGTTCGTAAGCCTCATCAACGCTCAGCGGCGCAGTGATCTTGCGGGTCACGGCAACGAAGAACTCTGAGAGGACCTGAGTGCTGATCATTCCCGCTCCGGTCATGGCCAGGCGGTCTAGCACGCGCAGGGCCTGCTGTTGCTTTTGCGGCTCCGACCGATCGTAGGCGTAGGCCAGCACATTTGTGTCCACAAAGATCCTATCGTTCATAGAGGTCCTCACGACGCCAGCGTCGCCCGCCGGGCAGAGGGCCTTGCTGGATCAGCCGGTTGATGAAATCCTGCTCTTCCTGCCAGGCGCTAAGATCACGCCGAGGGAAGAGGAATGTTTTGGTTTGGTGGTCAATGGCCTGGCGAATGATCTCCGCTTCCGTCGCGCCCGTTTCTCGCACCAGCCGCTTGAGCAGGGCCTCCTGCCGAGGTTCGATGTAGACCTGTTTACGCACCATTTTAGTCATTATTGCAGATACCTCCCTGTCACCTGACGTCGATGTACATTATATTATACATCATGACTATTATACCTGCATTCGCTTCCAATGTCAACTACTAGGAAGTAGACCTTACCAGCGGGCCGGGCTCCCACGCCCGGCAACCGGCGGCATGGGAGCCGCCTCTGCTACAATCCCAAGATTTTCATACTTCATGGTACCCTGCAAAGGGGGCATGGTCATTACAAACGAAAAGGGGCGACAGATGAACATCGCCCCTTTCTCGTCCTATGGCGCAACAGTGCCGCTTGCGGATCACTTCACCACGATATTCACCAGCCGCCCCTGAGCAAAGATCACTTTGACGATTTCCTTGCCCGCCATGTGGCGTTGGGCGCCGGGGCTGGCCAGAGCCAGTTCTTTGGCCTGCTCCTCACCGATGCCCACCGGCACCTCCAGCCGGTCACGCAGCTTGCCGTTGATCTGCACCACCAGGGTGATGACCTCATCGGCCGCTAACTCCTCACTCCACTCCGGCCAGGCTTGCTGGTGCACGCTGTACTCCCGGCTGATCCTGGTCCACAACTCCTCGGCGACGTGGGGGCAGGATGGGGCCAGCAGCAGGATCAGAGTGCGGATGGCCTCGCCCCAGGTCTCGGTGCCGTAGACCGGCGTCTCTTTGGCCTTGGCCAGATAGTTGTTGAACTCCATCAGTTTGGATAGCATGGTGTTGAAGCGGAAGCTTTCTATCCTCTCCGTCACGTCGCGGATGGTCTGGTGGGTCTTGCGTCTCAGGTCACGTTCCGCTTGCCCCAGGTTAAAGTCAGCCGGGGGTTCCCCTTCTTTGGGTTCTTCCAACACCATACTCCAGACCTGGTTCAGGAAACGCCATAAGCCCTCGATGCCCTGGCTACTCCAGGGACCGCCTTCGTCCCAGGGACCGATGAACATGAGATAGGCCCGCACGGCGTCAGCCCCGTATTGAGCGATCACCTCGTCAGGGCTGACCACGTTGCCCCGCGACTTGCTCATTTTGAAGCCGTCCTCGCCCAGAATGATGCCCTGGTTGTACAATCTCAGCATGGGCTCGTCAAAGTCCACCAGCCCCATGTCCCGCATAGCCTTGGTGAAGAAGCGGGTGTACAACAGGTGCATAGTGGCGTGCTCGATGCCGCCGGTGTACTGTTCCAGCGGCAGCCAGTAGCGGCCCTGTTCCGGGTCCCACGGCGTGTCGTCTGGGCTCAACTGCTCCCCTTTCTTCCAATACGGGGTGACGTAGGCGTAGTGGTACCACGACGAGCACATGAAAGTATCCATCGTGTCAGTTTCCCGCTCGGCGGGGCCGCCGCATTGGGGGCAGGTGGTGTTGCGAAAGCCCTCGTGGTACTTTAGCGGCGACTCGCCGGTGGGCAGGAACTCGGCGTCCTCAGGCAGCAGCACCGGCAGATCCTCATAGGGCACCGGCACAATGCCGCACTTTGGGCAGTGGATCATAGGGATGGGCGCACCCCAGTAGCGCTGGCGTGAGATCAGCCAGTCGCGCAGGCGGTAGTTAACGGCAAACTCTCCGCTCCCTTGTTCCTCCAGCCATGCGGTCACCTTCTTAACGGCCATGTCGCCTGGCGTGCCGGTGAAGGAACCAGAGTTGATCATGGCGCCGTACTCGACGTGGAACAACACGTCACGGTAAAAAGGCACACCCCACAGCATCTCCATGACCGTCTTCTTGTCCTGCACTGCCGGTTCCAGGGCCTGGCAGCGTTCCAGCAACGCTTTCTCCTCAGCGATGGTGCCAAAGCTGGCCACCCCATCCTCGAAGACAAAGGCCCAGCGAGCGCCGACCACCTCGGTCCAGGAGCCCGGCTGGATGTGGGCCTGAGCCAGCTCAATGTAGCGGTTGGCCTGCTCTGCCGTCATAGTGACGTACAGAGAACCGTCCCGTTCCTCGAAAGGGATGCCGGCCGCGCTCAGTGTTGCGCTAAAGCCGTTTTTCATCGTTCCCTTCATGGCGTAGCTTTTAGCCACCCCGTCGGTCCGATCAATGACCGGGATGATGGGCAGCCCGAACTTGAGGGAGAACTCAAAGTCGCGCTCGTCGTGGCCAGGCACGCTCATGATGGCTCCAGTGCCGTAGGTCATCATCACATAGTCGGCGACCCAAATGGGGACGCGCTCGCTGTTGATCGGGTTGATAGCATAAGCGCCGATAAAGACACCGGCCTTTTCCTTTTCGGTGCTGGTGCGCTCGATCTCGCTCTGCCGGGCGGCCTGCTCCTTGTAGACCTCCACTTCAGCGCGGTATTCGTCGGTGGTCAGCTTGTCTACCAGGGGGTGCTCCGGGGCCAGAATCATGGCCGTGGCCCCCCACAGAGTATCAGGCCGGGTGGTAAAGACCACGATGGGATCTTCCTCTTCGGACACAAAGGTGACGTTGGCCCCTTCGCTGCGCCCGATCCAGTTGGTCTGCATCAGCCTGACCCGCTCTGGCCAGTCTATCTGGGAAAAGTCCAGCAGTTCATCGGCGTATTTGGTGATGCGGAACTTCCAGTGTGCCACGTCCTTTTTGATCACTGGTGTGCCGCAGCGTTCGCAATGACGGTCCTCGCCCCACACCTGCTCCCGTGCTAGCACGGTGTTACATTTGGGACAAAAGTCCACCGAGGCATAGTCCCGGTAGGCCAGGCCCATGTCGTACAGCTTCAGGAAGAACCACTCGGTCCACTTGTAGTATTCGGGCTCGCAGGTAACCGCCTCCCGGTCCCAGGCCCACATCGCGCCCATGGAACGCAGTTGGCGGCGCATGTTTTCGATGTTTTGGTAGGTCCACTCCCAGGGGTGGATGCCGCGCTGGATGGCTGCGTTCTCGGCTGGCAGACCAAAGGCATCGAAGCCGATGGGGAAGAAGACGTTGTAGCCTCGCATCCGTCGGTAGCGGGCCGCTGCGTCGGATGGGGTCATGGCGTACCAGTGACCGATGTGCATGTCACCCGAAGGGTAGGGCAACATGGTCAGGAAGTAGAACTTTTTCCTATCCAAGTCCTCTCGCGTGGCGTACAGTCCCGTCTCTTCCCATTCCTTCTGCCATTTGGATTCTATCTTTTGTGGAATGTATTTGTCTGCCATGATGATGCTCCTAGTCTCTCTTCTTCCTAATTAGGCAAAACCCCTTCGTCCTCAGGGACGAAGGGGTTCTCCGCGGTACCACCCTGTTTGATGAAGCAGTTGCCAGCAGATAGCTCACTTTGCTCGGTAGCTTGTACGAACCATCGGCCATCTGCTATCAGCCACTCTGGTGGAGCTGAGGGGACTTGAACCCCTGACCTCCTGACTGCCAGTCAGACGCGCTCCCAACTGCGCTACAGCCCCACGCTTTCCATCCACTCTCAGGCATGTTAACGGGCGCCACCCGGCAACGGTTATAACAGCGAATCCGTTGTTCACCGCTGCGGCTCCCAGGCGAGTTCGGCCTTTGCAGAGGGGCACAGAGTCTCTTCTCTCGGATGGCCTCCCACCGGCGCTCCCCCATTGCACCCTGCCAGGCTCCCACCTGGTTTGTTACCCGGCTCTCTGCGGGGGATAGCCTACTACTCCTGTTCACAGCCTGTATAGCTACTCGCTTTTCGCAACTGGCTTGTATTTATCCTCGGCTATCCGCCATCGGCTATCTGCTATCCGCCAGTTGGTGGAGCTGAGGGGACTCGAACCCCTGACCTCATCAGTGCGATTGATACGCTCTCCCATCTGAGCTACAGCCCCACATTTGAGGATAGTATATAGCATATTGAGCAAGTTGTCAAATAACTTTGCCTCTGCTTTGCAGACCGCCACCTGCCAGAGAGTGAGCCCACTCTTGGGCAAAGGCCAGGAACTCTTGCCGCAGTCGGGTGGAAAGCTGGCTCTCTTCGTAGGCGACGAACAGGTCTCTGGTCAGAGAGAGCCCCTTGATGGGCACGGTGCCAAGCTGACCGCTGGCTTGCAACCGGGAGACGGCAAAGGCCGAGACAAAACCGATCCCCAACCGGGCCTGAATGGCCTCGATAATGGCGTGAGTGCTTCCCAGAACGAGAACCACGTTGTCCGCAGGAAGTTTCTCCGCCCTTTCTGCCAGCAACTGTTCCAGGCTGCGGCGTGTTCCCGACCCTTCCTCGCGCAGGATGAGCCGTTGCCCCTGCAACTCTTCCAGGCGGATGGCCTCCTGTCCGGCGAAAGGGTGATCCGGGTAAACAGCCAGAACGATCTCGTCCTTGATCAGCGGGGTAAGGGTAAGGCGTGGCCTTTTAATGGGTGCACCGATGAAACCGATGTCACATTCGTGGGCCAGCACCTTCTCTACCACATCCCTCGTATCGGCAATGGTTACTCTGGCTTCGACCTGGGGATAGCGCGCCTTGAAATCGCTCAGCAGTTGCGGCAGGACAAACTCTCCCGGCGTGGTGCTGGCGGCGATGACAAGCGCTCCGCTTACCTCTTCCTTGAGGTGGTCCACCCGCTGAAGCATCTCCTCATGGGCTGCTACGACCTGCTCGGCGAAGGCCAGAAACACCTCGCCGGCGGCCGTCAGCGAGACCACTCCCCGCTCTCCTCGGATCAGCAGTTCCATGCCCAGCCCTCGTTCCAACCCTTTGATCTGATTGGAGACCGCTGGCTGGCTGACGCCCACAGCGCGGGCTGCCTCCGATAGACTCCCCCTTCTGATGACCTCCAAAAAGCTGCGCACGTGGTCGAGGTTCACTCTTGACAAACCGTCCTTTTTGAATATAATCTATTAGGTTATATCAGCCATAACGATAGATTATAACTGCTCTGCCCTATTATAACCGAATTTGTGCCTTAGGGCAAAACTTGACGCTGCATAATTTTTTTGGAGTTCTTTACCGGATACTTTTCATAGCAGGGATCAGAAACCAGGTTTTTCGGTTGACGAGATGTCTTTTCACGCCTCAGGAAGCCTCAAAAGCAGCGATCCGCCTGCTCAGACGGCAAAAAACCTGGTTTCTCTACCAAAAGTGTCCGGTAGCAAATCTGGAGTAGCGAAACTCGGTTCCGGTGAGCTCAGTCGAACCGTTTCGCGCTTGGCTGGCGCAGAACAAGGCTCCGGTGAGCTCAGCCGAACCGTTCTGCTACTCCACCAGCGGGCCAATCCAGAAGTGGAACGTGGAGAGGGGCAATCCCAACCTGGGGTTTGGTCATTGGGAGTTGGGAATTGGGAGTTGAAATGATCTATTTCGACAACGCGGCTACCTCCTGGCCCAAGCCACCGGGTGTCACCGAGGCCATGGTGCGTTTCATGGAGGAGGTGGGGGCCAACCCGGGCCGTTCCGGGCACCGGTTGAGCGTGGAGGCAGGGCGCATCGTCTACGAGGCCCGCGAGGCGGTAGCTGAGCTCTTCAACGTCGAAGACCCGCTGCGCATCGTCTTCGGCTACAACGTGACGGAGGGACTCAACCTGGCCCTGCGGGGTATCCTGCAACCCGGCGACCACGTCATCACCAGTTCCATGGAGCACAACTCGGTGATGCGGCCGCTGCGGGCCCTGGAACGAGAAGGAGTCGAGTTGACGGTGGTGGCCTGCTCGGCCGAGGGCTTTCTCGACCCGGCCCACGTGGAGGCGGCAATCCGGCCGAACACGGTGATGGTCGTCCTCAACCACGGCTCCAACGTGGTGGGCAGCCTGCTGCCCGTGGCCGAGGTAGGCCGCATCTGCCGCCAGCACGACCTGCTCTTGCTGATGGACACTGCTCAGACAGCGGGGGCCTATCCCATTGACGTAGAGGCCGATCACATTGACCTGCTGGGCTTCACCGGTCACAAGGCCCTCTGCGGCCCGATGGGCACTGGCGGGCTTTACATCGGCCCCCGGGTGGATCTGGAGCGCTTTGAGCCCCTCAAACGGGGCGGCACCGGCAGCCGTTCGGAACTGGAGGAACAGCCGGACTTTTTACCGGACATGTGCGAGAGCGGCACCCTCAACGCCGTGGGACTGGCTGGCCTGGGAGCGGGGGTGCGCTTTGTGCTGGAACAGAGGGTGGAAAAGATCCGCCGCCACGAGGAAGAGTTGATGGCCCAACTGATTGAGGGCCTGAAAGCCATCCCTTCGACAGGACTTCGGCGAGCTCAGTCGAGCCGCTCAGGACGACGCTCCGGGGTGACCGTCTACGGCGGCCACGACGCGACCCGCCAGACGGCCACTGTCTCCTTCAACGTCGCCGGGCTGGAACCTTCCGAAGTGGGCCTTCAATTGGACGAGGAATACGGCATCCTATGTCGGGTGGGGCTGCATTGCGCCCCCTTGGCCCACAAGACTATCGGCACCTTCCCCACCGGCACGGTGCGTTTTGGGTTGAGCTACTTTAACAGCGGGGAGGAAGTCGAGGTAGCCCTGCGAGCTGTGCGTGAGATCGTAAATGGGGGGTGAGAGGTATCGTGCCCAGGCGGCCGACCCGTCTTCTGACCATTGCTCTTTCCGCCAGGTGGGACACATATCCCAACCGGTTCTGCTGGATCGCGGAACATGGATTTGCGTTGGAGTATTCGCCCAACCCCGAAGCATTCGACTTGCTTCCCAAGCACGTAGCCCTTTTCCTTGAAGCAGGCATACCCGTGCGCTATCACGGCTTCTTTCCGGGCTATGAAATTGGGCACCATGACGCTGCCATCGCCGAGCGTGCCATGCGGATTCACATGGCGGCCCTGGAAGCGATACGTGGTCGAGGAGAACAGGTAATCACCTTCCACGTGGGCCTTCGTAGGGAAGACCAGATCGATCCCGGCCGAGCTGTAGAGAACCTGTCGAAGCTGGTCGAGCATGGGCGTGGCCTGGGCATCACCGTCTGCCTGGAAAACCTGCTTCGAGGTCCTACCAGTCATCCTGAGAACGTTGCCGCGTGGGCTCGTGCATCCGGGGCGATGATCACCCTGGACATAGGACACGCGGTTTCGTGCCAGCGCGTCCAGAGCGGCGGACTTGCGGCCCTCGATTTTGTCGAGATGGTCGCTGACCGGCTATTTGAGGTGCACATGTACGAGCGGGAAACAGACCGGCATCATCCTCCCCAAGATATGACCATCCTCGGGCCCATCGTTGACCGCTTGCTGGCCACTCAGTGCACCTGGTGGACGATTGAACTGGATGATTACGCTGAGGCCTTGGCTACCAGGAGCTTGCTGCTCAACTACTTACACTGACAAGCCCACCCCTAGAAGGGGCGGGCTGTATGCAGGCGATTTTTGTCAAATGTGAAAACAGGGATTAGGATTAGTTATCTCCTTATTTGTGTCTTTTGTTACCCGACATCTTGCCACCAGGCAACTTCAAAGGGTGTCATTCTGAGCG
>SOHZ01000668.1 GCA_004377365.1 Anaerolineales bacterium | reverse complement strand
CTCTGTCTGCTCTATTCTGATGACCTCAAACTCTCGCAGTCTATTTGCTCCTTCCGACGCACTCTCAATATACGAATGAGTTTCAGTTTATCATCAATTTCGTAAGCAATACGCCAACGTCCAGCCAACCAAATTCGGTAAATGTTCAACTTGCCACGCAACTCCTTTGCACGAGAAGGACGGGGATTCTCCCCTAATGCACTAATGAGTTGACGGGCTTGGACACGCACATGTCCGGGCAGGTCCTTGATTTCCTTTCGTACCTCTGGGGAAACTTTAATCTGGTAACTCACCAGCCATCTCCGCCCTATCAAGTTCGGCCTCAAAGTCTTCCCAGTTCATCCATGCCTCTGGCTTGTCTCCATATCCCTGGAGCACGGCAAGCGCCTCGCTGAGGAGCAACTCATCTTCGGCCGGGTCGTCCGGCCCTTCCTGTCTCCAATCTTCAAGGATAGAGCGAACCGGGGAGCGCAGCAGACGGGTGAGTTCTTCTCGCACCACGCGGCGGACAAGGACTTCTAATTCGTCCGGGCTAAGGGAAACAGTTGTCTGGCTCACGGCAAACTCTCCTTTCCCCTTGATTATACGTGTGGAACGGGTCAATTGCAAGTAATGATTGCCTACCATCCATTGATCCCGAGTTGATACGCTGATGCGGATTACCAAACCACAGGTACAAAATACCAGTTAATCTTTACGATATTATACCACGCGGCAAACCAAACGGCAAAGCCTAGTTCGGCAGGCTCACCACAGGTGCTTCGGCAGGCTCACCGTCGAAGTCTCACCTCATGTCCCTTACGACCGACTGCAGCGGGAGCGGCTTATGGTGCAATTTCAGGTCAGTGAGTTCCAGCTTGGTTTTGTTCTCTGCGTAAGTGCGGGGTCGCTTCATTAGCTCACCAGGGCTTTGACCATGCTCAGCACTTGCAGGTCGGTAAAGCCCCGCTGCTGCATAGCCCCGTTGGGGCAAGCCGCCACGCAGTTGCCGCAGCCCTTGCACTGGGTGGCGTTGACCCACGACCTCTGGCCATCCTCGCCAGCCCGCAACTCGATGGCGCTGAAGGGACACACCAGGACGCAGGTACCACATCCGGTGCAGAGGCGCTCGTCGGAGAAGGCGGTGATGGCCTCTACCTGCACGAAGCCTCGTCGCATCGGGATGGCCGCCTTGGCCGAGGCAGCGTAGGCCTGGGACACGCCCTCAGTGATGTTGGAAGGGTAGCGGGCCGAGCCGCACAGGTAAACGCCGTCGGTGGCGAACTCGACAGGCCGCAGCTTGAGATGAGCCTCTAGGAAAAAGCCCTCGCCTCCCCGAGGCACCTTCAGCATCTTGGACAACTGTTCGCTATCGGGCTGCGAGACCAGCGGAGTGACCAGGACTACCAGGTCGGCCGGCAGGGTAAGTTCCTTGCCGATCAACTGGTGAAAGACCTTGACCTCCCTGGCCTGGCGTACTCCAATGACCTCAGGGGGCCTGTCCAGGCCGTAGCGGATGAACCGGACCCCCAGCTCCATGGCCCGCCGGTAATGCCTTTCAATGTGTTCCCCGTAGGCCATCACGTCGCGCTGGAGAAGATATACTTTGGCCTGGGGGTTTTGCTCTTTGATGAGCACCGCGTTTTTCAAGGCGGCGGTGCAGCAAAAACGCCCGCAGTAGGGTCGCTCGGTGGTCCTGGCCCCAACGCAGTTGATCATGACCACGTTCTGCGGGAGTTCGACCCCCTTTTTCAGCATCTCCTCCAATTCCAGTGGAGTGACCACGTTGGGCAGCATAGGGTAGCCGTAATAACCGTGGGGCTTGAACTCTTGAGCGCCCGTAGCCACGATGACCGTTCCCACCTCGAACTCGGCTCCCTGGCGGGTATGGAAACCTGCCCTACGGTCCTCATTCGTCACCCGGACCTGGAAGTGGCCGATGAACCCTTCGACGCTCTCCACCTCGCTGCGCAGGTAGGTCGTGATGCGGGGGTGGTTCTCCACTTGCGCGATCAGAGGAGCCAGAAACTCGCTGGCGTCCTCGTAAGTGGGGAACACTTTGTTCACTCCCCGTAGCAGACCACCCAGTTCCGCCTCCCGTTCCACTAGATGCACGACAAAGCCCTGATTGGCCAGATTCAGCGCCGCCGTCATGCCTGTCACACCGCCGCCGATCACCAGGGCGGCCGGGTACACGTCACTCTGAAACTCTTCCTGGGGCTCCAGATAGCGGGCTTTGGCCACCCCCATGCGAACGAGGTTTTTGGCCTTCTCCGTCGCCTCATCCGGGGCGTGCATGTGGATCCAGGAACAGTGCTCGCGGATGTTGACGAACTCGAAGAGATACTTGTTCAGACCGGCTTCCTCGCAGGCGTGCTTGAACAGGGGCTCGTGGGTGCGGGGGGTGCAGGAAGCCACAATCACCCGATTCAGATCGTGCTCGGCGATTCTCTCTTTGATCGAGGACAGCCCCTCTTCGGAGCAACTGTACATGTTGTCCTCGGCGTAGACCACGTCGGGGAGGGTGCGGACATATTTCACCACCTCCGGGACGCGCACCACCCCGCCGATGTTGTTTCCGCAGTGACAGACGAATACGCCTACGCGGGCTTTTTCCACGCCGTCATTCTCCTAGTAGATCCAGCAGAATCTCCACCGCCGTGCTGACGTATTGACGGCATTTCTCATGGCCGTTCAAGTCGCTCCACTTCTGCCTGCCTTCGGGGGTGGTGAAATCGCACCCCGTCAGGTCACGGCACAGAGCGCTACCGTGTTGCCCCTCAAAGCGGCGGCAGAGTTCCAGCACCAGAGCGTAGGCTTTATCTTTGTCCTCCACCTCCCTCATCCGCCCATAACGGAGGCCAATGGCCATCGCCCCACCGTTCAGCGCCCCACAGACCAAACCCCGCCGGCCGAGGCCGCCGCCAAAGCCTGAGGCGATTCCGGGGATGAGGTCGCTCTCCACCCCTAGCTCCTCCTGCATGACCTGCAGGACCGACTCCGCTCAGTTATAGTCAGAGTCAAAATAGCAACGGGCTTTCTCCATTGCACTTTGAACATCGCTCATGAAAAGATCTCCTCTCCACTCAAAAGTTCGGCCACCTCTTTGCTCCGGCTGGATTTGCAATCCAGCCGCAGGGACGCCGGATTGCAAATCCGGCTGGAGCGGTAGTTACGAACTCAGAAGTTCGGCTACCCTGGCTGCCACCCCCGACGATTGGATGACCGAATCGGGGATGTCCTGGGGGGCCTGGCAGAAGCCACAGGCAAAAATGCCGGGCACATTGGTATCCACCGGACGGGACAATTTGTCTGGAATGTCCACGAACCCAGCCTCATCCAACTCCAGACCCAGCTTCTCAGTGATTTCCCGGTGACTGCCGTGGGGAATCAGCGCCTGGCAAAGCACCACCAGCCCCACTTCCATGCTCGTCGCCCTGCGTACCGGATCCTCTGCTTCTGTGAGAATGGTCTCGTCGTACCAGATGATAGGATTCCTGGTTTCTGGATCCTCGGTTATCTTCCCCGGACGGCCCCTGATGAAAGCTACACCATATTCCTGCCTGGCCCTGGTGATGTACTCCTGAAATCTCTTCCCTACGGCCCTCACGTCCGTGTAGAAGATAGCGGACTTGAGATCAGGATAGTGTTCGTTGGCCAGGATGGCCTCTTTGGTGGCGTGCATGCAGCACACGCTGGAGCAGTAAGGGTTGTAGTGGACGTCCCGTGAGCCAACGCATTGGATGAAGGCCAGGATGTTCGGGACCTTGCCGTCAGACGGACGTCGCAACTCCCCACCGGTGGGACCAGAGGCCGAGATGAGCCGCTCGTACTCCAGTCCGGTGATGACGTTGGCGATCTGGCCATAGCCGTACTCTTTCAGTGGGGTGGGATCGTAGGGATCGAACCCTGTGGCCAGGACAATGGCTCCCACCTTCAGCCTTGAGATCCTCTTTTTCTGCTCAAAGTCTATGGCCCCCGCCTGACAGACCTGCTCGCACAGGCGGCACCTTCCTTTCTCCCTAGCCGTCAAATAGAGACAGTTCTCCTCGTCAACAGTCATCTTGCGCGGGACGGCCTGCGGAAAAGGCAGGTAGATGGCCTTCCGCTTGTCGAGGCCCACGTTGAATTCACTGGGGACCCGGCGCGGGCATTTCTCCACACAATCGCCACAACTGGTA
>SOHZ01000205.1 GCA_004377365.1 Anaerolineales bacterium | reverse complement strand
GCCCGTTTCAGGGAAAAAGAACGCCCCTTCACAAAGGGGTGAAGGGGCGCGGGGGGGTGAGCGGTGGGCCAAAAGGAAAGCCGCCCTGGGAGTGGGGCGGCTCTTTGAGGGCTGAGAGTGTTAAAGGTCATGGCTCCTCAAATCCAGGGTGTACCCAAACCGTGTCAGCTACGATGTAGATCTTATTGAAATCAAACCCGTCCCAATTGATCTTATTCAGGGTTTCTTGAGACAGACCAATTTTGACGACTACCATTTCTTCAGCGTTGCCATACACGTCCACCATTGGAAAGGAGCCTTCCATACGAAGGCTGCCGGTGAGTAGACCAGGCTTATCGAGTGCCTTAGCCACATTTACGATGTTTAGCTTGGCTCCGTCCACAATCATATTTCCTGTGAGGTTGTCATTGATAGTCCAAGCGACGTAGATTTCTGCCTCGGACATCGCAAAAGCAGTTATCCTTTCTACATCTCGATTACTACTCCCCAGTGCCTCCTCGACTATCCTACGAGCTTTCGTTTCCGGGGACTCTGGCGTGGGGGTATTTGTCGGTGGCGGAGTGGAGGTTGGTATGGGTGTATCTGTCGGCTTTGGCGCTTCAGTGGGAGAGGGTGTTGGCACGGGCGTATCCGTCGGCTGTGGCGTATCCGTTGGTTTAGCTTCTTCGGTCGCTTCGGCTATCGCTTGCGCTGTAGCAGTTGCCTTGTAAGTTGGCGACGAACGGGAAATCACCCCCAAGATGTAGCAGCCAACACATGACAAGACGATCACAGCCACAACAACAGCACCGATGATGAGCAGTGTTCGCTTTTTCATGTTACTTCCCTCCTCAACATTCTACATAGACAAAGAAGTGTCGTCAAGACTTTTCACGTGGCCATTCAGGGGGTAGGATTGAGTGAACGGTTACCATGCCAAAACAACAAAAGCCAACCCTCTCTCGCCTACGGAGAAGATTGGCCCCTAATGTCATGTTATCACCTCCCTTGGTGATCTGCTATGTAGGTACCGATGGTGAAGTAGTGTCTAATCTCTACTATTATTATACCACATAATAGCCAAATGTCAATACCCTCTTGACTTGACTTTACCACCTTACCAACCAAATAGCGCACCTTCACGCTCCCTTGACCGGTGAGCCAAAAGCAAGGCCGCCCTGGGGGCCTTAAGCGACCGGAGGGGAATCTCTTTTTGCGTCAGCCTCCTCCTTGAACCAATCAGGAAAGGCGTCTGGATACCGGCTTTCCACAAGCTGCGATAGCAACGAAACTCTGTAGATACCCTTTGCCAACTGCTCTCTCCTGCGTTCCAAATCACCCTGTTCAATATCAATCTTAGTCACATCTGCTTCCATCTGTTGACGTTCAGAGCGTAACTGAGCCCACCAGAAACGGGCGGAAGCGTCAGCCACACGCTGGCCTGTCTTTCTTATCTGCCACACTAAGGCGACGATACCCGCAATTGAGACCAAAATGGACACGGCTTGCAAGAATACCCTCGCCCACTCAGGATTTAGTTGCTGCATTTTAGTTTACTCCTTTTCTCTATTGCCCTGCACGGAAACATCAGCAAACGGGGCGGCGGTTAGGGGGATTAGAGTTGACCGAATGGCCATTCAAAAATCAGTTCCAGTCCAGTTCCCAAGAAAAACAACAAGACGCCGAGAACAATGGATACTTTACGGAATAGAGATACTCTGCGCAAATACAACACAAGCTTGGTCAAACCGGACTGGACCAATTTAGTGACGCCGTGCGCCCAACCGAGAAAGATTAAGCCAAATAAGTGTAGAAGGATGAATAGAAGCACCAATACAAACCCAACAGGCGGAGTATAAGGAATTCCGCGTCCCATAGCTTGAAGTCGGAGAGCCTCTAAGTGAGTAAATGGACAGGTAAGGGCAAATCCCAGAGTGAAAACTATGATCCAGATGGCATTTTCCCTCTTTGAGAAGTCCTGCGACCCTATAAACTTCTCCAACTTATCAAATCGGTCCGGGCCAACAATTTCTGGAGTGAGGATAATAGCTGCCAGAAATTGAAAGAGTTTACCAAACCAGACAGCCCTACTGATACTTTCAGGATTCATCTAATCCTCCCCTTGCTGTCTAGGTAGACTCTTTGACAAAACAACTGTGTGGTCATTAACAGCAAATCCGTTCCTTTGAGCGTCAGTTCCCTTTGCTCATGCTACTCCTCTGGCAAGGAAAGAAACCAAGGGAGTAAATACTCCTTGACAAGATACAACATGAGGGCGGACCTAAATACCGTAAGGCTTACGCTGTTTGTGATCGCGAATATATGAGGATACCACTTCGCTTGCGAGAATCCCGGCATACCATTAGCAAGGCCAATATTGATACCCGCGATGGCGAGCATAAAATTTAAAAGCCGCTTGCTGCCGGACTTCGCTGCCGCCATCATCCAGGGATACAGGACAGCAAAGCCAAGGTAGCCCGCCATTAGTACTACTGTATCATACAGTGGGAGGACTGAGGAAAAGTAACGATACATCGGTTCGGCCCCGAAGAAAATAATAAAAAGGTAGTAGAAGAGCCCAACCATAAGCCGCATCACTAGCCGCTGAGTCAGCTTGATGTGAACACCAAATAGCCTCTTGGCAGGTCTGTCCACCCCTGTGCCCCTACTAGCCTTAGCCCTACTTTTCCTCCAACGGTCCAATAGGCTAAGACCCGCATGGGTGCCTTGGAGTAGAGTAGCTATCGCCAAAACTATCCCGACCACACGGCTAAAGAATGTCATATCAGTCCCTCCAACCCACGGCCAGACACATAGCGGGGCAAATTGGCAGTCCCGCTCACAGCACCTTTCGCTATTCACCATTATAGCACATTGGGCCTGAGTTTTCAATGCTCTTTGCGAACCTATCAGCCAAATAGAACACCTTCACACGAAAATCGGGACTTACTCGCGCCCGCAAGCCCACCCCTGTGAGGGATGGGACAAGGGCACGGGATTTTGGTCAACTCGATTTAAGCGTTCAGACCTCCGAGGTTTTGCCCCCAGATTCGGATACATCGCAGCAAAAAAGCCGATCAGAAGCCACGTAATGAGCACGCTAAAGGAAACCTCGGAGGTCTTTGGAGCGATTCTACACGATTACCTGAACGGTTGGCCGAATCGCAACCTACTCCGGTCCGCGGGGCGTCACATGAATAGTCTGCTCGTGATCGTAGGTCACCAGGCCGGGCCTGGCTCCTTTGACGCGGCGCACGTGTCGCCTCTGAGTGTAATCTACCGCCACCCGGGTCGCCTCGCGGGCCTGGGAGTAGTAAGCGGCCAGCCCAGCCGCCTGGTGCAGGGTGGCCTCTGGCACCTTTTGCCGCCCGCTTCGGACGATGACGTGGGCGCCGGGCACGCCCCGGGCATGGAGCCACAGGTCGCCTGCAGAGGCCCGGCGGAAGGTGACCTCCTCGTTCTGACGGCTGTTCTTGCCCACCAGGATGGTCAGGCCGTCAGGGGAGCGAAGGGTCAGGGGCTGGCTGCGGGCAGGCTTGCGCCGCCGCTTCTCGCCTTTCAGGTAACCGGCCTCGCTCAGGGCTAGCCTCACCTCCTGGACCTCGGGCTGGGTGGAAGCCAGCTCCAGGTCGGCCTCCAGTTGGTCCAGATAGCGGAGCTCTAACTCTACCTGCTCCAGCAAAGCCGGGATTTCCTCGGCTCCGGCTTTCGCTTTGCGATAGGCCTTGAAATACCGTTGGGCGTTCTCCACCGGCGACGACCGGGGATCGAGGGCAATGGTGAGCGACGGTTGGCCGGGTTCCAGTTCGACAGCCAACTCCGACTGACCCGGCGTGATCTGGGTGGCGTAGGCCAGGATCAACTCGCCCTTTTGCCGCAGCGTCTCTATTTCTTCCCTGGCGGTCAGCGATCGCTCCAGCGCTTTCCGTTTCCTCTGCTGCCGCTCCCTGCCCCTGGCAATGGCCTGGCGCAGGCTTTGCCTCAGGAAGCCGTAGGGCTCGTCTCCCACCGCGTCCGCGTAGTAACCCTCCACCGCCTGGCTGATGCTGGCCAGGGGCTCGTGCCCTTCACGGTGAGTCAGCGGGTAGGGGGCAAAGACTGCGATTTCCCCTTCCTCCCGCACTACCGACGGCTGCCAGTGACCGCTCTCCAGGAGTGAGAGCAGGTCGCCTATGGCCGCCAGCAGCGGCGATATCTTTTCCACCTCGCCAGCCAGTGTGCCCGTCCGGCCCGTGGCCCGGAAGGCAACCTCCTGGGCCAGCAGGGGGCTGACCCCTTTGAGGCCCTGCACCAGCCCCCGCCAGAGGGGGACGTCAGGAGGCAGGGCTTCGACGATGTGCCGCAGGCGTAGCTCGGTCAGGTCGCCGGGAGCCAGCTTTTCCTGGGGCGGAGGCGGCCGGTAGGGCTGGCCGGGCAAGACGGTGCGGTAACGGCTCATCTTGGGGCCGATGCGCTTGACACATTCCATGACGACGCCGCCCGCGTCCACCAGGACGATGTTAGAATGGCGGCCCATGACCTCGAAGACCAGGGTGGTGCAGCCGTGCTCGTGATGGTCCAGGCCAATGCGGAGCACCCGCTCGAAGGGTGGCTGCTCGAGGCGGTCAATGTGCGCGCCCCGGACGTATTTGCGCAGGAGGAGTAGGAGAGGTGTGGCCGTCTCCACTCCCCGCCTCAGCTTTGTGCCTGCCAGGTGTAGCCGGGCTGCCTGGGCGTGGGCCGAGGCCAGCAGGTAGTGGCGCTCCCGGTAGGCATAGATTTCCAGGCCCAGAGAAAGAGGGGCGGGCAGGAGCACCTTTTGCACCCGCCCGCCCATTATCTTCTCTCGCAACTCATCGGCCACAGCGGCCATAGTCAGCGCGTCGAAATACATGTCCTATGAACTTTAGTCGTGCACCGTCCCGTCGGGCATGGTAGCTCCCGTCAGGATAGACGCAGCCAGGGTGGGCAACTCTACCTTGGCCCCTTCCAAATTGGCCCGGCTCAGGTTAGCCTCCCACAGGATGGCTCCCTCCAGGTCAGCCTCCCTCAGGTCGGCTTCGGTCAGGTCTGCTTGCAAGAAGTACGCCTCTTTCAGGTTTGCCCCACGCAGGTTCGCCCCTCGCAAATTGGCCCGGCTCAGGTTGACCCCTTTCAGGTCTGCCCCACCCAGATCCAGGCTGCTCAGATCGCAGTTCTGAAAATCGGGCTGATCCTGACCGGCAGCTTTCTCAAGCTCCTCCCGCGAAACCTTTCTCTGGTCGCCCATCGTGTGCTCCTTTGCCTGGTGGATTGGTCTTTTAGCACCCATCCGAGAAATAGCGGACCGGGCTCCCACGCCCGGCTTCCGGCGGCGTGGGAGCCGCCTCTGCTGACTTTAGGCTCTTAGCTGTAGACCTCAGTGGCCGCTGCAACCCCCGCCCCGGCCGCCAGTTGATAGCCTTCCTCCCGAAAGACAGTTTCCAGGGCCCCCAGGCACAGCAGCACATTCTGCTTGGAGGAGGAATAGCCCATCAAGCCAATGCGCCATATCTGGCCTTTTACGGGACCCAGCCCCCCGCCGATCTCGATGCTGAATTCGTCCAGCAACCGCCTTCTGATTCTGGCATCTTCCACACTTTTGGGGACTCGAACCGTGTTTAGCGTCCACAGCCGGTGCCCGGCCTGGGCGAAGGGTTCAAGGCCCATAGCCTGCAATCCGGCCAGCAGGGCCTGGTGATTCAGGCGATGCCTCTCAAAGCGGGCTTCGAGGCCTTCCTCAAAGATCAAAAGCAAAGCTTCACGCAGGGCATAGTTCATGGTGATAGGAGCAGTGTGATGATAGGCTCTCTCCTGGCCCCAGTATTTCTCCACCATGGTCATGTCCAGGTACCAACTCTGGCCCTTTGATTTTCTGTTGCGCATTGCCTCCGCTGCTCTGTTGTTAAAGGTGATGGGTGCCAGGCCGGGCGGACAAGCGAGGCATTTCTGGGAACCGCTGTAGCAAATGTCAATGCCCCTATCATCTACTTTCACTGGATGGCCGCCCAAGGAGGTGACAGCGTCCACCAGAAGAAAGGCCTCGTGCTCGTGCACCATCTGGCTGATCTCCTCCAGAGGTTGGAGGACGCCCGTCGAGGTCTCAGCGTGGACCAGGGCCACCACCTTGACGCCGCCGTCCTTCAGGGCAGCTTTCACCTGCTCTGGCTCCACGATGCGACCCCATTCGACCTCGATTCTCTTCACCTGAGCACCGCATCGCTCGGCCATGTCGCATATCCGCTCGCCGAAAAATCCTTTGACCACCACCACGACCCGGTCGCCCGGCTCAATGATGTTGTATAAGCTGGCCTCCATGCCGGCGGTCCCCGTGCCCGAAATGGGGAGGGTGAGGTCGTTCTCCGTCTGGAAAACGTAACGCAGCAATTCTTTGATCTCGTCCATGATGACCAGGAACTCGGGGTCGAGGTATCCCAGCAGCGGGGTAGCCATGGCTCTCAGCACACGGGGATGCACGTTGCTAGGTCCCGGTCCGAGAAGGACCCGTGGAGAAGGTTTAAGGTCTTGGAAATCCGTTTTCATTTTTTTCCTCCTTTGTTATGTCTGCATAAACTCCTTCGAGAACAATCCCACCAATTGTGCTTCACTTCACGGATCTCACCAAACAATTGTGGAAGCTCTTGTCGAATTTTCGTGTCGTGTTCATAATACACCTCCCCGGAGCTAGGCCGCAGCCTGAAGCTTATTTTACACCACCTTTTCCTCAAAATCAAACGAGGTCCTCCCACGGAGACTGATGCTGTGCAGTAAAGATTAAGGTACAGGTGAAATCGTCTTGGCCCACAGATATAGCACAGACCTGTGGCCTGTACCGCAACAGTGGTAATTGTGGAGCAAGATGGTGTTCTAAAAGGCGCACTTCCGGATACTCTGAACAGTTCTCAGACGCCCTGTTAGTACTACAACCGCACTTGTCATTGCGAGGAGCGAAGCGACGAAGCAATCTCGTTTTACAGCGACGAATTGCCAGCCAGGGACGAGATTCTTCGCTCCCTTCGGTCGCTCAGAATGACATTTCAACGGAAGTACGGTTGTAGTATTAGATGGCCTGCTGCAACCTCCCTCTCCTGATCACGTTTTACGCATCACGACCGGTCCCGTGCGAAAATACGGGGCTTTTTTGAATAAATTACGTACGTTTACGGATAGACAGGCCCAGCAAAATTGTGTAATATGATAATGGTTCCTAACTGATCGCCTTTACTTTACTCTCACAAGATGAACCCCATTTTCGTCCTGCTCGTGGATGAAAACCCCACCTTCTGGCGTATTGCAACCCGCTTGTTGCAGGAGCACGACGATGTGGTGGTCGGCAGAGTTTTCAGACACCCTCTTACCAGTCCAGGTTCAGTTTCGAGGCAAACATGTTCAGAGTGTCGCTGCCCTGAACGCGAATGCGCTGCAGTTCAAAAGGCCACCGAGAGGATTGGTAGGTACCTGTCTCGATGGTCACCGCTCCCCAAAAGTTGGCCGAATGTAGAACATTGACCACCTGTTCGTCGTAGCGCCCCGACGGATAAGAGAAAAACCTCACATGCTGTTGAATGCGGGCCTCGATGGCCTCCTTGGAGCCCACTGCTTGCCAGATGATATAGTCTACAGACTTGCCCCTCAAATCGGGGTGGGTGTAGCTGTGGGCACCGATCTCCATACCGCTGGTACTCATGATCTCGATTTGAGCCCAGGACATATACCCGGCACGCTTCCTATCCACCGGTTCAGTGACGATGAAGAAGGTGCCCACGAAGCCATATTTCTTGAGCAGGGGGTAGGCGTTGGTATAGTTGTCTTCGTAGCCATCGTCAAAAGTCAGGATAACGGGCTTTTCGGGCAGGGAAGCGCCGAGGGCCAGGTGATAGATGAGATCGCGCAGGGTTATAGGCTGGTAGCCAGCCCCCACCAGGTAGCGCAACTGAGCCTCAAAGGTCTGGGGGGAGACGGAAAGGTCGCGGCGTATGGGGTCAGCGTCGGGTGGAGAGTCGGCAATGTGATGGTACATGAGGATGGGCACCCACGCTTCCCGCTGCACCCCATCGGGGGTGGGGAGGGAATTGGGCACGGCTGAAAGACCAGACGCTGGCCTGGCGGAAGCCAGAGTTGCCATTTCGGGAAGCGTCCGCGACACAGGGGCCTCTGTAGGCATCGGCGAGAGGGTGGAGGATGCTGTAGGTGCTGGCGTCGGGGGCAAGGACGCAGGCGAACATGTCAAAGGAGAGGAAAGAGACGACCGCAGAATCGGAGTACGGGTGGGGAACAATGTGGATGGAAGGAAAGGAGTCCTGTCAAAATGTCTTAGAGACACGTCACGCCCCGTCATTCGGCGGTCGTGGCCTGGGGCAGATTGGGCAACAGTTGACACACCTTGCTCCGCTGTGCTCCCAGGCGCACAGTGGCTCTGAAGGACACCGATGAGGAGCAAAATGAGGAGGATGGATATCTTGAGAATCGTAATCAGCTTTCCTGACAATATAGCTTTTGGCAAGTTTCTACTCTCTACCTTTGATACTGTTGAGGATGCCGCAGATGGGCGAATCTGTTAGGTCAAGTCTCAACTTAATCTCAACCAATTCTCAACCAATTCTCAACCCACAAAAAGGCTTTTCTGTGGTATTATATAATTGCTCATTCAGCGTCTAACCTTTTTTAACAATGGTTACATCGTCCCAAAGGGCTAAGCGGGCCGGAACCAGGCCTGCTCATAACCCGTACAACTCTACAACGTTATCAAATTTCAAGGAGGGAACACAATGAGAAATCAGAAACCCCTAACCACAGGCCAGATCGCCGCTTATTGTCACGTCAGCCACGTCACAGTTCTGAAGTGGATCAAGGAAGGCAGGCTGAAAGCCTACACAATCCCCAGTGGTCACTATCGTATCCAGAAGCAGGACTTTCACGATTTCCTGGTGCAGCACAAGATGCCCGTTGAAGAGGCATTCTTCGCTGAGGAGGCCGCGAAAGTACTGGTGGTGGACGATGAGGCCAAGACTTATGATCTCATCACATCCGCTTTTGACCAGTACAAAGTCGCCTCGGCAGCCAATGGCTTCGAGGCAGGCCTGCAACTGGCCAACTTTCAACCACACCTGCTGATTCTGAACCTGGACATGGCTGGCATTGATGGTCTTGAGCTTTGTCAGAACGTAAAGACGAACCCCATGACCAAGCGTACCAAAATCCTCGTTCTGGCCAAGTCTGCCAAGGAAGAAGCAGTTAAAGAAGCCCTCGCTTCTGGCGCTGATGGCTACCTGGCGAAACCGCTAAAGGTCGAAGAGCTGAAGCAGAAAGTGCGGAGCTTAATGGGACGCGGGCGCTGAGGCTCTCAGCCAGTCCATGCCGCTGGGCCTGTCTCAATAAGATCAAGCTTCAGAAAGCCTTGCGAAGGTTCGAAACCTTCGCAAGGCTTCTCTGAATGGCTACGGCTACATGTTTCACCTCAACTGAGGGCCTTCAGCAAATGCCGGCAGCCCATTTCAATAGCCCAGTGAAGGGCTATCGCGAGCCAGAGGTTTCGAGTAAAAAGAAAGATGATAGCCATGACGAAAGCCAGGCTCCAACGTAGCACAACGTCTCGCCTCTGCTCCACCGAGCCCCAACCGTGACGCCAGGCTGGGTTAGTCCACCATTCCAGGTTGAGGATCAAGAAACCAAGGAAGACGCCCGCGTAGTAATGATCCAAGAGCACAATCGGACCAGCCCGGTAGAAAGCCCAGTGCATCTCCGCATAGATTGCTTCCCACAAGATGACCCACCAGGCTGGAGTTGGAAGAGGTGAGGCCACAACGGCTGACTCTCCAACGCTTGCCCCTGAGCCCGGTGAGGTTGCCTGTTCCCACGGGAGTTCCTTGACAGAGCGAATCCAGTACCACCAGCCTAAGGCGATCAAGAAGAAAGCTCCCAAACCGAGAGCTGTCCCCACGCCAACCCCTGCAAACCATTCGGAAGTGGTTAGACCACCTAGCCCCATAGCTCGGGGCAACAGTACTCCCCGCATCAAAAAGCTAAGGGGAATGTTAAAGCCCAGGAATCGTCCCAGGGATCTTTCCACTGCGTTCCCGTTCAGCAAAAGGCAGAAAGGCAGCCCCACATAATAAGCAAAGCGGAGCAACTGAAGAAACCAGCCAGCAAGGAGCCAGCCTTTGGCCTCCTCGATCCAGGAGGCTAACCGACCTGAGCGTGGGCGGTGCCAGCGCCAAGCGAGGTTAACGCTGGTAGCATAGATCAGGATGGAAAGGGCTATCCACAAATTCAGCTCAATCCTGTAGTCAATTAGCGCACTTGACATCTGCGAGTCTCATCATTCTTATAAAGGTACTGTCAGGGTCACAGTTGTCCCCCGCCCGACAGTCGAGCTGATGGCTACCTTGCCGTTGATTGACTTTGCCCAGCTTTCTATGGTGGATAGCCCAAGACAGTCCATGGATTCACCGGAAAACCTTTCTCCATAAGTGTAGAAACCTCTGCCATCATCCTGAACTTGAGCTACGAACAGGTGATCCTGCAGACCCACTTGCACGGAGATGCTGTTAGACTCGGCGTGCTCTCTGGCGTTGGCGATGGCCTCTTCAATGATGGAGAAAACCACCCTACTAACCTTCGGTCTCAGCAAGTCGCCTAGCTCGGCGATGTCCAGGTAAATGGATGGCTTTTGTCCCTCCACCTGTTGAACGTACCTCTCCAGGGCTGCTGCCAGCCCCCCGCTCTCCAGGGTTATCGGTTGCAAGCTGAAAAGCAGGGCCCTCAGCCCCCTCACCGTCCGACGAGTGAGGATCTCCAGCCTCCCCAATTCCTCCATACCCCCTTCAGGATCTTTGCTCAGCATTGCCCTGGCACGGCCAAGGCGGATGGCGATAGTTTTTATGGTTTGGAGAGGGCCCTTGCGCAGATCGTACACCAGTTTTTGGCGCGCCTGTTCCTCTCGGGCGATGATCCCTTCTTTCTCCTGGTACAAGCTCTGGTACTGTTCAGCGTTTTGCAGGGCGGTAACCGCCTGGTCGCAGTAAACGGCGAGGGATTCCATGAACTCGGTCGTGTAGGCACCGCTCTCAGGGCTGGCAAAGAGGAGCACGCCATAGACTGCGCCTTCAGCTCGCAGGGGAACGCATACTGCCGACTGGCACTTTTGCAAAGATGAAAACCGGCCCAGTTCGGGATCGTCTTTTAGTTCACCGTGAATCAGAGGCTCAACTGATTCTATAACCTTCCCCACCAGGCTAGCTTTGCCTTCGATCAGGCGTGTCTCATCCTCTCTATCCAGATACCGCGACGTGGCAACGTACAGGCGATCACCCTCCGGCATCTCTTTCAGCAAGAAAACAATGCCAGCGGGTCTCTCCTCCCCCCAGCCCACTTCCTCGAAGCCAGCCAGCCCTACATCGAGCATGGCCTCTAGCACGTGGTGGCTGTCCAACTGAGCCCCAAGGGTTCCAGCCATTTTGAACATCTCTTTGAGTTGCTCCCGGGACTCTCTCAGTTGAACCACTTCCTCCGGTTCGGTCTCTTCCTCTCCCTCCAGCTCGGGTCCCAGACGGTTCATCAGCCCACCCAGGGCTACTGCCAGGAACAGAACAGCCATGTCGGTGCCCACGGCAACAATTCTCATTACATCCACTTCTTTCCGCATAAAGTAGATATGTTCCTGGAAGAGGAAGATGACGCGGAGGATGGAGAAGAGCCCAGCCACTGACAGCCCGCCCACAAAACCGAAGTGAATAATAGCCACACAGATGGGAAAGAGAGCGAAAAAGAAAGTCAGGCTGGGAGCGCGACCAGAGGTGTCCACGATCAGGCTGGAGGAACGGCCGGAAGTATAGACAAGAGCGGCGAAAAGTAGAGAGTCAATGATGGTAGTCACTAAAGGCAATCGAGGATGGGAGAACTGGAAGTGGATCAGGAGAGTGAGGGTGATGCTGTCAATGATAGCTATCAATAGCAGTGCATAAAAAAGGGGAAACCAGACCCTCCTGGTGCGCAAGGGATCGAAGAAGACGACGAGGAGCAACCCGATCAACACTGCCCAGCGGGCGATACAAATCCACCAATCGGCTCTGCGGTCGTTGCTTTTCGTCTCAGACAAGCGGTCAAATCTCCTCTTCAGACAGCGGCACGATCAGCGTCACCTTGGTTCCTTGTCCGATTGTCGACTCGATGGTCCAGGTGCCTTCTACTAATTCTGCTCTCTCTCTCATGTTGATAAAGCCCAGGCTACCTCGCTGATCGTAGGAATCCAGCACATCAGCCACGTCAAATCCCCAGCCGTCATCCTCAACCGTGACCACAAACAAATTATCTTCAAAGCCCAGCCGCACCCAGATGTTTCGGGCTTGGGCGTACTTCTTAGCATTGGTGACAGCCTCGTCAATGACGGAGAAAGCCACTCCCTCGATCTCGCTGTTCACGTGATCACCTAGATCGGAGGTTTCGAGATGGACGACCAGCCCTGCCTCTTCTTCCAATTGCTTCAGGTATTGCTCCAGAGCAACCACCAACCCCTGGGTCTCCAGGATCACGGGACGGAGGGTGAAGAGCATGGTGCGTATCTCTTTAGTCGTCCGACGCGCCAGCGCCTCTAGCTTTTCCAATTCCTCTTTGACCTTTTCGGGCTCTCTCTCCAGAAGTAATCTGGTGTAGTTGAGTCGCATAGCAATAGCAGCTACAGACTGAGTGGGGCCATCATGCAGATCACGAGCCAATTTCTTACGCGCCTGCCCCTCAGCATCAATGATCTTTTCCTTTTCTTCGCGCAACCTATGATACAGTTGAGCATTCTGGAGAGCAACGACAGTCTGGTTACAAAAAGCTGTCAGGAATTCCATGTGCTCTGCAGTGTAGGCTCCAGTCCTGGGGCTGCCAAGGATAACCACGCCGTAAATCTCGAACCCGGCCCGCAGCGGGATGCAGATGGCCGAGCGGCATCTATGCAACGAGGAGAATTGCCTTAGCTCGGGGTCATTCTCTATACGCTCAACGATGACAGGCTCGGCTGATGAAAGAGCTTGCTCAATCGCACCAGCTGTGCCCGCAAGCTTGCGGTCCATGTCACGCCTGCTCAGGTTTCTGGCAGCCCCCACGCCCAGGCTACTGACGTCTCCTTCCTGCTGATGGAGTAAGACTATGCCTACAGAGTGAGCCCCTTCCTGGGTAACGCCTCCAAGGCCCATGCTGATGTCGAGCATGGTGTCCAACACATGAGAATAGTTCAGGGTAGTACTGAAGGTGCTGGTCATCTCGTAGATGGCTTTGGCCCGGTCGCGGGCAGCTTGTAAATCCCCCAATGCTTTTTCTTCCGTTGTCTGGATCATTTCCCTCTCCTGGCCACTCACCAGGCTACTCAAGACCGCCGAGAGGAGAAAGACCGTGACGTTCACTGCTAAAGAGAAAGGACTCTCAGTCTGGCCAGCCCCATACCATTCGAGGAAATAAAAGATCCCACCGCCCAGGACCGGGATTACCGCTATGGCCAGGCTGGTCATTACGTCATATCGGAAACCGGTCACAAGAATGGGGAAGAGGCCGAAAAGGATAAGGGGTCCAGTTCCTCCACCAGAGGCATAGAGAAAGGCTACCAAAAAGAGGGCATCCACCAGCGAGGTCAAAAAGGAGAGGACCGGCGGGAAAAGCTTGAAATACAAAAGGAGCACGAGGACCAAGTTATACGCTGCGGCTCCTCCCAACAGCAAAAAGGCCAGGGATAGATCCTCCCTTATGGGGTTAAAGAAGGTAAAAAGCAAGAGGCAAGCCAGCCATATCCAGCGCATACTCCAGACTACCCAATCCACCGCCAGGGAATCCTTTTCTCTCATACCCACTCCTCTATCCTCTCCTACAGTCTCGCCCTCGGTTCCCAGTTCTACCTGATCAATGTGCCTACGCCCAACAACCGCCCTATGGCAGACAAAGACGTCTACCAAAGTAATCAACGTAGGCCAGTTCTATGAGGGAGAAGGGCTCAGTCAGCCTGTCCGTCTCTTCGGCGACATTGTCTACCAAAGGCATGGTAAGCCTCCGGCCTCCCAGAATCTACCCGTATTATACCATGCCTTCGCCAGGTTTTCCACTTCTAAAGTGGGGAGCGTTACCAGTGCGGGACACGCCCAAACCGCTACTTGAAGATGACGACCTCTTTCCCTTGTAGCTTCTCCAAAACTTTGGTGGCAATCAACTTCATGTGAGTACCGTTCCTGACAAAGTCTAAATCGTCGGAAGGGACAGTCAGCACGGGACACAGGCTAAAGCCATCAATCCACTCTTCGTAGAGGACGTTGAGGTGCTCCAGATAGGCCGGGTCCACACCCTGCTCAAAGTCTCGGCCCCGCAATTTGATCCGTTCGATTAGAGTGGGGACCGAAGCCTGCAAGTAGATCACCAGATCAGGCGGAGGAAGAATTTCGATGACCGTCTCATAGAGTTCGCGGTAGCTCTGGTAGTCTCGCTCTTTCATGTGGCCTTGCAGATAAAGGTTCTTGGCAAAGATTTCGGCATCCTCGTAGACGGTGCGGTCCTGTGCCACGGTGCCGGGGCGCTCAATGCTCAGCCGGTGATGCCGCAATCGTCGAGAGAGAAAGAATACCTGCGAGTGGAAACTCCACGCCTCCATGTCCTTATAGAAATCGGATAGGTACGGGTTGTCGTCCACAGCCTCGTAGAAAGGCTCCCAGCAAAAGTGGTCACACAGCATCCCCGTCAGAGTGGATTTGCCCACCCCTATGTTGCCCGCTATAGCAATGAACTTTTTCATAATCTCACCTCCAAATCTTCTCTTCCCGCACACCCATTTTGGCCAGATAGGCCTGTTCCAAATCTACGCCTGTGTAGTTGGCAAGCTTTAACAGATAGGCCAAGCACTCGGCCAATTCCTCCCGCAGGTCAGGGAGGCTCTCCTGTAGAGCACTGTCCTGAGCCTCCTGGCGATTGCCAATCTTTTCGTACAGAGTCTCCTGTGCAGCCCAGACATCCTTCAGTTGAGCACCCAATTTCCCGATCTCTTCGGTCAGACAGATAAAGTTGAAATAGAGATCA
>SOHZ01000319.1 GCA_004377365.1 Anaerolineales bacterium | reverse complement strand
CTCGACTGAGCTCGACGAAGTCTCGCCAAAGTCCTTCGCCCATCAGATTACTCGAACTCTAGCTCTTCGTAGCGCAGTTCTACTTCATTGAATTTGGCCAGTTCCGATTGGAAGTAGAGGGGGACCTTGCCCGTGGGGCCGTTGCGGTGCTTGGACACTATCAACTCGGCGATGTTGGGCTGTTCTGTATCGGGGTTATACATCACGTCACGGTAGATAAAGATCACCACGTCTGCGTCTTGTTCCAGAGCTCCCGACTCACGCAGGTCAGCCAGGATGGGCCGCTTGTCCTGGCGAGACTCGACGGCGCGGGACAACTGAGAAACCGCTACGACCGGCACCTTCAGTTCCCTGGCCAGGGCCTTGATGGCGCGAGAAATAGATGAGATCTCCTGCACCCGGTTCTCCGCCCGGTGGTCGCCGCGCATCAACTGTAGATAGTCTACGATGATAAGATCAATGCCGTGCTCAGCGTGAAGACGGCGGGCCTTGGTGCGCATCTCCAGGGCAGAGAGGGCGGGCGTATCGTCAATGTAGAGGGGCAAGTCCGAAAGGATGCCCGTGGCCTGGACGAAGAGCGGCCATTCGTCATCCTCGATTTGACCCAGGCGCAGGCGCTGAGAATCAATGCCTGTCTCGGCAGAGATCAGGCGCTGGACCACCTGCTCGCCGGACATCTCCAGGCTAAAAATGGCCACCCGCTGGTTAAACTTTTTGGCTGCATTGTGAGCTATGGATAGGGTCAATGACGTTTTGCCCATAGACGGCCGGCCAGCAATGATAATCATGTCAGAGCGTTGGAAACCGCCCAACAATTTGTCTACTTTGCTAAAGCCTGTGGGGATGCCAAGAGGTTCGTCACGGTGCTGGTGCAGGTACTCGATGCGGTCGTAGTACTCTCCCAGAATCTGCTTGATGGGGACCAGGTCGCGGGAGATGCGGCGCTCTGAGACGCCAAAGAGGATTTGTTCCGCCCGGTCCACCACCTCGTCCACGTCCTCAGCTTCCTCGTAGGCGATGGAGGCAATCTGCCCGGCGGCAGTGATGAGACGGCGCAGGATGGCCGCGCGCTCCACGATGTGGGCGTAGTATTCCACGTGGATAGAGGTAGGAACGGCATTGATCAGCGAGGTGAGGTAAGCGGCCCCGCCTACTTCTTCCAGTTGATTGCGCCGCTCTAGCTCGTCGCAGAGGGTGATAAAATCAGCCGGCTCGCGGCGTTCGTGGAGGTCAAGGACGGCCTGATAGATGAGACCATGGGTCTCGCGATAGAAATCTTCGGCGCGCAGAAAAGGGGCAATGCGAATGATAGCGTCGCTATCAATCAGAAGGCTTCCCAGAACCGACTGTTCAGCTTCTATGTTTTGGGGAGGCAGCCGGTCAACGACCATGACCGCCCTCCTTAGCTCTACTTCTGATCCAGGTCATCCAAATCGAGGGAATCAACGAAATCGCGGAAAACAGACAGCTTTTCTTCCTCCTCTTTGGAAAGGCCGGTTGTGCCAATTTCCTCGTCCGGCGTAATGGCCGCCTTATCCATGACTTTTTCAGCCACAAAGATGGGAACGTGGACACGGACAGCCAGGGCAATGGCATCACTGGGACGTGAGTCCAGCTCAATGCGGCGGCCATTGGAGTCCATGACGATTTGGGCGTAGAAAGTGTCGTTGCGTAAATCATTGACCAGAATGTGAGAGATACTGACTCCCAGCTCGGTGATGAGCGCTTTCAGCAGGTCATGGGTGAGAGGACGCGCTACCTCTACTCCTTGCAATTGGATGGTTATAGCATCTGCCTCAAAGGGGCCGATCCAAATCGCCAAATAGCGCTCCGTATCCATCTCTTTGAGAACTACCACCCGATGCTGAGACATCAAGCTGACTCTAACACTGTCAACGGTTACTTCTATCATTCCTCTAGCCTCCTGTCATTGGTGGCCGCCCGTGGCACTTGCTGGAGCTTGCAGCGTTCATCAATCTGATTATACCACAAGAGTTCACAGTACACAAATGCTCGAAACAATCCTATTCTCAAAACAAATCCCGACAGGGACCCTTCCCGTCGGGGTTTGAAATCCTCGTGGTGAAGCGCTGCTAGAGCTTGACTACGTCGCTGGCTTGAGGACCCTTGGGGGCGTCTTCGATGACGAATTCCACCCGCTCGCCCTCTTTCAAATTCCTGAACTTGTCAACCATGGACTCCAAGGTGCCATCAACCATCCCACCCACGATGGCCGAGTAGTGCACAAACACATCGTCCACTTCCTCGCTGCCCTCCGCGTCAGGCTGAATAAAGCCATAGCCCTTTACGCGACTGAACCACTTGACAGTGCCCAGGGTTTTCTCCATGCCTCCAGTGCTTCCTCCTTCCTTAAATTAATCCGTTTTCCACTGTTGCACCGCTATTGCGGTACAGGTGATCGCCTCCAGCCTGGCACTCTGGCAGCCTGTCTTTTCGAAGGGTCCAAAGACCGGGTAAACCAGTATCTCAGGCTGAGGCCGGTGGGAAATTCTCATTCATAGAAACGGCAGACAGTCAAAGACCGCCAGCCCATACGAGGCCCTGGCGGCATATCTACAATAGTGAGGTTCCCGACACAAAACATGGCTGCGCTCACGGGGATTAACAATATCATAACTTTGCTCTCAAGTTTCGTAACCTGGTGCCGCCCATGCCATTTGTTCTTCACTTTGACAAATAGCTCCTCCAATGCTACAATTTGGTCTATGTATGATGTCATAGTCGTTGGAGGGGGTATCGGCGGGGCAGCAGCGGCCTACTTCCTGGGCAGGGCGGACCAACAAGTGTTGGTCTTGGAAAAAGAAGCTCTCCCCCGCTGCAAAGCTTGT
This sequence comes from Anaerolineales bacterium, assembly GCA_004377365.1. Lineage (GTDB taxonomy): Bacteria > Chloroflexota > Anaerolineae > E26-bin7 > E26-bin7 > E26-bin7. The sequence continues at coordinate 1,323 of SOHZ01000319.1, read as the reverse complement.
GGAGGGAGTGCCCAAATCAGGTTTTCGCCGCTTCCCTTTTCCCTTAGCAAACACATTCCCTTAGCTTTGCCTGGGATTTCGAGTAACGCCGTGCGTGAAACCCGACCTGCGCAGGGGAAGATAGTAGGAGGAAGCAGTGAGTAAACGACTGCTCGTTGAGCTAGGAAGCCTGTCAGATCCTGGTCAGGTGCGGGAGTTAAATGAAGACGACTTCGGTACTCCCGAAACCATGGAAATATCCCTCGACCTGGTGGAGCAAAAGGGCAGACTTTATGCCGTGGCCGACGGTATGGGCGGGCACGCTGCGGGGGAAGTTGCCAGCCAGCAGGCTATCTCCACCCTCTTCAAGGAGTATTATGCATCTCCCTCCGCTGAGATCACTAAGAAAATGAAAGAGGCTATCGAAATAGCCAACGCTGAGGTCCATGCGCAGGCATCATTGGACCGCGCCAAGGCAGGCATGGGCACGACTCTGGTGGCCGCCGTCCTACAGGGCGATGATCTCTATGTGGCCAACGTGGGTGACAGTCGAGCCTATCTGGTGCGCGAGCAAAGCATTGAACAGATCACCAGAGATCATTCCTGGGTTAATGAACAAGTCCAGGCTGACATCATCACCGAGCAGGAGGCACGTGAACATCTCTATCGCAACATCATCACCCGTTCCCTGGGTACCAAACCAGATGTGGATATTGACTTCTTTAAGAGAAAGCTGCAACTGGGCGATGTTCTTGTGCTCTGTTGTGATGGCCTGTCCAATGAGGTGGAGGATGACGAAATCGCCCGCATTGTCTCGACCAATGGGGCGCAAGAGTCAGTGCAGGCGCTCATTGATCTAGCCAATCAGCGCGGTGGCCCAGACAACATCACGACCATCGTGGTCAGGGTCGGCGAGGTGCTCAGTAGACCTTTGCCTGTGCTGCCTTTGGCCGTTGGTGGGGGATTGGCAGTGATCCTCATCGCAGTCGCTATGTACTTTGGGCGCGAGCCTATAGGAGCCTTGCTGGCTCCACCGACGGCAACGCCCACCGCCACCAGCACTTCGACTGCAACGCTTAGCCCGACCTACACGCCCACGGCTACCCTCACTCCCACCTCCACCCCCACGGCTACCCTCACTCCCACCTCCACACCCACGGCTACCCCCAAGCCGACTAGCACCCCAACGGTGACGGAGACACCGACAGGAACACCATCTCCGACTTTAACGTTCACTCCAACAGAGACACCGACAGAAGTACCGTCTCTAACGGCTACTCCGGTCCACACGCCGACAATATCTCCGACCGGTACATCTGTACGGTCTTAGAGGTTCCCCCAAAT
>SOHZ01000536.1 GCA_004377365.1 Anaerolineales bacterium | reverse complement strand
TACCACTATGATACCAGATTTCGCCGATTGTTCAAAGTGCTGTTGACCAGTACAGTTAAAGCTATCTATAGTCAAATTAGAAAGCACTTCAGGCGCAATGAGGCGTCGTATCTGCTCATAAGCATACTGTTGGATCAGTCGGTCTTTTGCGTTTCCCTCGGGAGAAGATCTGTATAATTGGATCGCACCCTTTCTTCGTGGAGACTCGATCAAACCAAAAAGCTCGTCTTGTAGTGTCATTTTGCTTCTCCAATCTCGCTATTCATGTGTGACACAAGGTCGTTCAAGTAGATAGTGGACACTGTCTTGCAACGGTCTGGAATTCGAGGGTTTTAACGGGATCGCACCTACCCCCTCAAAGTCGGAGGGCAAGTTTTTCGGATCAGTGTATGCCTGTCCGTCCGTACCAAAGGTATTGAACTGGTTTCCAGGGTAAAGAATGAACACTGCCTGCGCCTTGAGCGCATCGCGATAAGTGTGCATCTTGTACAGGTCGCCTTTCTTGTAGACCAGGCGCTCCTCCTCATCCTGTTCCTCTTCTGCGCTCATGTCCCCACTCATAAACTGGCCCGGATTGTCATACTTGTACTTAGCGTCAAAGATGAATCGCTGGCCACCGGGCAACTCGACGGTGTAATCGGGGTGCAGAGGGACCGAGTAGGACTCGCTCACCCGGTGGCGGAAGTAACGGTTGTAATAGACGGTTGCCTGCCCCACTTGTCCCCGGCTCTTGCCGCTTTGGTCGATTCTAACCTGGAAGATATCCCTTTCTTCGACGATGAACTGCCTGGGGTCAACCTGGGCATCGAGCGCGGCCGCCACAGCGTCGAGGAGTTGGAAGAAGCACCAGTACTCGTACAGGGTGGCCAGGTCTTTGTTGGGCGTCTTTAGCAGCTCCTCAAAGCCCTCCCACACCACCTTGCCCGTGAGCAGGAAACGACGGTAGTAATCGTTAAGCTGGCGATACCCCTCTCGCTTCAGAAGCACCTGTGAACCGGCGGGGTAGACGTGCATCTCGCCAACTTCCTCCAGGAAATGAGCCCGCGCCAGATTCTCAACACTGCGCCGCCAACGACGACAATCCCCTGCTAGGTGCTCGCCACGGACACTGGCACTGAAGCACGCCTCAAGCTCACGCAACTTGAGCACGAGCCGCCCGAGAAAGTGCTTGACAAAGCGGTTCGGGGCGGTGTCAAAGGTGGTCACCACGCGGTCATCGAGCAGTTGGCGGGGCACATAGCCGTGAAGCTGGGACTGCAGAGCCGGGGCGACGACCCGTTGCGGACGGGTCAGGTGCTCGGCGTGGGCATATACGGCTTGAAGAGAACGAGGTGTCAGTGAGCGAGCAAGGGCCAGATCGGTCCACACGATTTCGCGCTCGGTGGTACGATGAGGATTGGCTGCTATAAGGCGAAAGTGGGGGGGCAGGCGCTTTTCATCCATCAGATAGCGGAGGAAAAGATAGTCGAGGTAAGCCACGTGCTCATCGAGGGCTGCACGTTGGGTATAGACAGCCGTGGGGGAGGCATAGTCAAAGATCAGGGCAGCCAGCCGCTCGCTGATGTCGTCGAGCATGTTGCAGTAGTCATCGAGGTAGCCAATCTTGCGCGAGCGTACCTCGACAGGCAGACGCAACCCCTTCCTCTCGTGGACAATGCGGACAACGCTGGCGCCTACGTAGTTACCCCAGTTAAGCGGCCAGTACAAGTTCTGTTCTCTGCCCTTGGCCTCCCTGGTCCGCTCCTGATCTCCGAGATAGAGTTGCGGAGGACTGCCGACATCCCACTCGATCCACACGTCGTAGGTGGTCTGCTCCCGAAATTGGAGCTTTGCCAGGCCCGGTGACGGGTTAGGACAGAACGCGAGCGCGGTGTCCCCGCACGGCTGACCTGCATAAGTGACCGTCCACTCACCGATGGCCTCGTTCCTCTCTTCACCCGGGAGAAACGGGACATCTTGGCTCTCTGGTGGCGTGATCTCCACTGTCAGGTCATCCGTTTTGAGAGAGAGTCTGACCACAGAGTAATATTCCACAGTCACTGCTCCTGTCCGTTGTCGTAAGGGGCTCCCTGAATCATCATTCGGCGTCCCACCATCCCCAACCACGTCTCATCCAACACGCCCACGATCTTCACCGCCACTGGGCGCCATCGGAATCACTGAGCCACTGACGAACACTGAACACACTGAGTCAGTGTCCTCATTTCCCTCAGTGATTCAGTGATTCCATGACCCCAGACCACGTCCGTCTTCCAGACATACTCGCTGCGCACCAACTCGTCGCGCCGGGCGGGGATGCACGTCTCAAAGCTATGTGTCCTCGCTAAGCATTTTCCCCAGGATCTCCCTGGCTTTTTCCAGAAAAGCTTCTGCATCAGAGATGGCCTGTTCGGCGTCCTGTCGCGACGCTCTTGTCTGCGGGTCGTAGTCACTCGCTTCGCGGGCCTGCATCGCCCGTGCCAGAATGCGACTATATCGCTTGTCCGCGTAGCCTCTCTTGACAAAGTGCTGACCGAACTGGGACACGACCCCGGCGTGACGGTGGAGGTCCACGTCAACGGCCAGAAGCGCAGCCTTGGCTGAGTAGAACATCACGTAGTAAGCTTTGGACACGACGTCATCGAAGCGGGACAGTTCGAGCAACTCCCGAGCAACTTCCAGCTTCTCTTCTGCCAGAGCCAGCCAGACCTGGATTAGTTCTGATCTCTCTTCCAAATCTCTATCCCTTCTTCCTTCACCCGGTTGACCAGAGGGGACCATTCATGGAACCGGCGCTCGCTGATCATCAGGGGCGCGATGTAGATCCCGTATTCCAGCGAGATGTCACTGGCTGTATCAACGATGGCCTGCCAGCGGGGGTCACTGAAGGGGGCTGCGTAGAAACCACCCGGCAGACGCTCCTCTTCCCAGTTCACCACCACCAATACATCAATGTCCGACTCGGCTGTGGCATCTCCTCTGGCCTGGGAGCCGAAGAGGATCAGCCGTTGCAGTTGGTCAGGAAAGCGGGCCAGTAAAGCATCACGGTATCTGGCCAGCACCTCATGGTTGGCTATCTTTTGGGACATAGTGCTACCCTCCGATGGAGCTTGTTGAAAATCCGTTGGGCTACCGGTTTGTCCAGGCTGCCCAGGTCATCCCTGGCCTCGGGCATCCACTCCAGGTTGTACATGTTACCACTCCAGGCCAAGTTGAGCGGTAACCTCCTGGGCAGGGATGCCCTTGGCTCCACGGCGTTCCGCCTCTAAGGAGCGCCGAAGTCTGGCCTTGATTTCCTCACGCAACTCTAATCCTTCATCCGGATCGCCAAGCATCTCTGCCAGCTTTTGTTCCACCACTTCCTCGATGATCTGCTTGAATTCATCCACAGTCAGTTCGGCCACTCTTGTGCTCATGGTTCGTTCCTCCGGATAGGATTCCAGGCATGGGTTTGTCTACCCCGCCACTCCCAACCGCTCCTCTGGTCAATAACCGATCGCTGAGTGTCTTCATTTCTCTTTTTCCCTTGGGCAGATCGGTATTCCGTACCCGCAATTTGCGCATACCAGAAGTACCCGGGACAACAACACCCAACCTCGGACTTTGCAAAAGCACCTGGATCGCGATACGCACGTCATTCTTGACATGCCGAAATCGCTTCTCCAGCCGCTTGACGCTGCGTTTGAAAGAGCGGGTGAGGACAACGCTATAGTTCATCAATCTCTCGTTCCCAGTCGGCTGAGGGTGGTTCTTGCCGCGCTTGAGCACTCAGTTGCTTCAAGACATCAGAAGCAGCCAGAATGGCATCCTCTGGCTCTTCCTCGCGGTTCAACAGGTTGTCTATGATCAGCTCCATCTGGGCGAACGAAGTGACGTCTACCAAGATGGCCTTTACTTCATCACCTTCGTAAACAACAGGAAAACGGTCCATAGTCCAAAAGTTTGTTTCAGCCATTATTTATCTCCTCCCTAATCATCGCCTTGTGACCGCACCTCGTCTACCGCCTCGTCAATCAAGAGGTCAATAATGGCCTTGTCCATCATCTGGCCTTCCTGGCGGACAGGGGCAAACATTTCGTAAAGCTCTCGGATCCAGGCCATGCCCACGAACGGTGTGGCAGCCACAGGCACAATCTCGATCTGTAACTGCTCAGGGTATGTCTGAAAAGTGATCGGCTCACTCTCGGGATAGCTCTG
>SOHZ01000664.1 GCA_004377365.1 Anaerolineales bacterium | reverse complement strand
AAGCGATCTGGGTATGCGCTGAAACGATGTCCCAAATTCTCAAGTACTGATACTGCAAGACAGTGAGGGCGGCTACCCTTGTACAAAGGAGCCGCCCTCGGCTCTACTGTATTCTCCTCTACTTCAATGGATCCAGATGTCACCCAGTCCTGTAGAACAGCTCCTTTTTCGCCCCACAGACGGGACACACCTCAGGCAGCACTCCATCGGAGACGTAACCGCAGATCCGGCAGACGTAGTAGTCGGCGTCCTCATCGCGCAGCAGGTGGCGCAGGGCCTTCTCGTACAGTTTGGCGTGCCCTTCCTCCACGTCCCTGGCCTGGCTGAAACTGCGAGCCGCCGCCCGACTCCCTTCTTCTTCCGCCTCTTTTATGAACTGGGGATAGTAGACCCCATTGACCGTTTTCTCTGTTTCGAAGGAAAAGTCCAGATTGGCCTGAGTGTCGCGCACCACCGCCTCGCCCAGGAGACGCAGGTGATTGTCGGCGTGGACACCCTCTGCCGCAGAGACGGCCCGGAAGAGCTTGGCCACCTGAGGGTAGCCCTCTTCCTCGGCTTTACGGGCAAAGGCCAAGAGCCGGCGATGAGCCTTGGCCTCTCCCACGAAAGCCTCGTACAGATTTTTATGTGTCTTGTCTCCCATAGAAGTCACCTCACGAGGGCTCAGTTCTCGGGCATGAACATCCTATCGTACTCATCTTGCAACAATTGCTCGTGACGGACCTCTTGATCGGCCAGGAAGCGCAATAGGCTCTGCAAGGCCGCATCATCCGTCATCTCCAGCAGTTGCTTGTAGAACTGCTGCGCCTCCCTCTCCTTCTCAATGGCCAGACGCCACCCTTCCTCCAACGTTATTTTATCACTCATGTACTTCCTCCCATACGTACTTGTTCCTCGATTAACCTTTTCCCAGCAAGCTCTCCAGCCACGCCACCTCTTCGGAGGACAGAGAAACCGGCGGCGGCCGGTGGTAATCCATCAAGTCCTCATAGCCACCGTTGTCGTAGCACCGCGTGAAGACAGCCTGCAAATCTAACACCACGTCCGGGTCAGGTTCCCGCAGCGGGACACGAATGCGGGGCAATCGTCGCTGCAAGGGGACAGGGTACAACTCGAACTGGTAACGCTTTGGCCTCCGGTTCACACTGACCAGGTAGCGTCGTTCCTTCAGAGAGGCCAGCGCCTCTTCAGAAATGGCCACTGTGTGAAGCCCTTCCGAAAGAAAGTCTACCTCCACCAGGTGCGCCGAGCTATCCAGAATCTCCTTTTGTTTGCGGCGGTAGAGGCGATGGCCTTCACCCGGCGTCTTATTGGCCGGACTCAACACCTCGATGACGGTGATGACCTCGCCTCCCGCCGTGTGCACAATTTCGACAAAGGGTTCCCGATGTTCGACCGGAGAAACGGCAAGCACAACCGGGGTATCCGCCTCCACCGTGGCCACATCGGCCACCGGAGCGACCACCTCAGCCTCACGGACGGCACGGGGGCGTCGCACCAGCACGACGGCGGGGTACATTGGATGGGGTGACTCGACCACATAGCGACGCTCGCCAATGCAGGCGTGATAGCGGGGACGCAACTCCGGCTGAAGTGCATCGCGGATGTAAGTGATGAGACTCTGGTGTACGTCTGGCCACAGCGTCGGGTCCTCCAGATAGGGGTCCATACCTGGAAAAGGACTGGGCATTTCTTCACCTCCGGCAGAGGGGAGTGCTTCCCATTCTACCACACCTCGTTTCTCCCCGCAAGAAATAGCCCCTCACATCGGGTATAGTTCAGAACCTGGCTGTCCCGCTCCAGTGGGATCGCCAGATCCCACCGCCCATCTGCCTGATCTGGCGATCCAGCGGGAGCGGGCGGTACAGGCAGCAGGGTCAGGTCACTCCTGACCCTCAGAGAGAGGCTGGGTCAACCGCGTTCCCAAGGCAAAAGCCGCCTCCAGGATGTCAGGGTGCTCCCGAATCGCCCCTTTCTCGTCAACGTCGCCAGCGTGTAGCTTACGTTTTACGCTTTACGTTTTACTTCTAAATACCCAACTCGCCGCGCAGTTGCATGAAACGGATAACATCGCCACGCCGTAACATGCCCATCAGCCTGTCCCCCTCGACCACCGGCAGTTGACCTACGTTGTGGGTATTCATATACGTTAACACGGTGTTACCGTCGTCCTCAGCCGATACGGTAGCCAACTTCTCCCAGGGGGTCATCACCTCCCCAACCAGCTTTGAGGCCCATTGCTGCCGGGGTACAGTCTTGACATCGTGCAGGCAGATGATCCCTCGCAGGCGGTCGCCGTCGGCCACGGGATAGGCGTGATCGCGGCGGCGCAGGACATAGTCATCCACAAGCTGTTGGATAGTAAGGGCAGGAGAGACTGCCTCAAAGTCGCGGCTCATCAGATCCTCAACCCGAATGTCCCGTAGCACATCGCGCATGACCACCTGACGGTAACCGCTAATTGAAGCGTTGCGCAGGAACCAGCCGATGAAGGCGATCCACAAGCCATTGATGAAAGCACCGGTGAAGACCTGCCAGATGCCCCACAGCATGAACAGCAAGGCGATCCCCTGGCCAAACCAGGAGGCCACGAGGGTAGCCATCCTCAGGTTGCCACTGATGCCCCAGATCAAAGCCCGCAGCACCCGCCCTCCGTCCAGAGGGAAGCCGGGGATGAGGTTGAAGAAGGCCAAGCTGGCGTTGATCATGGCCAGATAGCGAGCCAGGGCACCCACCGGCTCGGAAAACCCGCGCACCACCAACCACAGAATTCCAAAGACCAGGGCTACGATCAGGCTGGAGAGGGGCCCCACGATGGCCATGAAGAACTCTTTGAGAGCCCGGCCGGGCTCTTCGGTGATCTGGGCCACGCCGCCGAAGATGAACAAGGTAATGCTGCGCACCTTCTCCCCCTGACGGATGACCACCAGCGAGTGGGCCAGCTCGTGGGCCAGGACCGAGGCGAAGAAGAGGATGCTGGTTGTCACCCCTACCGTCCAATAAAGCCAACTCTCCCAGCCAGGGTACTGATCGGGGAAATACGAATCGGCCAAGGTCCAGGTGATTAACACAAAGACGATAAGCCAGCTCGAATCAATGTTGACATCAATACCGAAAATCTTAGCGATACGCCATGTTCCCCTCATCGGCCTTTCCTCCTATAACTACTTTCATTTTTCTGCTTCTTCTTCGCGGCGATAAGGTACAGGAATGTATTGCACCGAGGGGCGGCGTTGGGGAGCCTGGCGATATAACTGCATCAGGTTGCAAATCTCGTCAGGAAGCTCAGTGTGACATTCAACCCCAGCTCAGCCGCCTTTTCGGCGCTGATGGGATAATCATGAGTCCACTGGCCGCAACTCAGAGCCTCGGCAATGGCCTTGGCCTTGGCCTCGGGCACATCGTTGCCCATCAAAATCTCCACCACAGTCTCGTGCACCTGAGACATCGCCTTCTTGGCTATATCGGCCAGGATCAAAGTCTCATCATCCATCTCATTGACATCTTTGATCTCGGGCACTTTCAAAATGGAACTAGCCGGGAACCGACCCAATTGGGGGGCCACTCACCCAGCGGCAGTTACAAGCCCAGCAGGCCCCGCACCGCTCCGCTAACGACGACCATGACCACTATCCAAGCAATCCCGCCCAGGATGACAGTGACGATGGTCTGACCCCACTCCAGGTCCAGTGCCACCTTCGCCGCTACGAGCCAGGCAATCACTAGCAAAATCACGGCAATCACGAGGACTGGAGCCAACACGCAGGCCAGGGCGTTGGAAAAGGCAGCCATTACTCCGATGACTCCCACGATTTGCCAGACGTAGGCCAGACCCAGGGTCCGAGCCAGTTCATCGAAGGTGACTTCGGCGCTAAAGAGTGCGCGCCCCACCACGCTGATGACAACGGCAGCCAAGGCGAAACCGATGACGGCAAAGACCGTGTCCACGACGGCGCCGGCCAACCAGTTGACCAGGTTGCCGGATGCATTTGACCCGAGCCGGTTGAGGAATGCGATCACGACCACCAAGATCCAGGCTGTTGTAGTGAATGTGGTGTCCTTCTCAACCTCGGCGTAAACGTCACGACGGAACGTGAACGCACCGACGATACGATCCATATAAGCGTAAAAGAACCAATATTGCAAATCCAGGTAGCCAGCCTGTTGCACAGTTCGGTAATAATAGGTATAATTCCGATCCTTATCCTGACTGGCCTCGTAGCTTTCCACGGCCGACTTTCTCACCTCTTGCGGAAGCTGGAAGCGGGGAAGTTTCTTCTGGACACTGCCCTTCTTGTCGGCGTGGGCCTTGGGCAACAGCAAATTGTTCCACCAAAAGAGTTGGGTCGCCGCTTTGGTCTTTTCGCTGAACCAGTCGTAGGCGCTACGGGCCAGATCTTCGGTCCAGGTAACGACAGGATTCTGAGACCACTCGTAGATCAGGCGAATAGCCGCCGTGCCCCACTCGCTTGCTACCTCCATACCATGGATAGGACCAGTCGCCACAGAGCGAAGAAACGTCTCCCGTGAACTGTATCGGCCGGTCAGGTCTTTGAGCCTAACCCTGCCCCTGGGGATCGCCGGCGTTTGCTGGCCTTTGACGTAAAGGGCTGTGTACGTCAAAAAGTCGTCCGCCGACATCGGGAAGAAACGCTCCCCCCGCGAAAAGTGCATGATGGGGGCGTACTTTTGGTGCAATTCAGCGCCTGACATGATATAGCTCCTTTTCTGGGTATAGTTAGTACTACCCTACAACATTCGACATTAATATTATAGCATCTTTCAAACCGCTTATCAAGAGGCAGTGGGGCACCACCTTGCCCTATGTTCCACCTATACTTTTGCGGCGTACCCCACGGCTTGCAGGTGCAATTCAAAGGGGAGGGACCACAACAATGTCAGAAACTTGGCTGACAACGTGCAAAGGGATGCAAAGGCCCACCGGACGGGATTTTCCTCAGGGGCCTGCATCCTCTGAGACCTCTTGCCGCTGCTCAGCGATGAGCTCCAGGGCAGTCTCCAGATCTCGGTCCACCTCCTGGCGGATGTCCTCAATGCGCAGGGGTACGTAGATGTTAGGTTCAATCAGTTCACGCTCATCGCCATCCAGGTCGAGGAACAATGATAGGGGAACCCGGGCTTCCAGACCGTCAGGCAATTGGACGGTTCCCCTGCTCGGGTTGCCGCCGCCCCGCTGAGCTGTCCGCCCAATGAGGATGGAGCGACCGGTCTGCCAGTGCGGTTGGAGAAAGTGGGCACAGGTTGAGAAACAACCCTCATCAATCAGGACATACACCTGACCCTCGTAGTACCAGGGGCCAGGCTCGACAAACAAGTCCATCTGCTCTTCAGGGATACAGCTCTCGTAGCGACCATACTCCACCCGATGGTCGAACAGGAGACCATTGATGGCCTGGGAATGGACCTCAGAACCGCCCCCATTGCCCCGCACGTCAATGATGAGGAAGGGAAAATCACGCATCTCCCGCAGGCGGCTTTCAAAGAAGGCATCGGGGGGCGGATTGTCATTGTGGAAGTGAGGAAGGTAAATATAGCCCACGTCATCCTCCAAACGCCTGGCCGACGCCGAACGCCTGGAGATGTGAATGAGAGCCTCCAGGCCAGAAGCGCGCTGGGCGGTGATCTGACGCTCTACGCCTTCCAGGTCAATGAAAGTGATGTCTATCGTGCTCTGGGCCTCACCGCTCAGGAGAAAGTGGTACGACTTCCAGGTACGGCAATACTCGGTGCCGCAGGCGGTCAGGAAGTGAGGTACACGCTCCAGGGTCTCGCTCACCGGCAGACCATCCACGGCCATGATCTCCACCCCGGCAGCCAGCCCCATCTCCTCCAGAGAGGGGTCCATCACCTGACTTACGATGGCTTTGCCCTCCACTTCAGCTACCTGGAAAAGCGGCGGCATAGTGTAACGCTCGGCGGCAGCGGGTGTCCAGGCCAGGCTGGCGTGCCCGTCCTGGAGGGCAGCCATGAAATCACGCACCACTCGCTCAAAGGTTTCAGCGCTGGGGTCGGCTACCAGTTCAGCTCTCAACTGTTCCCCGCTGGCCCGGATGTCAACGTCTTTGTAGCCCAGACAGGTGTAGGAGTAGTACTCTGAGACCAAGCGAACCAACTCGTCAAAGGCCGCCACCCGATCCAGTTGCGACAGGTCCTGAGGCCAGGAGTCCACTGGTGTGGGAGCCACTGTCGGCGTCGGCGTGGCCGTAGGCCGGGGAGGGAGCGACGGCGACTCTAGCGTGGGGCCACAGCCAGCCACGGACAGGACCAGCAATAGGATCAGGCCGAAGGTAAAGAAAGAAACCCGGTTTTTCCTGCAAGAGAAACCACTGTGGCCCCCCAAAAGCACCGGCAACCAGTACCACTGGCTTGTGGAGCGCCAAACACCGGGTTTCTGATTTATTGTCCTGAGCAGAGCCTGCCCTGAGCTTGTCCTGAGTGAAGTCGAAGGGTGAAGTCGAAGGGCTTGTCCTGAGCAGAGTCGAAGGGTCGAAGGGCGTGCCATTTTGAGGCTTTCTCCCAGTTGGTCAACGGATAGTTATGTGCCCGCAACGGTGGCACCGTTTCCAGGGCAGGAAAAGGAGCAAGATGGCCACAAAAGGGGAAGCGATAAGCAAAGGGAAACCGATGCCGATCATGGTCAGGGCCAGGCCGGGGACGAAAACCATGAAGGCGCTGGATAGAGAGACCACGATGCGCAGTCTCCACTCCATAGGGTGAAACCAACCTTCTTCTTTACATTTAGGGCAGGTGGAAGAGGACATTTTGGGTCTCCTTTCCAGAAGCTAGCTAGTAGGGCCGGGCATAAATCCTTCGGCAGTTGCAGGGCAAGCGCCGGTTGAGTAACTTCGTAGCGCCAGCGGAGAAGTGTATCGAAACCAAGCGTTTTTGGCTCAAAAGGGCGCTTCTGCCAAGCCGCTTGGTCTCGATACGTTGCTTCTCTCCTACTCGACCGGCGCTCACGCCCAACGCCTAACTGGGGAAGGATTTCCGCCGACGTGTACTAGCCCATTCTATCGTGCTTCAAGGATATTGTCAAAAGGGGGGAGATTGGATATAATGGGGTAAGCAAGGAAGGGAGGCCGCGAACTCTGATGGCTATTTACATTGACATCTCCGCAGCGGTGCACGGCCGGGCCGGACTGGGGCGCTACGCCGAGAGCCTGGCCCGGGCGCTGGTGCAAGGATACCCAAAGCGATTCGCTTTCTTCTACAATCGGGACCGGGGGACAAGCCCTCTGGACGGGCTGGAGAGGGTGCCCACCCGAACCGTGCACGCTGGTTACAAGCCCTGGCGCATGGCGGTCTGGCTGGGACAACTCCTGGGGCTCGGCTTCGAGCGACTGCTGCCAGAGGCCGAGCTTTACCACGCCACCGAGCATCTGCTGCTGCCTCTGAGACGAGTGCCGACGGTGCTGACCGTGCACGATCTTATCTACCACCTCTTTCCTGAACACCACAAGCCCCTCAATTACTGGTTTCTGAACCGGGCCATGCCCCTCTTTGTGCAGCGGGCCAGGGCGGTCATCGCCGTATCAGAGTCAACCCGGCGAGACCTGATTCGCTGTTACGGCGTCCACCCGGACAAGATCACCGTCGTCCACGAGGCGGCTGCGCCCCACTTCCGCCCCGCTTCGCCCGAGGCCATAGCCACTGTCCGCGCCCGCTACGGATTGCCGGAGGGCTTTATCCTCACCGTGGGGACCATCGAGCCGCGCAAGAACCTCTCCCGGCTGCTGGACGCGCTCCAACGACTGCGACAAAAGGGAGACGACGTCCGGCTGGTGGTGGTTGGCAGCAAAGGATGGCTATACGAAGGATTCTTCCGCCGCCTGGAGGAACTGCAATTGGGCGACGCTGTCCTGTTGCCCGGCTACGTCCCCGATGCGGACCTGCCCGCTGTCTACAGCGCGGCCACACTGTATGTACTCCCATCGCTCTACGAAGGCTTTGGCCTCTCGGTGCTGGAGGCTATGGCCGGCGGCACGGCGGTCGTGTGCAGCCGCGCTTCGAGCCTGCCAGAGGTGGGCGGGGACGCAGCCCGCTATTTCGATCCCACCGACGTAGAGGAGATGGCGGAGGCCATAGGGGCAGTGTGGCGCGATGAAGCGCTGCGGCTGGAAATGGGCAGGCGCGGGTTGGCCCAGGCGGCGCGGTTTTCGTGGAGGCGGGCAGCGGAGGAGACGATGGCCGTCTACCAGCGCGCCATGTCATTATAGGAGGAGAAAAGGAAATGGAATTCAGCAAATTGAAACTCAGATCACAGATCGCTCCCGCTGGATTTGCAATCCAGCGGCCAGACGGCGGATTTGTAATCCGCCGTGAGCAAAAACATGAGCTACTGAAACTCGTCGCGGGAGCGCTTCTCGTCCATTTGCTCTTCGTGCCCCTCGCTCACGCCGCTCCGCCAGATCAGGAGCCCACCACCGTTTACGTCGTCCAACTGGACGACACCCTGTCGGCCATTGCCTCCCGCTACGACAGTACTGTTCAGGCCTTGGTCCAGGCCAACGGCATCAAAGACCCCAATCTCATCCATCCCGGCCAGCGGCTGGTCATCCCCAGCGCCTCTCCTCCCCAAGAGCCTGCCACCCAGGCACAGGTACACGTGGTGCACAGGGGAGAAACTCTCTACCGCATCGCTCAGCTTTATGGGACAACGGTGCAGGCCCTGGTGGCGGCCAACAACCTGGCCGATCCTAACCTGATCCACCGCGGACAAAAGCTCATCATACCCAGCGCCATGGCCTCGCCTGCCGAACCGCTGCCCGCGCCCTTTGTGGCTGTGGAACTCACACCTTCGCCCATCGTTCAAGGCCAGACCCTGGTGGTCAAAGTGAAGGCCGAGGGAATCGTAGGGCTGAGCGGTCTGTACGATAAAGATCGCCCGGTAGTCTTTGTCGAGGGGGAACAGCAAACTTTAGGGGAGCGCTGGGCCCTGGTCGGCATCCACGCCCTCACCGAAGTAGGGGCTCACCCCCTGAAGCTCACCGCCACCGACGCTGAGGGCCAACAGACGGAGGTTCTGCTGAGCGTGCCAGTGGTGGACGGCGGCTACGGGGTGGAGAACATTGTCCTGCCACCGGATCGCAGCGCCCTGCTCGATCCCGATTTGATCAAGGCGGAGTGGGAACGCCTGGCGCAGGTCTTCGGGGTCTTTGGGAGGCAGCAGTTGTGGGCGGGGCCTTTCATCGTGCCGGCCGAGGGTCCCATCACCTCCCAGTTCGGCACCCGGCGCTCCTACAACGGAGGCCCGGCGCGGAGCTACCACGAGGGCATAGACTACGACGTGCCGCCCGGCGCAGCGGTGCTGGCCGCCAACGACGGCCAGGTGGCCCTGGCCGAGCCCCTGACGGTGCGGGGCAACGCGGTCATCATTGATCACGGCCTGGGGATCCACAGCGGCTACTACCACCTTTCGGAGATCAACGTTCAGGAGGGGCAGCAGGTGAAGCAGGGCAACGTTGTGGGCAAGGTGGGTGACACCGGCCTGGCCACGGGGCCCCATCTCCATTGGGAGATCAGAGTGAGAGGGATCAACGTAGACCCCGCGCAGTGGACGTGGCAGACGATTCCGTAACTTGACATTATGCTTTCTGGAGTAGCGAAACTCGGCTCCGGTGAGCCCAGTCGAACCGTTTCGCGCTCAGCCAGCGCAGAACAAGATCTGCTACTCCGCCAGCGGGTAAGTTCAGGGATTGGAGACCAGGCAACCAAGAACGGAATCATTCAGTTGACGGTCAGCATGAGGGATGTTATAATGATTCTACACAAGAAGGACAGGCATCCAGATGATTTGCCAGAGACTAACTTGCCAATGTTACATTTGTCATTGCGAGCGAAGCGAAGCAATCTCCAAGGTGCAGTTGCTGTCAACGGTGGAGATTGCTTCGTCGCTCAGCTCCTCGCAATGACACCTGGCCTGGAATCTAACATTGTCAAGTTAAGGTGCATAAAGAAAGGGCAAGCTTGTGAACTTGACCGATGCCGATCTGAAAATTGTTTTACCTGATCTCAAAAAAGCTCTTAGAGACACTTATGGTGACCGTCTGGTACGGTTGATTCTCTTTGGCTCCCAGGCACGAGGTCAGGCTGGCCCCGAGTCCGATGTAGATGTGGCTGTGTTAGTAGACGGGGAAATAGAGCCCTTCAGAGAGATAGACCGCCTCAGCTACATTCTGGCCGACCTGAACCTCAGGTATGGTCTGCTCATCTCTGTCCTTCCGCTTTCTACTCAGACACTTGAAACGGCTGAAGGGCCGTTCTGGCGCAATCTGCGCGAACAGGGAGTGACTATATGAGCAAGATAGGTAGAGAGAAGAGCGTAAACGAGTCTCCGAAAAGAATCGGCGTGCTGACCGGTGGGGGCGACTGCCCGGGCCTGAACGCGGTCATTCGGGCGGCGGTCAAGACAGCTATCCAGCAATATGGCTGGGAGGTGTTGGGCATCGAGGACGGCTTCGAGGGCCTGATCCTGTCCGACAAGATCAGACCCCTCACCCTGACCGACGTGAGGGGCATCCTGCCGCGCGGCGGCACCATTCTGGGCACCACCAACCGGGCCAACCCCTTCGCCTACAAGGTCCGCAAGAAGGACGGGCGCATCGTGACCCGCGATGTCTCAAGCGAGGTGGCCGACAGGATCAGGGAACTGCGCCTGGAGGCCCTCATCGTCATCGGCGGGGACGGGTCACTGAAAATCGCCTACGAGTTCTATCAGACGGGAGTGCCCGTGGTCGGAGTGCCCAAGACCATTGACAACGACCTGGGTGGCACGGACATTAGCTTCGGTTTCGACACCGCCCTCAACACGGCCACCGACGCCCTGGACAAGCTGCACACCACGGCCGAGGCGCATCACCGCGTCATGATCGTGGAGATCATGGGGCGCGATGCGGGCTGGCTGGCCTTGAGATCGGGGCTGGCCGGTGGGGCCGATGTGATCCTGATCCCCGAAATCCCCTTCGACCTGCACAAGGTGGATGAAAAGATCGAGCAGCGCGACCGGGCGGGCCGCAAGTTCAGCATCGTCGTGGTGGCCGAGGGGGCCAGGCCAGTGGGCGGGGAGCAGATCTACCAGGAGAAAGACCCCCTGGCTCCCAAGCGGCTGGGGGGCATGGCCCAATGGGTGGCTGATGAGCTGGCCAAGGTCTGTGACCACGAAATCCGCGTCACTGTGCTGGGTCACGTGCAGCGCGGTGGTTCGCCCAGCCCCTTCGACCGCATCCTGGGCACCCGTTTCGGGGCGGCGGCGGTGCGGCTCATCGCCGAGGGCGGCCTGGGCCGCATGGTGGCCCTGCGCTCCCAACAGATCGTGTCCATCCCCCTGGAAGAAGCCATCCGCGAACTGCGCGTCGTACCCCTGGACAGTGACCTAATTCAGACGGCGCGGGGATTGGGGGTTTGCCTGGGATAGCCCACTTTCCCTCCAGTGCCCAGCGTCGGTACCGAGGTCTCTGGTATCCAAGCTATGAGCCCTGACGCGGCCGTTTCTTCCACAGCCATTTTCACGCATAGAGCGAAGCCCCTCACTTCGGTGTGAGGGGCTTTTTGTGTCACCCAGGGGAAGCCCGAGCAAGAGCCCGAGGCTAACCCTTCGACTCTGCTCAGGGCAAGCGCCATCGGGCTGAAAGCGCAAAGCCCTTCGGGCTGATCATCCGTAGCCCCGCAGGGGCTTGGCCCTCTTAGCGCGGGGGTTCAGCCCCGCGCCTCCGGCACAACCCGTTCCAGCATGGCAATGGTTATCCCGTCCGCATGATGCTTTCGTTGGTTCTTGGTATACCGTACGACCGTATCCAACCTTTTGCCTCCGAATGAGACAACACCGTATTCAGCCTGCCAAGCAAAAGAGATACCCACATCCAGTTCGTGATTGACAAAGTGGGAACTGTTGCCCTTCACCTGACCAATGAATGTTGATAGGGCAATCTTTGGAGGAACTGAGACGACAAGGTGGACATGATCCTCGATACCACCTACAGCGTGGACAAGCGCGCCTAACTCAGTTGCTTTGGCGGCCATGACGTTATGCAGCGAATTCTCCCATTCGGGCGCGATCAGCGGTTCTCTGTTCCTGGTCCCCCATACGAAATGATAGAACAAGCGCCAGTAGGGCATTGGACGTACTCCTGTTGATTTCTGGGAATGCAAGAGCCCGAGGCCAAAGCCATCGGGCTAAAAGAGCAAAGCCCTGCGGGCTGACCTTCCCTAGCCCCGTAGGGGCTTCGCTCTCTCAGCGCGGGGGTTCAGCCCAGCGCTTTCCAGCAAGAGCCCGAAGCTAACCCTTCTTCCTCTAATCAGCTCCTCTTCTATCAGAAGTTACGCAGTGGACACAAGCAGCGAAGAGAGCGAACGCTGATCCGACGTGCCCGGCCAACGACGGACCAGAGCCCGCTCGCTGATGCCGGTCACGCGCCGGCCCGTTTCCCTGATCCAGGCCACGGGCAGGCCACTCTCCCACAGAATGTCTCTGACGGTTGGCAGACGGCTTGCGGGAAACCGCCGCCATCCTTTCGGCAGCAGGTTCTCCGGGTAGCTGCCCCACAACTCCCACCATCTTCCCATCTGAGCCACCAGAATGTGACCCGGCAGGCGGCTGCAAAACTGGGCCTTCTGCTGCGAAATCCGGAGCGCAGGCCGCGGCGGAGAAAAGGAATATGCGATCCGCTCTCCGTCCCAGAGGTAGTATTCTTCCAGCCAGGGGAAACGCCGCCAGAGCCGTTTCACCAGCCGGTAGCTCGACGCCTTGCGGAAATGTCCCAGGTAGGAATTCAACTACTCATAAACCGCTTCCAGCACCGGCCAGGGCCAGGGATACACTTGCCGGGCTCCATCGTCTACTGTCAGCCCCTGTTGTATGAGCGCATTCTCCGCACGGGCCAGACGCTCAAAACATGCGCCGACCACCCGCCTGCGCACTAGCAGGTAATCCGGCCTGACGATATACCCCAGAAAATCAATCCCATCCGATACGGGGCGGAGCCGACGTCTGTCGTTGAGCGTCAGGCGCAACTCATCGAACACAAATTCCCCGATTTGGCCCTCCTGCCTTTCCAGGACAGCCCGGTCTTCGGACAAAAGGACGAGATCGTCGCCATAGCGCGCGTAGTAGCGGACTTTCAGTTGGTGCTTGACGAACTGGTCCAGGGCGTCCAGATAGACATTGGCGAAGAACTGGCTGGTCAAGTTACCGATGGGCAGCCCGCAGTGCGGGGCGGCCTTGAACAGGGTTTTATGAGCGGGCAGTTTCTCAAAATCCGCTCTGCTGGCCCGCCGCATGGAGCAGTTCTCTGTAGGATCGTAAAAGACCAGAGTGCGGATGAGCCACAGCACCGCCGGATCAGTTTCTTTGGCCGCCAACCGTTCGTACAGGATGTCCCGGTCTATGCTGATGAAGAAGCCGCGAATGTCGAGTTGCAGGTACCAGGCGCGGCGGGTGCCGTTGGCCGTCACCTGGCGGGTAAAGGACTGCAGCCGCTCCACTCCCCTGTGCGTGCCCTTGCCTTTGCGGCAGGCATACGAGTCGTGGATAAACCAGCGTTCCCAGCGGGGTTCCAGGTAGCCGACCAGGATGTGATGCACCACCCTGTCCCGAAAGTCCGCGGCGAAGACCTCGCGCTGCTTCGGTTTCTCCACCAGAAAGGCCATTGACCGGCCAGGCCAGTAGCTGCCGATCGTCAGTTCCTCGTGCAGGGACACAAGATTCTCTTCCAGGTTCTGTTCAAAGAGCATGGCGTTGACCGTGTTCCGCTTGTGCCTGCGGCACTGGCGATAGGCACGGTAAATGTTTTCCAGGCTGAACAAGGGATGATCCCTGAACATTTGTCCCCAGCCTTGTTCATAGGAAAGGGGCGGCGAGGCCATCATTCTCCGCCGCGAACCGGCCACACATAGTTCGTGTTCGTCTTATTGTTCGCGTTCACGTTGCCGTCGTTCATATTCACGTTCCAGGCGTTGGACGTATTGTTCGCGTTGGTAGTACTCGACCAGTAGTTGTTCGACTGGACGCCGGAAAAATCCGTCCACTTCTCCCGTCAGACCTGGGCCTGACCGGGACCACCGGCGGCCGATCCCCAATGGGGTACGACAGCCTGAATGATCATGCCTGCCCCGCAGGGCGGGCGGGACGGACGCACAATGATGAAACGGGCGCGCCCGGAAGAGCCATGCAACCCTCCCGGTTCTGGCCATGCCTCACCGCCCCAAATCCTGCAACTTGTCAGCCCCAGACTGCGCGGGTCTAAAGTCCCCGCGCTGAGAGGGCGAAGCCCCTTCGGGGCTGGATCTAGCCCGTAGGGCTTTGCTCTTTTAGCCCAGAGCTTTAGCTCAGGGCTTGTGGCTCTGAGGAGCGAGACCCAACCCAAGCTGAGATGGTTGGGCGGCGCTCCGCTTAGTCCCATCACCCTGCTCTGGCTTGCGACGCCGGCGGCTTTTGCCCTGCGTCTTCTTGAGCCAGCCTTCATTCTGCCTGGCGATGTTGGTGATACGCTCGGCCACGTGCAGGTAACTGCGGGTGCTGGCAAACCCCCCGGACTCGTGACACAGCCGGGCCAGCACCTTGAAGCTTTCCATCTCCTGCCGCAACTCGAGCAGGTGGGCTGCTCTGTCCCTGGCATTATTGGCTTCTATGATCTTTTCCAGTATCTTTCGGCTCTTGTTGCGCAAGTCTGTGCCCAAGGTGTACTTGTGATACCGGCTGAAATGCCGCACGATCTTTTCGATGTGCACGCTCAAATCATAAGCCTCACGGAAGATGGGCAGGTGTTCATAGCGGGCCATTGTCTCGATTAACCCTTATCGTTTCCTTGATGTGACGCTCCTTCCGTTCATTCTGGAGGGCGATGGCCACAGAGTGCCCCGCGCGCACCAGTTTCCCCACGTAGGCGTCCAGCCCGGATTTGGGGAACCCGCCCAGGACCACGGGCGCATCCACCTCGCCGGCCATTTGGAGCTTTAAGCCAGTCACTTGCGAGACAGCACGGGCGTCTTCATCCATGACTTGCATAAAAGCTCCCACTTGCATCAGCAGGAGGCAATCCGGAACGTCTTCCTTGAGTTCGGCATGGTTCACGAGTAACCTGAATGTACCTTGACAATTTAAGTTTGGTGAA
>SOHZ01000247.1 GCA_004377365.1 Anaerolineales bacterium | reverse complement strand
AAAACGAGATTGCTTCGTCGCTTCGCTCCTCGCAATGACAAATGCGGTTGTAGTACTATGTATGGCTGCAATAGTGACGGGCGATCACAGGCGATCAATAGTATCGCTCCCCCACGCCGAATATGTTAGCCGGCAGGTGGATGTTGGCTGCCTCGATTTGCTCAACGAATTTGGGCCTGATACCGGTCGGACGAAGTCGTCCAATGACTTTGCCAGCCTCGATACCTGTCTGCTCGAAGACAAAGATGTCAGACATGACAATGACATCTCCCTCCATGCCCTGCACTTCTGTGATATTGACCACCTTCCTCGAACCGTCTCTCATGCGCTCCTGATGAACAATCAGGTCAATGGCTGAAGCTACTTGCTCGCGGATGGCTCTCAAAGGCAGATCCATGCCAGACATCAGGCACATGGTTTCCAGACGGGACAGAGTATCACGAGGGCTGTTAGAGTGAGCCGTGGTCAGAGAGCCATCGTGGCCGGTGTTCATGGCCTGGAGCATGTCCAGGGCCTCCCCACCGCGGCACTCACCGACGATGATACGGTCAGGCCGCATACGCAGACAGTTGATGACCAGGTCCCGGATGGAGACCTCTCCCCTGCCCTCAATGTTGGGCGGGCGCGATTCCAGAGTGACCACGTGCGCCTGACGGAGTTGTAGTTCGGCCGCGTTCTCGACAGTGATGATACGCTCAGCATCAGGAATAAACCCTGACAGGACGTTCAGAAAAGTCGTCTTGCCCGAACCTGTGCCCCCGGAAACGACAACATTGAGCCGAGCGATAACGCAAGCCTTAAGGAACTCCATGGCTTCTGGGGTGATGGTTCCGAAATCAATCAGGTTCTCAATTGTGAGGGGTACCTTGGAGAACTTGCGGATGGTCAGCACCGGGCCGACCAGGGAAAGCGGTGGGATGATGGCATTAACGCGGGAGCCATCGGGCAACCTGGCATCAACATAGGGTGAGCTCTCATCAACGCGCCGGCCCAGGGGAGCAACGATGCGGTCAATGATGCGCATGAGGTGTTCATCGCTCTCAAAAGACGCATTGACCTTCTCTAGCATGCCCTTCCGCTCAATGTAGATGCTCCCAGCCCCATTGACCATGATCTCAGTGATGGTTTCATCAGCCAGCAAGGGCTCAATAGGACCGTAGCCCAGAATCTCGGCCACGATCTGCTCAAAGAGTCGCTGACGCTCGGACCGGCTGAGGATGATGCTCTCCTGAGCCAGGATGGTGTCATACATTTCCTCGATGGTACGCCGCACTTCATCTGTATGGCTGACGTCCATCGTGGGATCGATCTCGGCTATGAGCCTATCCTGAATACGGTTCTTGAGATCCATGTAGGCATCGCGAGGCGGGGCGACAACGGGCTTCCTGACACGCAATTCCCTGAGCCTGGAAGGCGCGTCAATGGGTTGCTGAGTTTTTTCGATTCGCTTCAGCAGAGACATAACTTATCTCACCTCTTAAAGGGATAAGACTACCTGGAGAAGCGCAAGCGATGAGCGAGCTTCTCTCCGGCTGAGGCCGTGGTTGTTTCGGCCACTTCCTCCTTCTCCATCAAAGTGTCCAGCAATTGGCGAGCCAGACTGATCACACCTTGCGCAATGGGGCTGTTGGCAGCGCTGAGGACGAAAGGTGAACCCTGATTGGCGGCAAGCGCTGCCACCCGCTCGTCAAGGGCAAGAGTAGCAGCAACCGAGTGTTTGACGCCAGTCTCGATATCCTCCGGTCGAATGTCGCTCCGGCGGTCAACTTTGTTTATGGTTAAAAATACCTTTTCTGGCGAATATCCCAAAGCCTCGGTCACCTCAAAGAAGAGCTTTGTATTCTTGATGGACGGAATATCGGGGGTCGTAATCAAGACGATGCGATCTGAGACATCCATTATGGTCAGCACCAGGTCATGCAGAGAGGTCCAGGTATCCACAACAATGCAATCAAAGGTCTTTTTCAACTCTTCCAGGATTCTCTTCATGTGATCTGGGACGACCAAATCAGCCATCTCTGGGCGAGGTGGAGCTAGCAGGGTCTTGACACCCGAAGAGTGAGGAACAAGAACGCTATCGACCAGGTCCCCATCGAGTTCGCCGATGTGTGGCACCAGATCAGCGATGGTCCGGACAGGCTTCAGATCCAGCAATACGGCCACGTCGCCAAATTGAAGACTGCCGTCTACGAGAATCACCTTGGCTTCTGTTTCCATCTGCACGGCGACAGCCAGATTAGTGGCGATGGTGCTGCATCCCGTCCCACCCTTGGGGCTGAACACAGAAATGACCTTGCCCAGCTCTTCCGGGGGAAGGGGCTGCCTCTGCGCGGTCATTGAGACCGGCGGTGCAGAGGCCTGATAGCGGGCCCGCTGGGCAGCGCCCAGTTCGTAGACCCGACGGATACTTGAGACCAACTCATCGCTGGAGAAAGGCTTGATCAGAAACTCTCTCGCCCCGGCTAACATGGAGCGCCGCAGGTAATCGGCCTCACCTTGCACAGACATCATGATCACCTGGGCTATAGGCACTTCCTGGGAAATGGCCTCACTGGCAGTGATACCGTCCACGCCGGGCATGTTAATGTCCATCAGGACGATGTGGGGCTGAAGCTCCTTGGCCATCTGGATGCCCTCTTCGCCACTGATGGCCGCCCCCGCAACCTCGATGTCTTCTTCGAAGTAAAGAAGCTTGCGCAGATTTTCCCTCGTCTCCGGTATGTCATCCACGATCAAGACCCGGATTTTCTCCTCAACGTTCTCGGCCATCTACTCTCATTCCTCAACTATCCCAACTGGTTCCTTAAGGAGTGGCCCCTCCTTCTGGGCTGACAAACTCCAAAGGAGCAGTCTTGATGCTCGTCTCCTGTGGAAACTCGGGCTTTTCGGGTACGAATTCTTCCACCGGCGGGACTGTATCGAGATAGTATTGAAGTTGCGGTGGGAAGCTGATTTTGAAGCGCCTGACCATGTATTCCAGGGTGACAGCCTCTGCGGTGACAGGGGCCTCATCTCCAGCAGCCCGAAGTGCCAGGTCCAGTATAAAATTGTTTTCACGAGCATATTTTAGCACCAGGGCATCCTGCTGACTGACGACCAGAATGACCATGTCAGGCGGCACGGACAGTGGTGCAGGGGGGGCCTCTTCTCCTTCTTCCGCCGGAGGCGGAGTTGGGGTTGCCCAAGCCCCCACCTTCAAGACCCCTGCGTTCTGTACAACTAACTGGGTGACCGGACGGGCCTTGGCCTCAAAGATAGGTAGATCAAAGGATGCGCTTTCCACGTCGGCTGCGGCCAGTCTCTCCATGACTTCCACCCGGAAATCAATGGTCTCTCTGGCGGACTGCTTTTCCTCTTCCCGATCAATGAATCGGGCCGAAAGCAAGACGTCCACGTGGTCACCAGCCTCAATGCCATAACCCACGCTGGAGAAGCGGGTGATGGGAAAGGCCACCGCCACCTTACCCTCGGGAATAGCAAAGGCCGCTTCCGAGCCCACTACTATTTCGGTCAGCATGGCACGCACAATGGGTTGACCCTGAAAGATGTCGGTTTTGACTACTTTTCCGATCAACTCAGCTTCGTCGGCGATAACGTCGGGGGGCACATTATTGGCAGGCCAATCCCGGAATTCTACAGAGTCTGCCAAGATTTCGGAAGCTCGGGGAATGTTCTGAATGGCCACCAGGATCTGGGTGGTCGGCACCGCCACCTCTGGAGGTGGGGCTGTCGGGGGGGGTTGTGCCCCTTGCATCATGACGTAAAGGACTCCTCCGGCCGCAACAAGGCCAAGGATGACCCCTAATATGATGAGGAGCCGGCCGCGTCCTCTCATTCGCTTTCCTCCTCCTTATTTTGCTCGTGATTCTTTGTTATATAATACCATCTTATGGCAAAATGTCAAGGCGGAAGCATCCCCAATTTGGGACTCAGCAGAAACGCCGCCAGAGCTCAAGGTCTGACGGCGCTCAGCACTCGACATGGTTCCACTCCAAATCAGGCCCGGACCCTGCTTCATGGAAACCGGAAGCTCGGACCTTATTCTACCAACGTAGGCATACCCTCACTGGTGATCTTCCACGCAAAGGTGTCATGTGGATCGTTGGCCTCGTATTCAGCCATCAAATACCCACCATAGAACGTATGTGTGGGAGCAGATGGAATCGTAAACGATACCTTTGACCAATCGCCATTCCCAG
>SOHZ01000182.1 GCA_004377365.1 Anaerolineales bacterium | reverse complement strand
GCCCGTTTCAGGGAAAAAGAACGCCCCTTCACAAAGGGGTGAAGGGGCGCGGGGGCCTTCGGGCTGGCTGACCGGTGGGCCAAAAGCACAGCCGCCCTGTGGTTGGGGCGGCTGGGGGCTACTCTGCTATGGCAACGAATATTGAACCCCGAAACGTAAAAGCCACGTTATCCAAAGTTGCTGGTTTCAATACTCACCTTGCCTTTCAAGGTTTCTCTGGTGTGAGGTTAGGCGTTGGAACTGGCGTCGGTTCGTAGTCCAACAGCCGGTCGCAACGCAACCAACCCTCAACGTGCTGACCCAACTGATTTGTGGCCTCGACATAGCACCACTCATCTCGGATACCAGTTAGCTTCACTGGTGTAGTGTCATCTAGCACCGCTACAATGGTCACGCTGGGATCACTGATGCTGCTACCCGGTTTGTTATAGAGATTAGCGCTAGGCATTACGAGACCAGCGGGCAAACCAGGCGGGGGCAACAACGCACCAATCCAGTAAGTCTCACCAATAACTAACGTCGGACGTGGCAGCGGTGTAGGTAGGGACTCTGCCAACCGGCCAAGCCCAATGAAGCCAGTAATAAGGGCCACAACACATAATACTGCCATCAAGGCCAGCAACCCGGCAATCAAGCCACAGGGTAACGCCCATCGTCGCATCGTGGTCTTCATCTGCTTAATCACCTCTTGGCGACGCCTAATGCAAATATACAGAAACGTCAGCAAACGGTGCGGCGGTTAAGTCTCGCCCCCAGCACCTTTCACTATTACCATTGTAGCACATTGGGCCTGGGTTTTCAATAGCCCTTTAGTACCTCACCAACTTCATAGCACCTTTCACGCCCGTTTCAGGGAAAAAGAACGCCCCTTCACAAAGGGGTGAAGAGGCGCGGGGGCTTTCGGGCTGGCTGACCGGTGGGCCAAAAGGAAAGCCGCCCTGGGATTGGGGCGGCTCGTTTGGGCGGTGTGAAGTGACGTTGCTGTTTATGTGTAGCTATCTTATTCAGCTTCAGGAAGATGTAAGCGCTTTTGAACTAGTCTCTCTATCTTCTCAATCATAGGCCCAGCCTTGTCCTGAACTTCCTGGAAAGCATTGATGGCAAGCTGAGGATCTCGAGATTCCTCAGCAAGTGCCTTAATACTTACAACATGATGTAGGAGCGCATCCACAGCCTTGAATTCAGCAGACAGGTCTGGACTCAGAAAGATTCTGTTATACAGGATATAGTTGTGAAAGTCCGCAATGCATTCACTGACTTCCTGCAGTTCATACTTGAAGATCGTTTGGCTGTAGTATTGATCCTTATTGGGTGCTTCGAGTAGCTTTTGCTTATGGTAGTCACTTAGCTTTGATTCTTTCAAGAACTCCGTAAGTTGTGGCTCAGTCATAGAATCGAACACGGGATAACGCTGGAGTAACTTGGTAAATCTAAATACATGTGCGTAGGCATCTTGGAGTTTTTGCCAAACGGTAGGGAGGACTTCAATTTCTTTCTCGTGAATCTTAGTAACCCTGTTGAAGAGTGCATTTACCTGATACCTGTAGTGCTCAAGCTCTCTATCATTTGTCGCTTGAAGCTCTGCCTTGTACTCCTCCAGTGTCGCTTGAAGTTCTGCCTTGTACTTCTCTAAACCTCTTGACAACCATCGCTCAATCAAAGAGCGGCCGAGAAATGCCAGACCAATAAGCACGGCACTTGTGAATGCTGAGCTTGTCAGAGCTGCTATAAGTATTTGAATCCAAGGGCTTTCCATACAATCCTACCTTTCGCTAGCGATGCGCTTCACGGAAACCTCGGCAACCGGGGCGACGGTTGGCAAAATCCCGCCCGGAGCACCTTTCACTGTTTATAGTATAGCACAGCTCTCGGTTTTGAACCTTAAAACTTCCATAAAGCACCTTCACGCCCACAACAACGCAACGAGCCAAAGCAGGACAATGAGAGCAATTACCCCCCCCCGGTTGTAGCCATAAGTCGCCAAGCTAGCCAGTTAGTTTCGGGGTAGTGTCTGGCAATGTCCCACGTCCCTATTGGGCCTAGCACACCGAGTAGAGTAGCACCTAGAAAACGCCACATGCTCAGATGTACATCCGCCCAGACATCGACAGCCAGCACGCCCAGGGCGGCGAAAGGCTAGAAGCCAGAGAGTTAGGGCAAGCAGAAATCAGCGGGCGCAGCGAAAGCCCGTAAAGCCGATCCCAAAGCCTGGGGGATATCCGTATCGATGGGCAGCGCACACATGGGCCTCCTCATTATACCACGATCCGCCACGAATCACCCGCCAATCTCCAGAGGGCGGCCCTCTTGGATTACTCTCTTGTGAAGTGACATAATAGCCCTCGTCA
The DNA here is from genome assembly GCA_004377365.1 of Anaerolineales bacterium. Classification (GTDB taxonomy): domain Bacteria; phylum Chloroflexota; class Anaerolineae; order E26-bin7; family E26-bin7; genus E26-bin7. The sequence continues at coordinate 1,872 of SOHZ01000182.1, read as the reverse complement.
TACCAATCGGCTACCCACTCCCACACATTGCCTGCCATGTCCAACGCACCATACGGGCTAGCCCCCTTCGGCTTGCTCCCCACCGGCACTGTTCGACCACCGCATCCACTGTACTGAGCATGGTCACAGTCTATCCCTTCACCCCAGGGATACGTCCACCCATCCGTCCCCCGCGCTGCCTTCTCCCACTCGGCCTCCGTCGGCAGCCTCTTGCCCGTCCACTGACAATAGGCCCTCGCCCCATACCAACTGACCTCGACAACTGGATGGTCACTATACCCGCTCTTGGGCTGGTATTGCCCTCCACTCTCGGTGATCAGGCAGCCCTCGTCTCCAATGTCCAGCCAGGTCACACCCCCCTCTTCCTGATTGCCCTGTTCGTTCAGGAATTGGGCGACCTGGACGTTGGTCACCTCGGTCTTGTCAATGTAGAAAGCATCCAGGTAGACAGTGTGCACTGGTTGCTCCGTACTGTCCCCCTCGTCGCTGCCCATGATGAACTCACCGGCCGGGACGTAGACCATGCCCGGCAGGGCGGGAGGGAGTACCGCTAACTTGCCTCCTTGGATGGCTAAGAAAACCGCTCCCCCGATGAGCAGTGCAGCCACCAGAGCAATGGCCCCTACGGCGGGGCGCACTGGCAGAATACTGTACGGGGGCCCGCGGCGAGGCGGAGACACCGGCTCCAATGGCGTGACGCGCACGCTCAAGATGTCGGCAAGATGGCTGAGGCCGACGTCATAGTCAGGGCGGAAGGAGACCATCTGGTAGCTGCTCAAAAGGGGCGGCACCTCCCACGGTTGCACGTCCAGCGCCAGCGGGATTACCTGTATAAGGCCTCTGCGTTCTCGGGCGATGGCGACTTCTGTTTCCTTCTTCACCCATGGTGACTCCAGAGCCGCCGGCGTCAGCACGACCACCATGTGGCTGCTCTCCGCCAGCCCGCGCTCAATGGCGCGTACCCAGCTCTCGCCGGGACGGATGCTTTCCGGCGCGATCCAGACCTGCACGCCGAGCCGCTGCAAATCGTCGGCCAGGCGGTGGGCGAACTCGGCATCTGTGGTGGCGTGGCTTATGAAGACGGTAGACATATGGTGTCCTCCGGTCGGTGGGCACTGCACCAGAAAGCCCCGCTAGCGCGGTCAGGCAAAAGCGGGGCGATGTCCAAAGCCCGAAAGGGCCATTAGACCAAACTTGGTACATATTGCTCCTGACCGCGCTAGGTACATTTTACCATAGTTGGCTCAAACTTTCAATACCCTTTTGAACATTACCAGCCAAATACCGCACCTTCACGCTCCCTTGGCTGGTGGGCCAGAAGCAGGGACGCCCTCAAAATCACTGACTTGCAGTGGCGGTAATCGGAACCATAGATGATTGAAAATGCGTTCGCGGTCACGATCAGGATCTTGACTTATCAGATCTGTACTGGGCCGGCCAGTATGTTTCCCGACCACCAATACCGTCAAAGGCGGTAACCCCTTTTGTGTACAGTAATTACTGACTCGCCAAAGGTGCGGTGCAAGTGTGCGCGCTTCCATACCACCGCCGATTAGATCGGCTAGCATCTCGTAGGTCAGAGTTTGGCGGTTATGGGCTGCTTCAATTAGTACCTCCCAGATTCGCAATGCTATTTCAGGACCGGTCATGGAATCACTCCTTCCTTTTCCCGTAAATAGAGTGCCGCCCGGAGCACCTTTCGCTATTACTATTATAGCACATGGGGCCTGAGTTTTCAATATCTTTCGCACCTTTTCAACCAAATAGCGCACCTTCACGCGGAAAAAGAAAGCCCCTTCACAAAGGGGTGAAGGGGTGCGGAGGCTTTCGGAGTGGCCAGTGGGCAAAAAGGCCGCCCTGACCACCGTGGCG
>SOHZ01000041.1 GCA_004377365.1 Anaerolineales bacterium | reverse complement strand
CGCCACGGTGGTCAGGGCGGCCTTTTTGCCCACTGGCCACTCCGAAAGCCTCCGCGCTCCTTCACCCCTTTGTAAAGGGGCTTTCTTTTTCCGCGTGAAGGTGCGCTATTGGGTTGAAAAGGTGCGAAAGATATTGAAAACTCAGGCCGGATGTGATATAATGGTAATAGCGAAAGGAGCCGCCCGTGCGGGTTATCTCGTGTCCTAGACAGCCGAGTGGCACCCTCTCTGATTGAAGGAGAAACTATGGCGTACTCTTTCGGTGATATCATCCATGATATAGCACGTCGCCGCACAAGCCGTGGCCGTACAACCGGTCCCTACAGCAGGCTGCTTTCGGGAGTCTGCAACCTCCTCTTCATCTACATACTTGTTTCCCTGTTCAAAGATAAATACTACATTCCCTTGGTGGCCTTAGTCGCACTTGTCATGACGCCCATTGCGCCTCTCGCTGTCCTTGGCTCTTTCATCTACTTCCTGTACGTGAAATACTGGACAGGGGTCATATTGCTAGCGGTTCTTTGGCTCATCGGATGGTTGTCCGTGAGATTCGGAATTCGATACAACGCGAAGAGGATTACCGGCCAGGCGGCCTACGTTGATCCATTTGAGGGGATGCCTGACGTCGGGACTGCAGGCATCATCCAATTGTGCTTGTTTGCACTTGCTCTTCTGATTCCAGGGACGTTAGCTATTCCATTCTGGGTCCTGTTCGGACTTGCCACTGCGTACCGTCTCTTTTTCTATTATTTCCGACTTCGCAGCCCTTGGGCTACCCTGCATTACCCCCTGATGCTCCGATACACTGCTATTTGTGCTTCCCAAATGGCAATGGCCGCAAGGCAGGGGGAGCAATACTCTGCCGAAAGCACCTTGCACGCGCTAGTAACAAGTGCGTATCCAGGCTGGACTTCTGAGCAAGTGGTGTCCCTGATCAGCTCCGCCAAACAGAAGATGCTCGTCTTCACAGACAGGGAGCCACTTGAGCATTGCATAAGGTCACGCAATCCCTCACTCGATAGAAACGCTCTCTCAGAGTCTATGGGCAAGATCCAGGCAGCGTTGAATGGCCCTGACCGTGACGCAATCGTACTTGGATACGCGATCGCGGAAATCGTCGGCAGGGACTTCGGTGACAATGAAAGAACCAAATATCTAGCTGAGTTCTTTTCTGGCAGGGCGCGTTGATCCAGCCATGTTGAGCCTGAGGCTCAACAGCCACACACTCGGCGTGTCCCAGTCGCTCCGGGCTGGACTTCGCCAACCGCCGCCCGTTATCGGGAATAGTCAGGAGGTAAATGATGGACGCCATAATCTCACGCATTGAGACCCTTCGGATGAAACTGGATAAACTCCGAAAGGATGACTTAAAGGAGTATCCAACGAGAAGAATATTTATAGACCCACTACTGAAAGCACTTGGCTGGGATGTGGAAGATCCGGACGTGGCCGAACTTGAGTATGCAACTATTGATGGGAAGTCCGTTGACTATGCACTTAAGATTAACCGGAAACCAGTTCTGTTCATTGAAGCGAAGCCGTTAAATGACCCACTTACGGACGTCAAATCAATCACACAAATAGTCAGCTACGCCGCTAATGCTGGTATCGAATGGTGCATTCTTACCAATGGTGTTACATATAAAGTCTATCGAAGCACAGAGAAGGCAGAAGCACCTGATAAGTTGCTTTTTGAAGTTTCCCTCGACCCAAAGGAAACCGAGGGCATGTCAATCCAACAAGTCGCAGGACATTTCGCACGATTCTCACGTGATGCAATGGCGAAAGGTCTACTTGACGAGATTGGCGAACAAATCTTCACCACTGGGAAGGTAAGAAAAGCTCTGGATAAGCTCTTTATGGAACCTCCAAATACACTAATCAGACTTATACGCTCAACAATTGGAGATGATACGATCAAACCAACAGAAGTGAAGAATGCTCTCAAAAGGCTCTGGGCTCAAACATCGGAAGTTGAAATTGACGTTATCGTGAAGCCCAAGCCCCTTGAGGAAATAAAACCAGGGCGTAAAGTGTACAGTGAGGAACATCACATAAAAGGGAAACCCCAAGAGGTCATAGAACTATATCGGACAATTGACAAGTTTTGTAGAGAACTTGATCCAACTGCGGTCCAGAAAAAGTATCTCGGCAAGTATGTCAGATATAGTCATGGTAAGAATATATTCTGTTGCGCTCACCTTCAAAAAAGTGGGCTTCGTGTTTGGTTAAAGCTGGGATATTCGGATTTAGAGAGTCCTCCTGAGCATGTTCGCGATGTTTCGGGTATTGGGCACTGGGGAGTTGGTGACGTTGAACTCGCAATTGATAGCCTTGAGAGATTGCAGGATGCCAGGGTTTTGATACAAAAATCGTTTGAGGAAAACAGACTGAAATGAACATTTCCGGGCGGGACTTCGCCAACCGCCGCCCCGTTTGCTGACGTTTCCGTATAAAACACAAATGAAGACCGACAAAGCGAAACAACTGGTACCACTTTTTAATCGCTCAGGAGAGCTACTAGACTCGCTGCATGGTAGACACAGCGGCACAAGAGACAGGGATCTTGCGGCTCGATACAATATCCTAAGAGCAGATGTAAAGCGGTTTGTCAACGATCCAGATTTTGATCGTGTGGTCCCATCGGCATAGTGCTTTAAGCCCTTTCTGCACATCCCCCTCGCTTTCTTAGTGCTCTCATTAGGGCTAGGCTTGGCCTATTTTCTGCTAGAGTCAGATCAATTTGCGGCTGTTCTGATTCTTGCTTTCATGCTGGCTGGAGGTGCGGTTATGGCTGTCACTGCATTCCCTGCAAGCACTGTCAGGCAAGTTAATGATAGAGCTAACATGCTTCGTCGGTACCTTGAGGATTATATAGCCCTCAACCCCTATTTGGCCGACCGGATTCGGCGCAGGGATGAGCGGAAGTTAGAGCGTCAACTCGAAGACTTGAAGGCGCGTCATCTTAGACTTGCGGATGAACTGACAGTGACACACGACAAACTGGAGCATTGCCAAGAGAGATTGGCCGGTCTGGAAACACCGTCATGGTATGAAGTTCCACAACAAGTCCTAGACAAGCTCGATCCACTGGAACGAACACGTTTACTGGAGGCAGTACAAGCCTATCGTGTCAATGCGTGGACTCCGGCAGCAGCAGTATGCGGAATGATTCTAGAAGGACGGCTCCAAAAACTCTGCCGTGAGAACGGTATACGTCCAGGTGGAATTGGGGATATGATTCGACGCTTAGGTGAGGCGGGTCTCCTTGAGAGCTATTATCAGAATTTGGCTCAAGTAGGCGAGTTCTTCCGACATAGAGCGACCCATCCCACTTCTGAGGAATTTGATCGAGAGAAAACAACGTTGGTATTGACTTCTCTGATTATTCTTGTTCGCGACTTGTTCTAAGGGAGACCTAGCCGCCCCCACTCCCAGGGCGGGACTTTACCAACCGCCGCCCCATTTGCTGAAGCTATCGCCAAACAGGAGATGGAAGATGTCCGAAGGAAAGACTTGTTTTGTCATTTCACCTATTGGAGAGCCCGACTCTGAAATAAGGAAACGTTCAGATCAAATCTTAGACTATATTATCACACCTGCTGTAAGGGAGTGTGGTTATGATCCTCTACGTGCAGATCAGATTTCACAGCCAGGGATCATAACGACCCAAGTGATTCAGCATATTGTAGACGATCCACTTGTTATAGCCGATCTAACAAATCACAACCCAAATGTTTTCTATGAGCTCGCAATACGACATGCCGTCAAGAAACCTGTTGTTCAGATTATACAGAAAGGTGAGAGAATTCCATTTGATGTTGCACCTATTAGAACAATCTCTGTAGACTATCGTGATTTGGCTACCGCAGCAAAAGCCAAAGAAGAGATCATGGAACAGATTAAAGCAGTTGAGGAAGATCCATCAAAGATTGACACACCGATTTCTGTAGCTCTTGATTTGCAGATACTAAAAAGTGGGAGTCCAGAACAACGCTCACTTGCAGACATGGTAGAAACCATTTCCCAACTTCGATCAGACCTCTTGGACATTTACAGCAACCTTGCAGAATCTGACGCTTCTGTTCGTTATGTTTCTGATCAAATCCTAGCGGGGATTAGAGATCTCTCACAACGCTCCCCACATAGGAACACTAAGGCAATCATGAGAACACTCCTACAGTTACCGACAGCTCCGTCCAAACTCGATAATGGTCAATTCGTTACGCTGTGTACATCAC
>SOHZ01000100.1 GCA_004377365.1 Anaerolineales bacterium | reverse complement strand
GAAAAGTGATCGGCTCACTCTCGGGATAGCTCTGGACGATGTCATTGCGAGCGTGTGAGCCGAAGCCCTGAGCAAAGCGAAGGGGAAGCAATCTCAGATGAGCGACAATGAGATTGCTTCGTCACTTCGTTCCTCGCAATGACAGGGTGAGTAGTTACGCCTGATTTAGAACCCGATAGCCATAGCCGGGACGGGAACCGTCACGCCGCCATGGAGCTTGCCTGTTTTGGGATCTCGCATAATGGCTATCGGCAAAGCGAAACTGCCATCAGGCTTCAGCACAACCTGGTAACCTCGGCTCTCAAGTTCCTTCACGACCTCCGGGGGCATCCGTGAGTCAACGAACAGCTCTCTTACCAGTTTCCCCTCTGGCACCTTGGGATCACTACCCTCTATGTGTATTCTGGGGACAGCAATGGCCTCCTGGATACCCATTGCGAAGTCTATGACGTTCACCAGGACCTGAACCACCGAAGTGATCACTTGCCTTCCACCAGGTGCGCCGATGGTAAGCAGAGGTTGGCCATCCCTGAAGACGAGCGTCAGTGAGTCGTGGCTCGACGGTCTCTTCCAGGGGCCAATAGAGTTGCTGGTACCCGGTTCGGGGTTGAAAAGATTGGTGTAGTTGCGCAGGATGATGCCCGTACTGCCCGACATGACATAGGCCCCGAAGCCACCTCCCAAAGTCTGGACCATACTGACCATGTTGCCATCTTTGTCCATAGCGCAGAGGTGAGTTGTGTTCCTCCCCTCTCCTCTGGGGCCTGGGGGTCTGCCTGCTTCCGGCATTTGGCCATCTCCTTGATACTTCCAGGGATTTCCGGGCTTGATCTCATCAGGTACGCTCTCCAGGTTGAGATCTGTGCGCATCTCGTCGGCATATTCCCTCGAGATCAACTCTTCGATAGGCACCTCTTCGAATTCCGGGTCTCCCATGTATCGGAAGCGATCCACCCATGCCCTGCGGAAGCACTCGGCAACGAGGTGCAAAAACTGGGGAGTGTTGTGTCCCAGGGCAGTCAGGTCAAAGCCTTCGAGGAGATTCAGTGTCTGAAGGACCTGGATACCGCCAAATACCTCTGGCATGCAGACCAGCTTGTAGCCACGATAGCTGCCGACCAGGCCATCGCCGTAGGTTCTGGGCTGGTAGTCGGCATAGTCCTGCAAGGTGACGATCGAGCTGTGGGGCTGGGTGTCGGTAATGATAGCCTTAGCGATGTCGCCTCGGTAGAAAGCATCGGCGCCACCCTGCGCGACCTTTCGCAGGGTTTCCGCCAGCTCTTTCTGCACGATTACGGTGGGCTCGTTATAGGCACTCGCTGGGCGAGGTGGATAGCCACCAGGCAGGAGCAACTTGTCAATAGGGGGATACTGCTGCAGGAGTTTCATGTTATTGCCAATCACCAAGGCATAATAGCTATTGATCTCATAGCCCTCTTCGCAGATCCTTATCGCTGGGGCGGTGACTTCTTCCAGGCTCATCGTGCCAAACTGTTCCAGGATCTGGCACAGCCCTGCCACCTGGCCTGGAACCCCCAATGAACAATATCCCATCCGCCCGACGTTGTTTTTGGTGCCGCGCCAACCAAAACTGGGGTGCGGCTCTACTCCTAGCGGCAACAAATCAGGCACGAACATATCTTCTGTGGCTGCCTTGGGCAGGCGGCCCTCGAACTCGATGGCGACGACCTGGTCTTCATCGGCCAGGTAGATCAGCGCTGCTCCCCCTCCACCCAGACTGCTCATCGCCGGCTCACAGGTGGTCGAGGCAAAGGAGGTCGCCACGGCCGCATCAACGGCATTGCCACCCTTCTCAAAGATCTCCAGGCCTGCTTCAGCGGCTTCGATACTTTCGGCGGTGACGATGCCGTTCTCGGCCACGACCTCCTCTTTCTTTATGATCAATACGCTACGTAATGTCATTATCCTCCTTCTCTTTATTGGAAATTGAGGAAGCCGTCTTACCTTCGTCGTAAACGTGGGTCCAGGGCATCTCGCAGCCCATCACCCAACAGATTGACACCCAACACCACGATGCTGATGGCGATGCCGGGGAAGGTGGCCAGCCACCAGGCATCTCGCATGAACTCACGTCCGTCAGATAACATGCCTCCCCATGTCGGCACCGAGCTCTGAACGCCAACCCCCAGAAAATTAAGGGACGCCTCAGAGATGATCACTATGCCCATTTGGAGGGTGGAAATTACCAGAATAGGGGCCAGGACATTAGGAAGGATATGGCGCAAGATAATACGTAGATCGCTGGCGCCCATAGCTCGAGCTGCCAACACATAGTCTCTCTCGCGTATGGAAAGAACCTCTGCTCTGACGACGCGACAGTAAACCACCCAGATGGTCAAAGACAAAGCGAGGACGAGATTGGCCAATCCCGGTCCCAAGGCAGCCCCAAAGGCGATAGCCAGCAGCAGGCTCGGAAAAGCCATCCATACGTCAACGATGCGCATCACGACGTTGTCCAAGAGCCCTCGATAGAACCCGGCCATGGCACCAATCAGACTGCCCACTGAGCTGGCCAAAAGAATTGTGCTCACTCCTACTATCAATGAGACGCGCGAGCCAACCAGGAGACGGCTGAGAATGTCGCGCCCCAGATTGTCGTTCCCCAGAGGAAACTCCAGGCTTGCTTTCTCCATGCCGAGGCCAATGGGGGGCGCCAACCTGCGCTTCAAATCCTGCAAAGCAGGATCGTGGGGAACGAGAATCGGCGCTAGAAGGGCTATGAGCAAAAAGAGAGCAAAGATTATAGCACCAAGTGTGGCTATCTTGCTCAGTAGAAAAGCACTCACTATTCTCTTTAGCTCGCTTTGCTGAGGTGCGAGCAGATCTCGGTCCTGTAGTACCGGTCTTGTAAGCGATTCAGCCACTGTTCACCACTCCTTTTAGATATGACTGATTCGAGGGTCGATCCACACGTAGAGAACGTCTGTCAAAAGGTTGATCGTAACGCGGATCAAAGCGAAGAACAGCACGACCCCTTGCACCAGAAGGAAATCGCGGTTGTTGATGGCTTGAATGACTAGTCGCCCTATGCCAGGCCAGGCAAAGATCGTCTCCGTAATGACAGCCCCACCCAGTAGACTCCCTATCTGCACGCCAATGAGAGTCACCACGGAAATGAGAGCATTGCGCAGCACATGGCGTGCGATCACTATTCGCTCGCGTAACCCTTTGGCGCGGGCAGTGACCACATAATCCTGGCTGATGACCTCTAACATGCTGGACCGGATCAAGCGTGTGGAAAATGTGGCTGTGGCCGTTCCTAAGGCGAGAGCGGGCAGTGTTAGATGAGCCAAGATGTTCTTGAGGGCAGGGATATTCCAGGTTAGAAGGGAATCAACGAGGTGGAAACCGGTTACTCTTTGAAGGTGTACTGCGTAATCAATTCTGCCAAAGCCAGGGAGCCATCCCAGGTTGACGGCCACGAGCATGATCAACAGGATGCCGATCCAGAAGGTCGGCAGAGAGATGCCCAGGGTAGCTCCCGTCATGACTATGTAATCAATGAACGTGTAACGTTTCAGGGCTGAGAGGACCCCAATAGGAAAGGCGACAGCCAGAGCGATGATGAAACTGGCCAGCGTCAACTCGATGGTGGCCGGCATCCGCTCCAGAATCAGTTGCAGGACCGGTTGTTTAAAGTGAATGGACTGGCCCAAATCGCCTCGAATCGCCCTGGACACATAGTTCACGTATTGCACTGGTAAGGGACGATCGAGCCCTAGCGCATGTCGCATTGCTTGTATCTGTTCCGCAGTGGCACCAGTCCCAGCGAACATGAGTCGGACCGGATCACCGGGGATTACATGCATGATGGTAAAGACAATAACCGACACACCAAAGAGCACAGGAATGATCAGGACGAGCCGTCTTAGCAAATATCTCATGCTTTATACCCTGCTACATTGTACCCTGAAAGAAGGAGTATCTTCCATTTGTTATGGGTAGAAGGCCAATCGCATTGGCCGTTGCCCTTAAGAACGCCCAATACGATTGGGCTAACTACCCGAGGATGTGGAAAGTACTGAAAAAAGTTGCTTCAGGAAGACATCAATAGCTTGGCAATGTCACAATTCCATGTCATTGCGAGGAGCGAGATTTCTCACTGCCTGCTTCGTTCCTCGCAGCTTCGGTTCGGAACAGGCTCCGCAATCCCAGGAAGCAGCATATAAGAGATTGCTTCGCTGCCCGCCACGCTGCGCTCGCGGCTTCGGCTCGCAATG
>SOHZ01000629.1 GCA_004377365.1 Anaerolineales bacterium | reverse complement strand
CACTGTGGGGGCTCAAGCGTCGTCGGAGCGGGGCTGTCGTAATGGCCTTGTTGCTGTGCCTGGTTGCTCTGGTGCCGACCGTCTTGGCCATTGACATCCCACCTGTGGGTTCAAATGTCTATATCCAGACGACTGGGCCCGATGCCGGGCTCACTATTGGTGATTGGTATACCAACAGCGGCACAGCCGGACCGGGGGCACACTCTTTTAGTATCTATGTCCCCTGCACCATTGCTCCTACGCAACTGATAACCGTCGAGCTCTTTGACCCAGAACTGTGGTATGATGGTAGTGCTGATGAGCTGGACGAGATCAGGGATGCTCCAACGAACAGGACAAATGATAACGCCGACGCAAATGATGCTACCTTTACTTTACGTGCTCCGTCTGGCGTAGACATTTGGAGTTGGACGTATGGCCCTTCTCTTGACACTTCTGGAGTCTATACTACCTTTGTCTCTTTCAGCCCCGGCACCGACGGCTGTGGGATCTATACCCTGATTGCCACCACGACTGGGGATGATGACAATGCTTGGAGGCTGCGGGTGACACCTGACGATCTCGATGGGTCGCCCGGCACAGGTGATGAGATTAGCCTCGGCAATCTGCAGACCAGTTTTCAGAACACAGAGGATGATTGTCTGCCGTTCTACTTTTTTGTTCCAGACATCCCCTCTATCCGTCTCAGCAATTTCGACCTGGACAATTCAGGTGGTATTGATTACATTTCTCCGAGCGGTGTAATCATCTCAGCAACTCTGTCATCGGATTCTGAATGGAACAATGGTGGTGAAAGTTTCTCTTATCCTCCACCTGGAGGAGACCTGATCGAAGATCCCGAATCTGGCTGGTGGCAAGCGACAGTTTGTGTAGGTGCTGAAAACCAGTATATTTTCGACACGGGCGGGCAAGTTTATTTCTACGAGAAACCGCCTACGCCCGACATGACCGTCGGCAAGGACGATGGGACTGCAACCTTTAACCCTGATGGAGTGCTGAACTATACTATCACTTACGCAAATGCCGGTCCAGGCGCTGCCCTCGATGCGGTGCTGACCGATATACTGCCTATTTCTACCACCTTCGTCTCGTGCACTCCACCTGAGAGTTGTGGGTATATCCCGCCGCCACCAGGGTCGGGCATCGTCACCTTCAGTCTGGGAACTGTTGTGGCCGGGGAGTCGGGCTCTGTGATGGTCAGTGTGCAAGTTGATGCCAATGCGCCAACTGGTACCTTAACTAACACCGTCGAGTTGGACTACTCCGATATCGTCTTCTCCGACTACCCGGTTATGACCGCTACAGATGTGGATAGCTACACGGTGTCACCGCCCCCACCTCCTCCGCCACCGCCGCCTGATGATGGGGAACCGTCTGATCCAGGGGTGCCGCCTACGCCTACCCCCGTCCCACCTACTCCGGTGCCTCCTACGCCAACCGTCGAGGTCCTGCCCGCAGAAAGGCTGCCGGAGACGGGCGGTTTTTCAGGTTGGTTCACAGTTGTCTGGGGAGTTCCTATCATCATTGGCGCTGTTGGCCTATTGAATCTGGCTTGGTTAGAGATAAGAGGTCGGCGCGGCAATGGAAAAGGGGACTGACCGTTTAACATCCTGTAGCATCCTGTAATGAGTGGAGGGCGCTATTGAAGGGAGAGGTGGATAGGCCAGGCAGACCAGGCTGGTGGGTTGCGACCTCGTTCATCGTCCAACTGGCACTGACGGGCGGCGTGAGCGTGGTCCTGGTGGCCTGTGGCCTGCTGGGGGCTCTCTGGCTCCGAGAGGGTTCTCCCAATCCGCTCACTTACCTCTTGAGGGCTGACCAAAAGCCGAAAGCGGAGCTTTCGGCTTTTGAACACCAGGATGAGGAGTTGACGCCCACTCTGCTTTCAGCAGCCCCATCCCGATCGGAGGTTGAAGGCTCTTTACCTTCTTCCGAAACACAACCCTCTGACGTGGGGATGGCCGTCTCCTCCACAGCGGAGGCGACTGCCAGCGATCAAGGTTTTCCTGGGCAAGCTCAGGACCCTGCCTCGCCAGGGGGACCGGCTGTGAGTCAAGCGCCCATGGGGCTGATTGCCTCCCTGCCCGACCGACCGGCTACGCGCATTGTCATCCCAGCCATTGACGTTGACTCACCAGTGGTGGTAATCCCCATTCGCAACGGCACCTGGGATGTGGAGCAGATAACTCACGAAGTGGGCCACTTGCAGGGGACGGCTAACCCAGGTGACAGCAGTAACGTGGTCATAGCTGGTCATGTCACTCTGACCGCTGGAGGGTATGGTCCCTTCAGAGGACTGGCCCAACTGCAGCCGGGTGATGAGGTGCTGGTCTACGTCAGCGACCAGGAAGTCTACGTTTATGAGGTGGATTCACTCAAAACGGTAGAGGCCACTGACGTTGAGGTGACCTATCCCACTACGGAGCCTATCCTGACTCTTCTAACTTGCGTCAATTGGGATCCTGTGCAAGGCCGTTACAACGACCGCCTGGTCGTCGTCGCCCGCCTTGGCGGCTGAGGGGATCAGTGACCGTTTCTTGAACGGGCTAATAACTCGCAAGCAGCGAGACACTAATCCAAGAGCCCCGGTCAAAGCCGGGGCTCTTGGGCGTTCATTCAGGGTCATTGCAGGTCCCTGTCTCACACCTCTTTCCTCTTCCATCGCCCCAGTCGGAACCAGAAGGCAAAAAGCAAGCCGTTGGCCAGGTTGGCGAGGGCTCGCCCGACCCATACTCCGGTGATGCCCAGCGCCGTCCCCTGGGCCAGGCCATAGGACAGAGGGGCTTCCATCCCCCACAGAGTCAACAGGTTGACGAACATGGCCGGCACGGTGTTCCCGGCCCCGTCAAAGGCGCGGGCCAGCACCACCCCCACGGCGCTCAAGATCAGCGAAGGGGCCACGATGCGCAGATATTCGGCACCGAGGTCTGCAACCTCCGGCGTAGGATCAAAGAAGGCGACCAGCGGGCGGGCGAAGGTGAAGAACACCACCGCAAAGGCAGCCAACATACTGGCGTTGTAGGCCGTCACCCACCAGGCGCTGCGCTCGGCCCGCTGGGGCTGGACGGCGCCCAGGTTCTGCCCCACTAAAGTGGCGGCGGCGTTGCCCAGGCCAAAGCCCGGGATGAGGGCGACGAGCAGGATGCGGTTGGCCACGCCAAAGCCAGCCATGGCGAGGGTGCCATACAGGCCGACGATGGCCAGGATGATCAGCCGCGAAGTGGAGCGCAGAGTCATCTGAATGGTGCTGGGCAGGGCGATCTTGACGATGCGCCACATCAGGGGCAGGTCGGGCCACAGATTGTGGAGATGGATGGCAATGCGGGCCCGGCCACTCAAAAGGATGGCTATCTGGAACAGTGCCCCCGCTCCGAAGCCCAGCACCCCGGCCCATGCAGAGCCATCCACTCCCAAGGCCGGGAACGGTCCCCAACCGAAAATGAGGAGCGGCTCCAGGACGACGGTCAGGCCCTGGCTCAGGACCAGCACTGCTAAAGCCAGTCCGGCCTCGCCCGCGCCGCGCAACAGAGAGTTGATGACAAAGACCAGGACGAGGGTGAACAGCCCGCCAAAGACGATGCGCAGAAACGAGACCCCCATGGCCAACACTTCGGCGTCGGCCCCCAGGACGCGCAAGGCCGGTTCGGCCAGCAAGATTCCCACGGCACCCAGCACCAGGGAGACGAACGCGGCCAGCAGGATCGCCTGCCAGGTGGCGTGGTCGGCCTGCGCCCTGTCGCGGGCCCCGATGCGCCGTGCCACCACAGCCATCCCGCCGATGCCCAACCCGTTGGACAGGCTGTTGATGACCCAGCGCAGGGTCATGCTGATGGTCACAGCAGCCAGCGCCGCCGAGCCCAGCTTGCCCACCCAATAGGTATCCACTATCTGAGTCACGCTCAGCGTGGCCATCTCCAGGATCATGGGGACGGCCAGGGTCCAGATGTTGCGGTGGATGTTGCCGGTGGTAAGATCTCGCTTCTCTGCCAATCTCTGCTCAGCGGTTCTGTGTTTCTGCAATGAAAGCTCAGTGTCGGTCATGATTCCCCTTTACCATTGTTACGGTACAAGTGCGACAGTGGTAGATGATTATACCCGCAACCCCGATATTTATCAAGAAGGGTTCGCTGTTGATTTCCAATTCTCACAGCACTCATCTCAAGCGGCCCACCATGACCAACGTATACCTTCGATAGTGACAAACCCATCAATCTTTTGATACTTGACCTGACCATACTGACATC
>SOHZ01000610.1 GCA_004377365.1 Anaerolineales bacterium | reverse complement strand
ATTCCGCGCTTTCTGCCCCTCCGCGTTTCCGCGTTCAAGTTTCGCCGCATCGCCTGACGATCAGAGTCGCTGCGATGAGGAGCATCACCAGTAGGCAGAGGGAGGCTTCGACCACCCGCAGCGGCGTCAGTTGAGGCCTTTGGGGCCTCGCTGGTGATTCGGCGAAGGCGTCTCTTCTCTCGGTGGGACGGACCTCAGCCGGGGCTTTAGCCATACTAAGGGGCGTGGCTTTGGGAGCAGGTGTAACAGTGGCCGCAGCAGTTGGTGTAGCCAAGGATGTTGGCGTGGCCATTGGAACGGCGCTGGCAGGTGAAGGCGCAGGAGGGGTCGAGGGAGCCGTCATCTGTGGCTGTGGTGTGGCCATTGGAGCGGCTGCCAGCGTCACGGGGGCTTGGGGAGCCTCTTCGACGGGAGCTTCCATAGCAGCGGCTGGCGGCGGCGTGCCGGTGGTCACGGCCCTGCCCACCAGCGGCGCTGGCGTGGCCAGAGGGGGGGCTGTGGCCTCATCACGGGCTGTGGGCTCACCACCGCCGCCTCTGTCGGCGGGCGCTGTCGGCGTGGGCATGGGCGCAAGGGCTTTTGTCTCCTCAACTGGGGCAGGCGAGGGCGTGACCTCGACGTAGGCGGCCCCTTCAGCTTCGTCCAAAACCTCTTCAGGGGGAATAGGGGCTTCCGTCAGGGATGGCGGTACTTCTTGCATGGCTACCACAGTGGGAGTAGCGGCCGGGCCAGGGATGGCGACTTTTGGTGCTTCTTGCATGGCTACCACAGTGGGAGCAGCGGCCGGGGCGGCGAGTTCTTTGGCCGGAGCCATGGCCGGGGCAAAGCGGGTGGTGACCCGTTGGAATTGGAACAGAACATCTCCCGCCAGCACGAGGACCAGGAGGGCAGCAGCCAGGGCAGTGGCCCCTTTGAGGTAGGTGTAGGCCCACCTGGCCTGGAACAGACTGACCCGTCTGGGACGCGGTGTTTCGTGGATGGTAAAAGCGCGAGGCACAGGCACCTTTGTAAGCTGGCCCACCAGATCCACTGTCTGGCGCAGGGTCTCCAGCTCCCAGGTGCAGTCAGCACATTCGGCCAGGTGCTCCTCGACTCTGGCTCGATCCCTGGATGGTAATTCTCCACCTATGTAAACCGACAGCATCTCTATGATGCGCCGATGCTCAACTTTAGATTTGGTTTTTCCGAAATCAGACATGACAGCTACTCCAGGATACCCAAAAAGGACCTCCGTGGTCTCCCCTCTATCTACTTGCCGCGCTCTCTCTGCTTCTAAGACGGTAACGGGCTGGTAAAAGTTCCCCTTGCTCCAAAAGATAATCCCGCAGTTTGGCCCGGCCTCGGCTCAGCCGCGACTTGACTGTGCCCAGGGAGGATCGGGTGGCTTCGGCTATCTCCTGGTAACTCAGACCCTGGACATCGGACAGGACCAAAGCGATGCGCTGGTCGGAGGGCAGGGTGTTCAGGCCAGCCTGCATGACCTGCCCTAATTCCTGGCGAAGGGTATAGTCTTCGGGGCCCTCAGTCGGATCCGTAAAAGACGAGGGATGGTCGGGCTCGACGAGGAGGGCTTCCAGGGGACTGGCCGGCCGCCTTTGCTTGTAGCGCAGTTGATCGTAGCATGTATTGGTGGCAATGCGCAGCAGCCAGGCCTTGAAAGAGCCGCCCCGAAATTTCTTGATGGCGCGGAAGGCTGAGAGGAAGGTGTCCTGGCTGGCATCGGCCGCGGCGTCAGCGTCGCCCAGGATACGATAGGCCAGATTGTAGACCATGCTCTGGTAGGTTAGCACCAGTTGGTTGAAAGCGGGGATCTCGCCCTGTTGGGCGTTGGCGATCAGAGCCTTCTCGTCCATCTTTTCCTATAACCTGCTTTCCATCTGTTGCATGAATCGTTTCACACACAGATGGTCCAAACGATTGAAAGCTGGGAAAATAGCCAGAAGTCAAGATAAGTATACCACAAGCCTGCTAAAGGTGCAATCGCTTGACAACTGTCCAAAGAAAAGGCCGCCAACCTTTGAGTCTAGTTGGCGGCTCCCTCTTTCTCGGCAGCCTTCTATCTGGGACTCGATCTCCCTCCACTATTATGGCCGTTACCGCCGGAGCGGTTGTCGGTGACGTAGAACCCAGGGCCATTGAAGACGATGGTAGGGGGCGAAAACACGCGGCGCACCTTGTGGTGACCGTGCGGGCATTGTTGCAAAGGCGGATCGCTGAAATGCTGGCGACGCTCAAAATGCAACCCACAGGTCAGACATTCAGCCTCGTACTCACGTATGGTGACGTGAGTACCTCTCCTCGTTTCCTCATCGCTTCCACGGAAGTGAGGTTGTACCATATCTGGTCGTCGTGCTTGGTGCGGATAGGGTAACGAAAGCTGGCCACTTCTCCATCGGGGAGCTCGGGGCAGATTACATGGCGCAAAGGTATCCAGTCCATCTTGCCGCGGAAGGAGTCGGGCTGCCAGGTGAACGAGGGGACCTGGACCCCTCCGCCAATGGCCAAGTCATGCCAGACCCGGTGCATGATCTGGCGCAGTTTGCGGCGGACGTAGGGGTGATGCACCATCACGTCTGATCGGTCGCCGGCCAACAACAAGAAGCCCCACTCTAGTGAGCGGGGCTCTCTTACGCTGAATCAGCATGATTGCTCCAGGGCTTGTCGAAGCAGCTCCTTGACCTACTCCGGGTCTGCTCCTGGAAGGCAAGCGGACGGACAGTGTATCGCCGTCCGCCTGCACCTGGTAATCCCCTCTTGGCCTGACGCCTCTGAGCAGCCTGTGCTTTGAGGGCATGGTGCCACACAGGAGCGTGTTGGCTATTGTGAAAGTGTCATCCCAACCTGGACCTTCTTGCCCGCAGAGTTAGGGAGATAAAACGAGTCGCTTGTAGCAAGCAGCCTACCTTTTTCACTCTGGTAGACCGTCCAGCGAAACGGCCCCTTGCCAAAGATGTCCGGAGCAACCCACCACACTTTCTTATGGTCCTCATTGAGCGTACCCTGCCATCCCTCGATGTCATGCCAGCCACCGGCGCTGTCTTGCCATTGGACGATGGTCCACAGCCCTGACTGGGGTGGGTAGACGTGCAACTCGATATAGCTTCCATCGGACGACGGGTAGGGCAACGTTAAGATAGACGTAGACCGTTGCGTAGGTTGAGACAGCACGAGCGACACCTCAATCCTCGCAGTCTCGCCAGCAGAGTATGATAGATAGAACAATTCGCTTTGGGCAAGCAGCTTGCCTCCTTGACCCTGATAGACCAGCCAGCGGAACGGCCCTGTGCCAAAGTCTTTGGGCGCCACCCACCACACTTTTTGATCGCCCTCATCGAGTGCCCCCGACCATCCCTCGATATCGTGCCAGCTACCGGCGCTATCTTGCCATTGGACAACCGTCCATACCTCGACCGGGGCCGATTGGACCTGCAAGATAATATGAGCGCCGGCGGGCTTACCATCGTTGTTGCCGCCAGGCGGTCGAGTTGGAGTTGGCGTCCGTCGAGGGGGTAGACCCGGCCCGGCATGCGTCACTGGCGACGGCGAAGCCAGTAGCAAGGCGCAGATTAGGATTAGGAAAGCGAGCAAGAAGGTGGTTTGGTATTTTTCTTGATCCATTGCTATGCCTCCTTCGGCATCAGGGTGAAAGTCGAAACTACCACCTTGGCGGCAACCCCTCCATTGAGGGGGGCTGGCCTTGATGGCCGACCGGCACCGCTTCTCCCGCCACACCGGCCGTTGACGTGACCGGCCCGAAGAGATTGTTGTCCTCGTTGCTTTCCGGCACCGCGCCGTAAGTGGTGCCAAAGTCTACCGAGTCCACCAGGGCGTACACATTGGCCCCCACTGGCAACGGAGGAGTACTGCTGTACTCCGGGAAATAGTAGTCGCCGTCGGTGGTCAGGGTCAGGCTGCCGCCCGCCGGGATGGACGCAGTCACACCCCACACGACCCCGTGGCTGGCAATAGTGTCCCAGGGCTTGTTGACGCCTGGCGTCTCGGTGGGATTGAAGTAGACATCTACCCAGAAGTCATCGGTGACGGGGGCGTTGCCCTGGTTCTTGATGGTGACTGTCACTGCATTGCTGGTGGCGATGAGGCTATCCACCACCAGGTCAGGTCCGGCGGCATCATGGTGCTTGAAGATTATGGGCAGATACACGCCGGGAGACATCGCTTTCCCGCTCACCACCCTGATCCTAATAGCGTAGTCTTGACCGATCTCCACCTCCGGTGAGCGGTAGATTTCC
>SOHZ01000240.1 GCA_004377365.1 Anaerolineales bacterium | reverse complement strand
TACATGCTGCGCCTGTGGCAGGTCAGCAGCGATGGGGAACCGATCTGGCGGACTTCGCTGGAGAGCCCCCACAGCGGTGAGCGCCACGGTTTCGCCAATCTGGAGAGGTTGTTCGCGTTTCTTGAGGAACAGACAGGCGATCAACCTAAACGCATGGAGCAGCAGCAAGATATCAGCGAGATCGGACCCGGACTGCAGCGTCATAAAGACAACAGTGAGGGTATTGGGTGAGAGTGGGGGGGCGAGTGTTTCCGACCGAGCCCCTTACGGCAGCGGTCAGGAGTACCGGAGCCGGGGCGAGGGCGTGGGGGTGTCCCCCACTCTTCTCCTATTTCTCCTTGACGATACGAACCCGGTCGAAATCTCTGGCCACCACCGTGTTGGGGAAAATGGGCTCGGCCTCGGCCCGAACTTGCCGCTCTGAATAGCGGCGGGAGATGTGGGTCAAAAAGAGCTGCTTGACGCCCGCCCGGCGGGCCAGAGTGGCCGCCTGGGCTGCGGTCAGATGCCCGAACCGTCGGGCCAGATCGGCCTCGACCTCCAGGTAAGTGGCCTCGATGACCAGCGCGTCAGCTTCTCTGCACACTTCCAGCAGGTTATCGGTACGACCAGCATCCCCCACGTAAACGAGGGCTGCTCCGGGCACCGTCTCTCCCAACACCTGGTCGGGATGCACCACCGTACCGTCGGCCAGGGTGATGGACTCTCCCCGCACCAGGCGACCGCGCTCCGGCCCGGACGGCACCCCCAAAGCCTCGGCTCTTTCCACCAGGAAGGGCCGCCTTTCTTTCTCGCGAAAGGCGTAACCGAAGCAACCCGGCCCCCGGTGACTGACCGGGAAGGCACTGAGCTCGAAAGTGTCGTCCTCCATGAGCACGCCCGGCTTCACGTCGAAGAACTCGATCTTCATGGGCGGTCTGGCTCCTCGCAGCACCACCCTGAAAATCAAATCCTCCACCCGATCCAAGGCCCACTTCCCGCCATAGATTTCCAGCTTCTCAATCGTCTCCCAGCGGCTAAAAGTGGAAACCAGCCCCCCCAGGCCCAGGATGTGATCCAGGTGACCGTGGGTCAGCAGAATCTTGTCCAGACGCTTAAAGCCCAGGCCGCTTTTCAGGAGTTGGCGCTGGGTCCCTTCCCCACAGTCAATGAGGAAGCGATATTCTTTATGTAAAATCATGCTGGCTGTCAGCCCCCGTCTCACCGAGGGAGCCGAGGCTGAAGTGCCGAGGAAGACGAGTTCAAACATTATCCCAACGACTCCGCTACCCTCAAAGCCTCCTCCAACGAAATCGCCCCCGCAATGGAAACACTGACCCCATTCTCACTCCAGGCCAGGAAAATGCCCCCCTGAGCCTCGTCGGCGATGAGGGTAGCCTCCGTGCCGCGCAGGGCTATCGTCTGTGCGGGGCCATTCTGGGGCACCTGAGCGATGGCTTCGCTACGACTTTGAACGATGCTAAAGGGGACGAAGCCATCGTAGTAAAGGGCAATGGCTTCGCCCAACTGGAAAACATTGGTCAGGGTCACTCCCTGGGGAAGGTAGGCAGGCACCAAAAGAGGGAACCCGGCCCGTGCCCTGGCCTCGTCTAAAGTGAGGGCCTGGGACTCTGCACCACCGGTCTGCGTGACCCTGGCATCGGCAGGCACCTCGAACAGGAAGATGCTATCAGACAAGCCAGTGTTCAACTCCAGGCTGCGAGCCGTGAGAGTGCCCTTGCCCAGAGTCTGGCTGGTGTACTCGACCCTCAGCGGCACCCAATATTCTCTGCTGATCCAGAGCAGGGCTTGACCGCCGTCAGGATGAGGCATTTCCAGCTTGTAGGTCTCGCCAGCAGTCATCTTCTCCGTCCCCAATAGCTTCACCTGCCCGGGATCGGCCGTGCGGATCAGTTCATCAATGGATTCTATCACATCCTGAACCAGAGGCAACTTGATGGCCTCAGGCTCTCCTGCTGTCACCTCGCGGCGGCTGGGATTGTAGAGCCAGGCCTGAGTGCCGTCGCTGACGAGAGTCATCCCTCTGAACTCGATGCTGGCAGCCTCCAGCACCTCGGCCCGCAACTTGTCGGGCTGCTTCCGCCACATCTCCACCACCAACTGATCCTGTATCACCCCCATGTCCAGGCTCAACTCCCAGGTAGCGTGAACGTCCACTGCGCCCTGCCAGGTCCCTCTTACTTTGTCCATGATCTCACCAGCCGTGATGGACTCCTCGGGACCACATCCCAGGAGCATCAGCAAGACGGTAACAAAGATCAGCACGTTCGAGGAAAAAGTCCGTCTCATTAACGGCTCCCTTTACGCCGCAGCCGACGCTCCAATGCCGTTCGCACCGCCTCGTGATCGCTCCACGGGTACTCTGTGGTACCGAAACACATCGTCCGCTCGTGGCCCTTGCCGGTGACAATCACCAGATCGCCCGCCTGGGCCAGTTGGATGGCAAACTCGATAGCCTCGCCCCGGTCGCCGATGCGCCAATAATGCTCTCCCTCACGTCCCCCCGCTTTCTCGGAGCCGATGGCAATGCTGGCCATAATGTCGTCCAGGCTCTCGGTGCGGGGGTCCTCGGCGGTGATGACCACGCGATCGGCCAACCGGCCGGCGATTTCACCCATCATGGGCCGCTTGGCTGCATCCCGCAGACCGGCACAGCCAAAGACGACGATGACCTCACCCTGGGTCAGTCCGCGCGCCGTCTCCAGCGCTCGCTTCAAAGAATTGGGGGTGTGGGCAAAGTCAACGATGCCCGTAAAGTCCTGGCCCAGGTCAATGCGCTCCATGCGCCCCACTACACCCGTCACAGACGCTATCCCCTCTTGCATGGCCTCTAAAGGCATGTCCTGCGAAATGCCGACGGCTATGGCGGCCAGGATATTGTCCACGTTGAAAGGTCCGACCAGGGATGAACGTACCTCAAAGCCTCCTCTGGGTGTCTGGGCGGTGAAGTGGGTCGCCTCCGGCGAAGAGACGATGTCCCTGGCGGTCACATCGGCCAGGCTGGTCAGGCCGTAGGTCAGATGACGGTCGGCAGGGATGGCCCGCAGATAACCAAAAGAAGAGTCGTCAGCGTTAAGGATGGACACTTTGGGAGTATCGGGCTTGCGGAAAGAGGTTGCGAGGTCACGGAAGAGGCATGCCTTTACCGCCCGATACTCCTCGTAAGTGCCGTGATAATCCAGGTGCTCGTGGGTGATGTTGGTCACCACAGCCACGTCGTATTCGCAGGCCGTGACACGGTGCTGGGCCAGACCATGAGAGGTGCTTTCCAGGATGGCATATTCGGTACCCGCGGCCACCATTTGAGCCAGGTATCTCTGGACATCGGGGGCGTCGGGGGTGGTGACGTGCAGGCCAGTGTCGTAGTATTCATCGCCGATGAGAGCGTTGACAGTGCTGATCATGCCTGTCTTGCAGCCAGCCGCCGTCAGGATGGCCTGGACGAGATTCACCGTGGTTGTCTTACCATCGGTGCCCGTCACGCCGATGACCTTGAGCTGGCGGGCGGGGTAACCGTGAAAAGCGGCAGACAGGTGGGCAAGAGCTTGACGGGAGTTAGGCACCAGGATATATGCAGGATGCGTGATGTGTGATGCGTGATGCGTGATGCGTGCATCCTGAACCACCACCGCTGCCGCCCCACGTTCAAGAGCCTGGGGAATGAAATCGTGTCCATCCGCAGTCAGCCCTTTGATGGCCACAAAGAGATCACCAGGCTTCACTTGACGGGAGTCGTAGGCCAGGCCGGTGATTTCCACCTCCAGATTGCCCCAAACGTCTTTTTGAGCCAGAGATGTCAAGAGTTGCGAAAGCTGCATGATATGTCAGTGCCCTGCTTGGCTTCGATACGGCTCTCCGCGGAGTTCATCCTGAGCCTGTCGAAGAACTCTGAGCCTACTAAGCCAGCTACTACTAAAAGAGGTTGCTCAGGCCAAGGCTGGTCCAATCTGTGCCGGTTATGGTGGAACAGGCCAGGATAAGGAAGACGATCAGGATGATCATCCCGCAGCCGCAGCCCGTGCAGGAGCAACCGCGCCCGAAGCCGAAGCGTTCCTCCAGCCAATCGAAGGCAGCGGTCAACAAAAAGAGTTTGAGAATTCCTTCCAAACAGCCTTGACGGTCTCTCATTTTTCTCCTTTCGCTTCTCGAGCTTTTTCCATCATCAAAATTGCCGTGCCATATTGGTACTCACCTATCAATCTCCCTATGCTTTCTTCCGTTACCTGCTTAGCCTGGATAATGGCTAGAGCCGTCTCTGGTCCCACGGCTTCCACGAGTTTCCTATCAGTGATCTCTCCCTTGGAGTATTGTTTCACGGCGAGCATCTTCCCGAGTTCGCTCAACACCCCACTTTCAATGGCCTCTGGAGCCAAGGATTCGAACTCTTCTCTAGGAAGTTCCAGGACGACTTTATCGGGGGTAAAGGATATCACCATGCTAACCCTCCTCAACCTCTGACTGGACAAATACCACTCTCAACTGTTCTCCTTCAAATACCTGTCCTTGTGTTCCAACTGTCTGAACAACGCATCGTCTATTGACAATTATAGCTTATAATAGAAAAACGTCAAGGAACCTCCTTGACGGAAGACAGTACCTATCCGGAAGAGACAGCCAACCACACCCTCCAAAACCGCTTGGGCAGACTGGCCATCAAACTGAAGGATTTCGGCAAGGAGAATACGAAACACAAGGGGAAGAATCAGAATAAAGTGAAGGCAAATGAATGAAAGAGAGGCTGTGGGGACGCTGCCCACAACCTCTGTACCTCAGGGGTGATCAGAATCTATAATTTATCCTTTGGCCCACTCTTTTACCTCTATTCCCTGGGCCGACATCCACTCCAGGCCCTCCTTGACGAACTGCTCTTCTCCTCGCACGGCCACGAGAAGCCAACCCTCCTGGGGCGTTACATTGGCCTCTAGGATATTGACCACCACATCGAACTTTTTGATAAGCTCATAGATAAGGGGCTGATCCTTCAGATGGGGGGGATAAGTTAAGTGTACTTTGCGTTCGATGGGCACCTTCTCCTCCTCTCGTTAGTCTGATAAAGCCAATAAATGTAGAATAGCGCAACAATTCACACCCGTAGTTGTCAATTATTGCGCTATCCCTGAGATTTCAATGATGTCCAAGGCAACAAATCTATCTCACCACTGTTGCGGTGTCCTGAGCTTGACTTCGGCGAGCTCAGTCGAGCCGTCGAAGGGCGGTGCAGGCACGAACAAGCAAGCACAGAGGATAACCGGAACCGGTGCTGTAGGCTAGACCAGGCTCTCCCGCAAGGCTTCCAACCGGCCGCCCACGCTGCCATCAATGACCTTGTCACCGAGCCTGATGACCAACCCGCCAAGGATAGCTGGATCCTTGAACTCTATGGCACCTGGCCCAGTTGTTCAGCCAGGCCGCTGGCCACCACCTTCTGCTCATCCTCGGTCAAAGGGAGGGCACTGGTGACGAGATTCGCGCCCTATTCGAACAGACGCAAACTGTGCTCCAGGAACAGCGGCAGCAAGGTGATGGCCAGAATGTTCTGCATCTTGATCAGGATGTGCAGGGATGGGCCGGCGGTGTCCTTGAGGGGGTCTCCCACCGTGTCGCCGATGACCGCTGATCTGTGGGTCTCAGAGCCCTTCCCACCCAGGTGTCCATCTTCGATGAACTTTTTGGCGTTGTCCCAGGCGCCGCCAGAGTTGAACATGAACATGGCCAGGGTGGCACCGATGATCTTCACGCCGATGAGGAAGGAAGCCAGGGCCCATGCGCCGAAAATAAAGCCCATAGCCACAGGGAACACGACGCCCCACATCGCAGGCCAGATCATACCCTTCAGCGCGTCGCGAGTGGCGATATCAACACACCGGGTATAGTCTGCATTGGCCTTTCCCTCCAGCAGCCCCGGTATCTCCCGGAACTGACGTCGCACCTCGTCCACCACCTTGTAGGCCGTGCGGCCCACCGCTCGTATGGCCTGAGCGGAGAAGAGGAAGGGGATGGTGGAACCGATCATGATCCCCGTGATGTTCACCGGGTCCACCAAAGCGAACTTGGCATTGTACACGACTTCGGTCAGCGGCAGGCCCAGATGGCGGGAGATTTCGGTGATGTAGGTGAAAAGGATCACCACCGAGGTCATCAGCGCGCAGGACATGCTGTAGCCTTTGGTGATGGCCTTGGTGATGTTGCCGGCCGCGTCCAGCACATCGGCCGACGTGCCTACCTCTTCGCCGATGCCTGACATCTCGGCGATGCCGCCAGCGTTGTCGGCGATAGGGCCGAAGGCATCGCCGGCCATGATGATACCTTTCATCTCCGTGATCCCCAGCGTGGCCGCAGCGATGCCAAAGAAGCCGGGCAGCCCCCCACCCATGATCATGTAGGCCGCCACGTTGACCAGGGCGATGAGGATCTTGGGGAGCACCGCGCTCTCGAAACCGTAAGCCATGCCGATGATGATGTTCACCCCCGGCCCGCTGGTGGCCGCCTTGGCGATTTCCTGCACCGGCTTGGCGTTAGAGCCGGTGTAGTACTGGACGATCAACGCGCTGAGCAGCGCAGCCACCAGGCCCAGGGTCAGGCACCAGAAGAGACGCATGTCGTGCATCACCCACTTGGCCAGGCCGAAAAAAGCGATCACAGAAAAGATGCCGGTGGTGAAGAACCCCAGGTTCAGGGAAGCGATAGGATTGCGCTTGCCGCTGCCGCGCACGGCCAGAACGCCGAGCACCGCGCCGACGGCGCCGATGGAACGGGTCAGGAGGGGAAAGAGGATGGCAGCGAACCCATAGCCGGGGAAACCATACTCGGGCATGGGATTCATAAAGGCCAGCCCCATGATCATGGTGGCCACCAGGTTGTCGGAACCCGACTCGAAGAGGTCGGCCCCACGGCCGGCGCAGTCGCCCACGTTGTCCCCCACCAGGTCGGCGATCACAGCCGCATTGCGAGGATCATCTTCGGGGATGCCGACCTCGACCTTGCCCACCAGGTCAGCTCCCACGTCGGCGGCCTTGGTGTAGATGCCACCGCCCAGTTGGGCGAACAGCGAGGCCAGGCTGGCCCCGAAGCCAAAGCCGACCAGCAGGCTCACATTCTCGGCGTTGCCAGGCCGCACTCCAAAGAGAATGGCCAGGAGGGAAATGCCCAGGAGGTTGAAGGCCACAATGGTCAACCCCATGGTCGCCCCGCCACGGAAGGCGATGGTCAACGCCTTCCCCGGCAGGGTCCGGGCTGCCTGGGCCGTGCGTACGTTGGCCCGCGTGGCCACGTTCATGCCAATGGTGATGGCCAACATCGAGGTCAGTGCCCCCGCGACGAAGCTGAAGGCAATCTGCCACTGGGGCCACATGACGATGAGCAGAAGGGTTGCCAATCCGACGATGAAGTAGGCGATCGTCTGGAACTCCCTTCTCAGGAAAGCGCTAGCCCCCTGTCGGATGAAGGAAGCGATCTCCTGCATGCGGGGAGTGCCCGGGTCCTGTTTAATGACCCAGCGAGCGAAGACCCAGACGAAGATCAAGGCAAAGACGCCAGCCAAGGGAGTGAAGAAGATAACGGATTGGCTCATTTGTTGGGCTCCTATCGAGAAAGAGTATCTAACAGAATTTGGTTTGACATCAGTTGTGTCTGGTGAGTGCTGGCAGGTCGCTCCACAAACTTGGCCTCGTTCCCGAGCAGTTTTGCCAGCATCGCGCTGTTAAAGATGCCCGGAGACGAGGCTGAGTAGAGATCTCCGGGGTTTCAGCGAGTATCGCAAGCTTCAGAGTTCTGAAGTTTTATCCTCTGATCTTGAGCAAGCTCTTCTGCCGGCCAGAGCTTATCCCAGCCTCTCCTGCAAGGAGGCCAACTGGCCAGCCACGCTGCCATCAATGACCTTGTCGCCGAGCCTGATGACCAGCCCGCCAAGGATAGCCGGATCTATCCTGAACTCTATCGCTGGCACCCGGCCCAGATGCTCAGCCAGGCCGCTGGTCACCACCTTCTGCTCATCCTCGGTCAAAGGGAGGGCACTGGTGACGATAGCCATGACCTCGCCAGCTTTCGCTTGCTCGATCTCCTGCTCTTCCAGCACGACCACGCGGCCAGCCTTGATACCACTGAAGAACTCGTCAATCAGACGACGCTGTCGCTGCTCATCCAGGGCTTCGCCGATGAGCTTGTTGGCGGCCGCGATAGACAGCGCTGCTACTTGACTGTGCAACTCGGCCAGCATCTGTTGACGCTCCTGCTCAACGGTTTCCTTTCCTTCAGCAACGATCTGCTCAGCCTGTGCTCTCGCCTGAGCCAGTGTTTCGGCCCTGGCTTGTTCAGCCTCCTCCGCGGCCCTGGCCAGAATCTCTTCACGCTCCTGCTCAGCCTGCTTGATGCGCTCCCCGTATTCAGCCTGGGCCCGCTCCCTGTCCTTACGAGCCTGTTCCGCGTCTTCCAGACCCTGAGCGATGCGTTGCTTGCGCTCATTGAGCATCTTCAGCATCGGCTTCCAGAGCAAGAAGCGCAGGGCCAGGAAGAGGATCAGGAAATTGATGATCTGGGACAACAGGAACGGTCCGTTGACCCCCAGAGCTCCTAACGCTTCCAAAGGCTAACTCCTTTCATCACCCAATAGGCGTGACGGGCACAAACTTGATGGCCAGGGCAACAACCAGGGCATAGATGGCGATAGCCTCGGCGAAGGCGACCACCAGGATCATGTTGGTCAAAATGCTGCCGGCAGATTCAGGGTTGCGACCGATGGACTCCATCGCCTGTTTGCCGATCAAACCGATGGACAGGGCGGGGAAAATGACCCCCAGAGTAATGGTCATAGCCGCCGCAACTTGGGTCACAGCTTCGTAACCTTCAGGCCACATTTAGAATCCTCCTTTTTGATATTATTGATGAATCTATTTTACGCTCACAGTTGTCAGCGATCTTGCCTGTCACTTCAATTGTGATGGGCAGTAGCAATCATGAAGAAAACCAGACTCAGCATGGAGAAGATCAGCGCTTGGACGAAACCGACGAATAACTCTAAAAGCATAAAGGGCAACGAGGCCAGGAAGGCGCACAAAAAGCTGACCACGATGAGCAAGACTTCACCGGCAAAGATGTTACCGAAAAGCCGGAAGGAGAAAGACATGATCTTGATGAACTCGCTGATCAACTCCAGGATGCCGACAAAGGCATTCGCTATCCTCTCCATAAACCCGCCCAACTTGCTGATGGCCTTCTCTAGACCGCCGGGAGCAGCGGCCCCTTCCTCTTTTCGAGCAGAGCTCTTGAAGGTGAAATATCGCCCCAGAAAGGGCCGGCCCAGCAGCTTGAAGCCGAAATACTGGGTGGCGGCCACGGAGACGGTGGCCAGGGCGATGGTCGTGCTCAGATGAGCGTTGGCCGAGCGGAAGAAGGGAACCAAGACAGTTTCCCCATGATGTTCTGCCCATACGCCGACAGATCCGAAACCGGGCAAGATACCCATCCAGTTGGAAAGCAAGATAAAGAAGAAGAAAGTGGCTACCAGGGGAAAGAAAAGTGGGGCCTGGTGGGCTCCGGCCACACCCTCGATGAAGCCATAGAACATCTCCACGATAGCCTCGACGGCGTTCTGCAAACCAGATGGCACCAGCTTGATATTTCGAGTGGCAAAGAAGGCAACGACAATAAGCACCAACATGCTAAGCCAGGTGGCGGGCAAGGTGTTTGGTACGCTGTGCCCGAGGAGTGGCACATTGAAGGGCAATGGGATTTCCTCGGCCGCCAGGCTGATCTCTGGCAACTGATATGCTTCGTTTGCGATGCCACCCAACATTAGTCCCCCCACGAATAGGGCTACGATCCCAAACACCCCGATAAGCACCAAGAGGCAGCCCTTGGGGGTGCGGAGCGTAGCCATGATGTTATCCATCAAGACTCCTCCTCGTCCTTTCCTTCTTCAAGCCGCCGCTGTACAGACGAGATAACCCAGCGATAAGTGATGAAAGGGCCGATGGCCGTCCCTATCAACGTCAGCAGCAAGGTGATCCAGGGCAAGCTGCTCAGCCGCATGTCAATCCAGTAGCCTACCGACAGTCCGCCGATGACTGGCAGGGCGATAGATAGGCCGACCTGACTGCCTACGGCCAGTACCCAGAATACATCCTTCATGTTCATGTCATGCTTTTTAGACACGGCTGCCACTCCTACTACCCTTCCAGGCCGGCTGGCAAAACACAGATAAGATACCATAACTTGTCTCTACTGTCAAATTGCTCTATTTCAGATGCGGTAGCACCGATACTAGCCAAACTCTCGTTGAGAAGTCATTCTGAGGAGCGAAGCGACGAAGAATCTCGTTCCTGGCAAGCGACGATTCCGCCTAGCGAAGAACGAGACCCTTCGCCTTCGGCTCAGGGTGACCATGAAATCGGTGCTCCTGATTTCAGATGCCAAGCAGTCTGACTGAGGACTGAGCCAATTGCAGGAAGGGCTGGGCATAGAGGCCGATGACCAAAGTCAGGCCACAAGTCACGGCCAGAGTGACCGTGAGTGCCGGCGACACCTTGAATGCCGGCGCGCCTTCAAGAGCCGGCTGGAAGAACATGTAGCGCAACACGTTCAAATAATAGAAGGCAGCGATGACGCTATTCACGATAGCCACGATAGCCAGGGCATAGAACTGAATCTGGATGGCCGCCCCGAAGACAAAAAGTTTGCCGATGAACCCCCCGGTGCCAGGGATGCCGGTCAGAGAAAACAGAAAGATGAGCATCGTCCCAGCCAGGACCGGTGAGCGTTGCATAAGGCCAGCATAGTCCTCGATCTGGTTGGAACCGGTGGCCTGCTCGAAGGCGATGACCACAGCAAAAGCGCCCAGATTGGTGAAGAGGTAGGCCAACAGATAGATGAGCACGCCGTTGATGCCGTTGAAGGCGCTCTCAGACTGCCAGAGGTCCCACGAGACCAGGCCAATGAGAATATAGCCAGCATGGGCGATACTGGAATAGGCCAGCATACGCTTGATGTTCCGCTGACTGAGAGCCACCAGGTTGCCCAGGGTCATGGTCATCATGGAGATGGCCGACAACAGGGCCACCCAATCAGCCCGGAAGGCGGGTAAGGCGGTGAGAAGTACCCGCACCAGCACGGCAAAGCCAGCCGCCTTGGGTCCCACCGAGAGGAAGGCGGTGACCGGGGTCGGCGCTCCCTCGTAGGCATCGGGCGCCCATTGGTGGAAGGGTACGGCCGCGATCTTGAAGCCGAATCCCACCATGAGGAGAACTATGGCCGGGAAGATCAGCCAGCGCAGCGAAGCATCGGCCCCCAGCAGGGCGCCAGCGATGGCGCTTAGATCGGTCGAGGCGGTGGCTCCATAGAGGAGGGACATGCCATAGAGCATGGCGGCCGAGGCCATGGCCCCATAAAGGAAGTATTTGATAGCTGCCTCGTTGGACTTGCGATCCTCGCGCAGGTAACCCGTCAACACGTACGAAGTGATACTCAGCAGCTCAAAGGCCACGTAGACCATGATCAGATCGGCTGCGGCCGCCACGAGGGTGATGGCCAGACAGGCGATGAGGAGCAGGCCGTAGAACTCGGCGCGGTAGGGTGTGCGCTCCTGCATGTAGCCAAGGGAGGAGATGATAACCAGGGCGGCGACCAGGGTGGCGACGATCTGGAAAAAGAGAGCAAAGGAGTCGAGGGCTATCGTCCCACCCAACATTGGCTCGGGCGGCAGTTCAACGGCCACGATGAGATAGACAGCCACCACCAGGGCCACGACGGTCCCCCCGAGGGCCACGTAGGGCAGCCACTTCTTCTCATCACCTCCCACCAGGTCCAGGCCAAAGACGACCAGCGCTGCCAGGAAGAGGATGAGCTGAGGCAGGAGTAAGATTAAGGTTTGCACTGTCAACAGAGCCTCCCTCGTTGTCGTTGTTACAACTTGCCTAATAGCGCGGTCGTAGCACCATTGAGCAGGGCCACGACGACGGTGGGGTACAAGCCCACCAGCACCATGACGATGACCAGGGGCCACATGGTGACCTTCTCAAACAGTGCCATGTCAGTCAGCTTGGCGTGGTGCGTGGCCTCGTCCCACTTGGCCTGGTCGAATTCCCCCAGGAACACATACTGTACGATCTTCCACAGGATATAGGCTGCGGTAAAGACCACGCCAGCGATGCCAATGCAGGCGAAGATGGGGATGATAGCGAAAGTGCCACGGAAGACAAAGAGCTCGCTCCAAAAGCCGGCCAGCCCCGGCAGGCCCAGCGAAGCGAAACCGGTGACCATCATGATGCCGTAGTAGTAGGGCACCTTGGCCCCCAGACCACCGAAGGCCTTGAGGTCGCGGGTGTGAGCCCGGTCGTAGATGATGCCCACCAGGAAGAACAATCCGCCGGTGATGATGCCGTGGGTAAACATCTGCAAGGCAGCCCCGTTGAGGGCAATGGCCGCACTGGTCAGCAACTCCTCGCTGTGGCCACTCATGGTCAGGCTAGCCGCGGCCGCGCTGATGCCCAGGGTGACGTAGCCCATGTGGCTGACCGAGGAGTAGGCAATGAGTCGCTTGAGGTCCCACTGGGCCATGCAGACCAGGGCCCCATAGACGATGCTGATCACGGCCAGGATGGGGACGATGGGCACGTTGTAGGCGTAGTAGCTAAAGACCTGGGGGAAGAAGGGCAGGACGATGCGGATCAACCCGTAGGCCCCCAGCTTTAGCAGGACGCCGGCCAGGATGACACTACCACAGGTAGGTGCTTCGGTGTGCGCATCCGGCAGCCAGGTGTGGAAGGGGAAGGTGGGCACCTTGATAGAGAAAGCTATGAAGAAAGCCCAGAAAGCCGCCGCTGCCAGGATAAAGTTATCGGCAAAAGGATGCTTGGCGGCTGCCTCAAGGATACTGAAAGTGCCGGTCTGGAAGTAGACGCCCAGGATGGCCAGCAACATGGCCACGCTACCGGCCAAAGTATAAAGGAAGAACTTGATGGAGGCATAGATGCGGCGCGCCCCGCCCCACACCCCGATGAGGAGATACATGGGCACCAGGCCAATCTCCCAGAAGACGTAAAAGAATATAAGGTCCAGGGAGACGAAAACGCCGGACATTCCCATTTGCAGCAGAAAGAAGAGGAAGTAGTACTCCTTGACCCGCTCTTTGATAGTGTAAATGGAATAGAAGTAGCAAAGGGTAGAGAGAAGCGCAGTCAGCAGGATCATAACCGCGCTGATACCGTCCACCCCCATCCGATACCAGACGTCGAGAGTGGGAATCCAAGAGTATTCCTCCATGAACTGCATCTGCCCCGGATCAGCCCGAACGGCCGCATAGACGACGAAGGACAGGATCAGGGGGACCAGGCTGATAATGGTAGACACCCACTGGATCCAATCCTCCTTGTCCTTCGGGATAAAGAAGACAATCAGGGCCCCCAGCAAGGGGGTGAAGGTGATAACGCTCAAAATTGGAAAGCTCATCTATTTTCCCTCCTCAGTCTGTTGTCTGCGATCTGTCATTCTGAGGAGCGAAGCGACGAAGAATCCCGTTTCTGGCGAACAGGTAGACTGCTCTGCGAAGAACGAGACCCTTCGCTTCGCTCAGGGTGACAAATCTAAGCGGGACTTTTGCCTCAATGCGCCTATCCCGGATAACAACACTATTACCAATAGACCAGATACAGCCCCAGCAGGGCGAGCACAGTGATCAAAGCCACCAACAGATAGTTCTGGACCTTGCCCGTCTGGATGGGGCGCAAAACACGGGCCCCAACCCATCCGGTCACCTGGCCGGTACCATTGACGGCGCCGTCCACGACCACGTTGTCCACCAACCCGCTGAAAGCAGAGAGAGAGGCCCCGGTCCGCCCGGCCAGATCCACCAGGCCGTCAATGACCTTCAGGTCGAAGAGGCCCAAGACGTCGGAGAGGAGCCGGCCAGCGCGGCCCGCCAGGTTGACGATGGGATCAACCACCCAGCGGTTATCGAAGCGGAAGCACTTGTCGGCCAGCCAGATGACCCCTCCGATGACAGTGGCGTCGTACAACTCGTCGAAGTAGAATTTGCGGCGCATGGCCTCGTAGAGCCAGCCCAGCCCCACCTTCTGCATGGCCCGTTCCAGGGGGTCCATCTCCCCGTGGGCCAGCGGCTTGCGTCCGTAGACTAGCCAACCCAGGAACAGGCCTCCTACGGCCAGCAGCGACGACAGCCCCAACACTGTCCAATTGAGTGGAGTAGCCCCGTACTCGTGTCCCACAAAGCCGTGGAACCAGTTATGCCCCAGCAGCGGCCCCAGCACCGGGAACTCTTCGGGCACCCCGGCGAAACCAACAAAGATGGCAAAGAAGGCCAGCAGCATCAGGGGCACGGTCATGCTGTTGGGCGTCTCGTGAGCGTGCTCGGCGTGATGGCTACGAGGCTGGCCCAGGAAAGTGAGGCTGATCTGCCGCCCGGTGTAAAAGGCGGTCAGGAAAGCAGCCAGGGTCAACAGCAGCCAAACGAAGAAAGGCCAGGAGACCACCCCCTCGTGCAGGAACTCGTGCCAGGCGTGGGCCAGGATCTCGTCCTTGCTCCAGAAGCCGGCCGTAATAATGGGAAAGCCCGACAGGGCGAAACCGCCAGCCACAAAGGTCCAGAAAGTGCGGGGCATCTTGTTTTTGAGACCACCCATTTCCATCATGTCCTGCTCGTGGTGGCAACCGATGATGACCGAACCAGAGCCGAGGAAGAGCAGGGCCTTGAAGAAAGCATGGGTGATGAGATGGAAAGCCCCGGCCACAAAAGCGCCAATGCCCAGAGCGGCGATCATGTAGCCCAACTGGCTGATGGTCGAGTAGGCCAGGACCCGCTTGATGTCATTCTGGGCTACGGCAATGATGGAGGCGAAGAGAGCGGTGAAAGCGCCGATGAAGGCAATGAGCCCCATGGCCGGGTTGTGGTGCTCCACTTCGACCACGATGTGGAGCAGGGGGAAAATACGGGCCACCAGGTACACACCAGCCGAGACCATGGTCGCCGCGTGGATCAGAGCGCTGACCGGGGTGGGGCCCTCCATAGCGTCGGGCAGCCAAACGTGAAGCGGGAACTGGGCCGATTTGCCCACCGCCCCGCCGAACATGAGCGCCCCGATCACCGCAGCCACCGACCATCCTCCAAAGATAGGTAGCGCCGGAGTCGTGGCTAAGTGATGTAAAAACTCCTCGTTGAAGAGAGTGTCGGCATAGCTCAACGACCCGGCCTGACTGTAGAGGTAAAGGATACCCAGGAACAAGAAGGCATCGCCCACCTTGGTGGTCAGAAAAGCCTTGAGGCCCGCCTCCCGGGGGGTGATCTGTTTGGGGTCAGGATAGTTCTTCTCGAACCAGAAGCCGATCAAGAG
>SOHZ01000264.1 GCA_004377365.1 Anaerolineales bacterium | reverse complement strand
CCCTCGCAATGACATTCTCCTCGAAATGTGACACTGTCCAGCTACTCTTCCTCGATGTACCAATCCTCCGAGTTCCAGCCAATACCCAGGACGGCCGGTTCGATGCCCTTGATGCGGTTATTCTGAGCGCTCCGGGATTTGCTGTAGAAGAGGAAAACATGAGGGGCATCTTTGGCCAGGATTCTTTGGATTTCTCCGTACTTTTCCTTGCGAACGTCGCGGTCGTAGGTTCCGCCTGCTTCCTCAAACAGGGCTTCAACATCTTTGTTGATGTAGGCCGAAAAGTTCAAATCAGGGATGTTTTCCTCAGACCACCAGGGAAACGCTGTGTGCGGCTCGGGAGTGGTCGTAACGGTAAGGATGACGATATCCCAATCAGGCTCGGCAGACCTGAATGCTTCCAGAAAGCTGGCCCATTCCAGGGCTTGAATTTCCACCGCAATCCCAATATCGGCCAGGTAATCCTGAACGGTGACGGCGATCAACTCGCGAACCTGGCTGGTGGTGGGACCGTAAAGCAACTTGAGCGTCAGTTGTTGGCCATTCTCATCGAGCAGTTTCCCATCCTGGAACGTATAGCCTGCTTCAGCAAACTCTTCAATGGCTTTGTCGAGGTCATACTCATAGCAGGGAACGTCGGGATTGTAGACCCAAGAGGTTTCAGGGTAAATGGAGCAGATTCGCCTGGCCTGCCCCAACATGACTTCCTCGGTGAGGAGTTCCTTGTCAACGGCGTAGCTGAGACCATGGCGCACGTTCATGTCGTTCGTAGCGAAACCTTCGCGCAGGTTCAACCCCAGGAAGGTCACACTGGCGCTGACGGACCACCATTCGTAAACGGTAACATGATCAAGCCGGCGAGCTTCTTCTAGCTTTTCTGGGGGAACATAGGCGGTATCGGTTTCGCCACTCACCATCTTTTGAAAGGCAATATCTCGATCAGGCACAATCTCAATGGTGTAGCGCGTGATGTTGGGCGCTCCGTGATACCAATAATCTTCGTTGGCTTCAAAAATGGCAAATTGATCCCGTTTCCACTCAACCAACTTGTAGGGGCCAGAGACAACACTGGGGCTGTTGATCTCAGGGTTTTTCTCAGGGTCGCTCCAATCCAGGTTCTCCCAAATATGCTTGGGTAGGGGAGTAATCAGGCCGGACATCTGGCCCAAGGCAGGGGCGTAGACCTCGTCAATCTTTATCTCCAGCGTGTAATCATCCAGGGCCTCGTAAGAGGTGATAAATTCAAGTTGAGAGAGGTAGGGAAAGCCATGGTCGGGGTTGGAGGCTTGATCGTAAGTCCATTTGAAATCGTGAGCTGTAAGCGGTGTGCCGTCACTCCACTTTAGATTTTTTCGAAGGTTGAAAGTAAAAGTCAGGCCATCTTCAGAAATGGTGTAGGCCTCGGCCATGTTGGGGATGTACTCCAGCGTGTTTTCATGCAGCCGAAGCAAGGCGCCGCTGTAGACCATGCCCTGATAGCCGAACGAGGTACCGTCACTGACCTGGTAGGGGTGGAAACTGACGGCATCAGAGTCGGATACATCGCGATACTCGCCGCCACGCCTGCTGCGGGGAGAACTGACATCGGGCTCATCTGTGACAACGGTGATACCTAAGTCAAGCTCCTGGCTCATGTCGGCTTTTTCAACAGCCTCGGCGACAGCTTCTTGTTCGGTCGTAGCAGCCTCTTGCTCGGCTGGTTCCTGGGCGGTAGCCTCCGATTCTACAGCAGCCTCTGTTTCAGTAGGTTGAGGCGTCGCTTCAGAGACGGATGGGGCTGTCGGAGTTGGTGCACCACATCCAACCCCAAGCAATGCGACTAACGTCAGACCAGTCATCCATGTCAACAGCTTCTGATGGCTCATTGTGTCCCTCCTTTCTTCGCTTAGTACTACAACCGCACTTCCGTCGAAATGTCATTCTGAGCGACCGAAGGGAGCGAAGCCTGTCCTGAGCGCAGTCGAAGGGAATCTCGTCCCTGGCTGGCAATTCGCCGCTGTAAAACGAGATTGCTTCGTCGCCGCCCGCCACGCTTCGCTCGCGGCTTCGGCTCCTCGCAATGACAAGTGCGGTTGTAGTATTAGGCTGAGTGTATCTCATAGCAGCCGGGCGGCAGCATTGGCCAACAGCCCGGCGATGGGCGGCACAACGAAGGTGATGACGTAGCGAGCGAGGGCTGGCTTTGGATCGAGTTGTATCCATTGACTTGCTCCCCTTGTTGTGCTGTCGGTTCATTTTGCTCGCTCACGTTTCGAACTGAGGCCAGAAAAGTGACTCCTTTGATGGTCTCTTACACAGTAGTACACGAACTTTCGATCAATACAGCCAGTCCAAGGATAGGGCTTTTGTTATCCACTGCCTTGGAGCCGCCTAATATTCTGTAGACAGAATTTAACCCATCTGAAGCTGAGATTTGTAAACGAAGATCAGAGAGGTTATGAAGGAGGCAACCCTATTATACCCCCAACCTAACCTTTTGTCTAGCAGGCCGGAGACAACCCCCTTGACACCTCCTCAGACTCTTGATATAATCTCTGTAGATAATGTATATTATCCCCCGAGACCTCAACAACGACAAAAGCCACCCTTGCAAATTGGGTGGCTTTGCTTCTGCAAGACTACTAAAGAAACCAACTTTGGAGCTGACGGGCTCAAGCCCGAGTTCTCATCTCCAGGAAAGCCGCTCCTCTTCCCATCCGCCTCTCTCATTTAGTGGGGCATCCCGGACGTACCCGTGCAGAGAACCTCCGAGAGGAAAGAGCATCCGCTGATTGGTACCATCAGGGTTCATAGCCCATATGGCCCACTCTCCACTCCGGTCAGAGGCGAAAGCAATTGTCTGACCATCTGGCGACCAGATCGGCAGACCGTCAGTATCTCCATTGTTGGTCAATCGCTCTATCTCGCTGCCATCCATATTCATCACATAGATCTCCCAGTTGCCATCACGTCGAGACATGAAAGCAACCTTCTTCCCATCCGGCGAGGCTTCAGGATTTGTGTCACTGAGCTCGTAGGTGAGCTGAGTGACGCCTGTCCCATCGTATACACTATCGGTCAGGTAAAGGCCACAATTGGCTTCTACACAGCCCTTGTAGACCAGGCGCTCTCCAGATACCCAGGCAGCGGCTTCACCAAGTATGGGCTGGTTCTGGTCTCCCCATCTTATCACCTCGGCCCCTTTGTCAGCATAGCTCAGGTAGACATGCACCGGACTATCGAGCTCTTGTCTGACGTGAAAGACGGTTCCTCCCGTCGAAACGCTTGGACGAGAAGCCTCATGGAGAGTGGAGATAGTCCACATATCCTCTCCAAAGGTATGGGCCACTACCAATCCCCTCTTATCGGCGCGCCAGGAGCGGTAGGTTATCTCGGACCCATCAGGGCTGAGACAAGGCTGACTGGCCTTTTCTCCGATCTTTTCCCGATCACTGCCGTCGGCGTTGGCGATGAAAAGGTCATAGGTTCCCCGCTCGGGATCGAAAACAGGGAAGGCGATTTTGCCCCCAAGGGTCGGCTTGGGTGTTGGTGTAGCCTTTGCAGCAGGCGGCTGAGTAGGCGGTGGCTCGGTCGGTGTGGGCGGCAAGGGCGTGGGCGTTGGGGACACGGGTGTCGGTGGCACAGGGGTAGGGGTATCTGTGGGTGGCACGGGGGTAGGGGTATCTGTGGGTGGCACGGGGGTCGGCGTCGGTGGCTTGGTCGGCGGTGGCTCGGTGGGTTCCGCCTTGGTAGGCGGTGCAGACACGGGGGTCGGT
The DNA here is from genome assembly GCA_004377365.1 of Anaerolineales bacterium. Classification (GTDB taxonomy): domain Bacteria; phylum Chloroflexota; class Anaerolineae; order E26-bin7; family E26-bin7; genus E26-bin7. The sequence goes on along the minus strand of SOHZ01000264.1, from coordinate 501 downwards.
TGAGCGGAGGGTCCGCAGCCAACCAACACCATGATCACAACAATGGTACACGCCAGCAATGCGTAAAAACGCTTCGTCATGTCTAAATACTCCTTTCTTTGTTTGTACGCGTCCGAGTTTGAACTTTTCGCACTTTAGTTGGCTTCAACAGCTTTTTCGAGGCTCAGAACGATCTCCAAATACGTACACTCCTCTCTAACTCCACTGTCCATTACAAAATGCCACTCTGACCCTCCAATGGACAACTATTATCAGGTCGGACTATTTCCGCCCAATCTCTTTTAGACGGAATTTAACCCATTAAAGCCCGAGTTTTATAGAGAAATAAGAAAGGTGCTTCGCAGGGTATATTCTGGATCGGAGATAAAAAAGCAGCCGAAGACCAAATCCTGGTCAGCGCAAGGAAACCCCAGGCAGCCACTGAGAACCTTTGTTGTTTTCTGCCGCTTCGTTGTTTACACTGAGTCGGCTCTGAGGTATAATAGTACCCAGGAGGAGCCG
>SOHZ01000469.1 GCA_004377365.1 Anaerolineales bacterium | reverse complement strand
CGTAACGAAGCTATGCTCCACCAGAACGCTTCTACAGTCATCTGGGAGAGGTCTTTTTCTATCATCCTGTAAAGCTTCAGGCCATCTTTGGCCCACTGAGAAGAATATATTCTTAGGCCTAAGCGCAGAAGGCCAAGATTGCTCCAGATGAGAGAAGCGATAAATTTACGGCCGGCAAGCTTGAGTAGGATGTTAAGAGAACTGCCTATCATAGGAGAATCTATAACAACGACCTTCTCGACACGGGAGGGATGCTCCAAAGCTAAATTCATGGCCACTGTCCCTCCCATCGAATGGCCAATCACTGGAGCCTGCGCTATGCCCATTATCTCCATGAACTGATCTACCATGAATACATATGAGGAGATAGTAAAGGAGGCCAAGCTCTTTTTCGCTGAGTCACCAAAGCCCCAGAAATCCAGCGCGTAGATTTTGTACTGGCGCAGATCTGAGATAGTCAACATGGTGTCCCGCCAGACACCCCATGAACCCAACCAACCGTGCAGGAAAACGAGGGGTTTGCCACGTCCGTCTACTTCATAATGAACGATCCCTTTATCCGTAACTATGGAACTCAACCTGTCCCCTCCGCTGCGGGTGGCTAGGTCTGGGTGATTAGGCGGCTGGCTACCTGGAACCTAATCACCGAACTCGATCAGACCACCCTCTCCAGATCCTTAGCGGCCCGTTTCGTATCCAGAGATCTGGTTCCGCCTGCCGTCGAGCCAGGGCCGTCAGAACTGCTTCCTCACCTGCTGGCATCAGAAATATGTAAGCTTTCGCTCCTGATGTAGATCTTGAACGACCATGTCCCGTCCCAGCTCAATGGTGATACACTCACCCAGGAGGAGCATACCAAGCCCCACTCCTCCACGCCAGGGGCCGGTGATGAAGCCATACTCAGACCATCAATGCTGTCTTCCCCTCAGAGGACAGCTATTCCTCTTCCGTCCCCTCCAAAATGTAGTACAGGAGTTCCAAAAGGACCGTTTTAACGCTTTCTTTGTCGGTGGCCACACAGGGCAGGACTTTCACATTCCGATCTATCTTCAAGGCGATGCGTAGATCCTCCGGCAGCCATGCGTCAGGCAAATCTTGTTTGTTGGCGGCCACAATGTAGGGCGTGGTGGCACCATAGCCGCTGAAGACGTCAAGGATGCGTCTCGCCTCACGGAAGGTCTCGGGGCGAACACTGTCTATGAGCACAATGAAGCCTAGCATCCCTTCGGACAGAATCTCCCACATGAAATCGAAGCGCTTCTGGCCAGGCGTGCCAAAAAGATATAAGACCAAATCCTCATCAACAGTGATACGCCCAAAGTCCATAGCCACTGTGGTCTCCTTCTTAACGCGCTGGGTCTCATCAGTGATTCTGCGTTCGGTGGAGACGACGTCAATCTCGCTGATGATTTTGATAAACTCTGTTTTGCCAGCACTGAAGGGGCCGGTGACGACCATTTTTACTGTTTGCATTTTGGCTATCTACCTCTTCTCTTTCAGATGAATAGGAAGGGCAATGAGAAACAATCCTCTGCCTCTCCCCGACTCTCCGCCTCAGGAGTGTTCTCTATATCTTTTTAATCCTATCAATCAGACGCAGGATCACCCCCCGCTTCACCGCCGGTGGCGGTGCCGCAGTCCTTGGGCGTCCAGGTAGCATTCCTGGTTTTACCTCACCCCCTTCCGGTGTCACTAATTCTACCAAGCCAGCTTGAAACATGCCATAGACGATTTTCCGAATTTGGAAATCGCTCATATTGTTAGATTGGGCTATCTGTTTGATGGTGTTGCGAGGATTTATGAAGGAGATAACCCGCCATTCTTCCACGCTGAGGTTAATGTCGCGGAGCTTAGTATCAGGCCGGTCTGTGAATCTCAAGGCCCTGTTCAAGTCAGGGAGTTCATCTTGCAATCTTTCCCACTCCTTGAGCCGGCGACTCCCCTCCAAAATGATGTTTTCGAGGTTGATGGGCACAGTGATCTTGTCTTCTGAGGGAAGGAGATTGGGCTCGAAATAAAACAGGCCCTCTACCCATGTGAAGAGCGTGTAAACCACATCCAGGATGTAGACTTTTACACTCTGTACAATGTCGTTCTGGGTGACATAGTCAGCATTGATCAGAAGAAGCCCAAGCTCCTTATCAGAATCAATCTCAGAATGTGCCTGGATAGTTCTGGATTGCTCGGCGCTGAGCTTGCCTGCTTTAAGCAACATATTAGCTAGATGTCCATCCCGACCACCTAGAGAGGCATGGATCAGCTTCCCCTCTTTGAAAAACAACCTGGCCGAGGTCCCCTGCGCTTTAATAGTTAGAGCGCCCGTCTTACGTGCCAGGTTGATGAGATTGAGAAGCTGGGTAGTGCTAAAGTCCCTCAGATTTCCCTTAAGTGCCATGTTCTTTCACCTTTGCTTTAGTAGTGAACCGCCGTTTCTGGACAGGCCGCTATTTGAAAAAGCGTATATTCGAATTATACCCTCACTCTTGCTTTAAGTCAACTGTGTAAAAAAACGCTTACGTAGCGGATACTTATTATGAGGGTAATAGCGACACTCTGTTACGCTACTATCGCGCTGGCTGCTCTGGCTCCTCTGATCCGAAACTTTCCTTATTAACATACCACAACCCTTGTGAAAGTCAATGGGAAAGAAGTACCAGGTGAGTGTTACACGGTTTGGACACGGGAATGGGGGAAGGCTCCATTGCGTAACGTTCCTGAAGACGCAAGCGCGTCGCGCCTTGCTTTGGCATTGGGTTGTCAGCCCTTAATTGACAAAGCTCCCACTGCGTGCTATCATTGGGTGCGAATGACTTTGTTCAAAGGAGAAAGAAATGCTCAGACCCAAATTGGAACTGCTGAATCGGGAGACCATCGAGCGCATCGTAGCCGAGGCCTACGAGTTGCTCTGGGACCCCGGCGTGCGCATCCACAGCGACGAGGCCCTGGGCCTCCTGGCCGACGCCGGAGCCACCGTGGATTTAGAGGCCAGGGTGGCCCAAATCCCGGCCGAACTGGCCCGCCAAGCGGTGGAGAGCGCACCTTCGTCTTTTCACCTTTATGACACCAGTGGGGAGCCCATGGTTCATTATGGGGGCGACGACGTCCAGTTCGACCCCGGTTCGGCGGCTATCCACATCCTCGACCACGGCGCGGTCAGGTCGCGCCCACCCGTCACGGCCGATTTTGTGCGGTACATCAAACTGGCCGAGGTGCTGCCCGAACTGGACGCGGTCAGCACTGCTATGGTCTGTGCCGACGTGCCGGAGAGCATGGGCGATCTCTATCGTCTCTATCTGGTGCTCCGCTACGCCGTGAAGCCAGTGGTCACCGGGGCCTTTGCCGTGGAGACCTGGTCGGTCATGCACGATCTGCTGGTGGCCGTGGCTGGCAGCGCGGAGGCCCTGGCTGAGAACCCCCTGGCCGTCTTTGACGTCTGTCCCTCACCGCCCTTGCTGTGGAGCGAGATCACCTGCCAGAACCTGATTGATTGCGCCCGCGCTGGTGTCCCCGCCGAACTGGTCTCCATGCCCCTGGCCGGGGCGACCGGTCCTGCCACCCTGGTGGGGTCCGTGGTCCAGCACGCCGCTGAAAACCTCAGCGGCCTGGCCATCCACCAACTGGCTAAGGTGGGCAGCCCCATCGTCTGGGGCGGGTCGCCAGCGGCCTTTGACATGCGCACCGGCACGACGCCCATGGGAGCCATCGAGACCCTGATGATGGATTGCGCCTACGTTCAGGTGGGCAAGTATCTGGACCTGCCCACCCACGCCTACATGGGCATGAGCGATGCCAAGGTCGTTGACGGCCAGGCTGGTCTCGAATCGGGGATCGGGACCATCATGGCCGCCCTGGCCGGAGTCAACATGGTCTCCGGGGCCGGGATGATGGACTTTGAGAGTTGCTTCAGCCTGGAGAAACTGGTCATTGACCACGAGATCATCGGCATGGCCCGCCGTCTGGTTCAGGGCATGGATTGCTCCGAGGACCCCCTGGCTACGGCCATCATCCAGCAGGTGGGGCACAAAGGCAACTTTTTGGCCACCAAGCACACCGTCGAATGGTTCCAAAAAGAGTTGTTCATGCCCTCGGCTGTGATTGACCGGGACACCCGCCAGGCCTGGGAGGAGAAAGGGGCCAGGGACGCCACCCATCGCGCCCACGAACAGGTGGAGGAGCTGATCGCCACCTACGAGCCCAGGGAACTGCCGCCAGAGGTGATCAAGGAACTGGAGGGCATCACCCTACGGGCTGCGAAAGCCGCCGGGCTGGACAAGCTGCCCTCACCGGAATAATCGAGAACCTATCTTCTTGCCGATGTCACATTTTTGTGTCATTGCGAGGAGCGAAGCGACGAAGCAATCCCAAGGAGAACATTTATGTCTACCAACGAACTGTATCAAACCATGAGCCAAAGTGTCATAGATGGCGAGCCTGAGCAGGCTGAGGAACTGGCTCAGAAGGCCGTCAGTCTAGGCCTGGACCCGCTGGAGGTCATTGACCACGGATACACACGTGGTATGAACGTGCTGGGCGATCTTTTCACCCAGGGCGACGTCTTCCTGCCCCATCTGGTCATGGGTGGGGAGGCTATGAAGGCAGCCATCGCCGTGCTGGAGCCCGAACTGGCCCGCAGGCAACAGCAGCGGCAGGTGTTGGGCAAGGTGGTCATCGGCACCGTGGCCGGTGATATCCACGAAATCGGCAAAAGCCTGGTGGCCACCATGCTGTCGGCCAACGGCTTCCAGGTCTTTGACCTGGGAGTTGACGTGCCTGTTTCCGCTTTCGTGGAAAAAGCCAGCGAAGTGGAGGCCGACATCGTAGGGCTTTCGGCCCTGCTGACCACCACCATGCTCAATCAGAGGAAGGTCATCGAGAGCTTCCAGGAAGCCGGGTTGCGCGAGAAGGTCAAGATCATAGTGGGCGGGGCTCCGGTGAGCCAATCGTGGGCCGAGGAGATTGGCTCTGATGGCTATTCTGAGAACGCCATCAGAGCGGTGGCACTGGCAAAAGAGCTAATGGGAAGATGAACACAGACAGTTTGAAGAAACTGCGCATCTTTGCCGCGTCGCCGAGGGATGTGGCGAACGAGCGCGCGCGGCTGGCGACGGTCGTCGAGGATTTGAAAGCGCTGGCGGAGCACGTCGGCGTGACGTTGGAGTTGGTGGATTGGCGACAGGTCGTGGCTGGCCTGGGTCGCCCCGAGCAAATTATCCTCGACCAACTCAAGCCCGACACGTGGGACCTGTTCATCGGCATTCTGTGGCATCGCTTTGGGACGCTGCCAGGGGGCAAGGACCCGCAGACGCAAAAGGAGTACCTATCTGGCACGGAAGAAGAATTTCGCGTGGCGTATCGCCTGTGGCAGCAACACAAACGTCCGCGCGTGATGTTCTACTGGTGCAAGCGCAGCATCCCGCCCGATGACCTCGACCCCGCTCAGTTTCAGCGCGTCAAAGAGTTCTTCACGGGCTTTACGCCTGACGCGGATCATCCTGGCCTCTATCGAACCTTTGACAGCATTGAATCGTTTGAACGCCTCGTGCGCCAGAACCTGACCACGTTTCTCCTCGACTATTCGGAGCAGGTCAAGCAGCGCGTCGTTTCGCCGCAAGAAGTCCAGGTCTTTGCGCCGCGCGTGCCCGACAACCTGCCGCGCCGCGCGGCGTTCTTCGGGCGAAACAGGGAGATGGACAGGGTGCTGGGCGCGCTGGGTCCCGAGGAGCGCGGCTGGGGTGTGGTGATTGACGGCATCGGCGGCATCGGCAAGACGGCGCTGGCGGTGGAGGCGGCTTATCGCTGCAAAGAGGGCGATCTGTTCGATGCCTTCATCTTTGTCAGCGCCAAGCAAAAGCGTTTGGAACCGAGTGGCATCAGAGCCGAAGCGCGCGCGGCGACCACGCTGGACGAGTTCGTCAACGAGACGGCGCGCACCCTGGGCAAGCCAGGCATCACCCAACTGACGGGCGAGGACAGGCGGCGCGCGTTGCTGGACACGCTGCAGACGACACGTGCCCTGATCATCTACGATAACCTGGAAACGCTGACCAAGGAGGAGCAGGAGGCGCTGGCGGATTGGCTGCGCTTCCTGCCGCAGGGCAACAAGGCGATGCTGACCAGCCGACGGCGCGGCGGCGAGGGCGCGCTCTGGCTGCGCCTGGAAAAGTTGGATTGGGAGACGGCGCGCGAGATTATCGCTCACCAAGCCGAACGCGACGCGCGCTTGAAAGGTAAATTGCAGCGCGTTCAAGGGCGTTGGCAAGAGTTGCATGACGCGACGGGCGGCTCGCCGCTGGCGCTCGTGCACACATTGGGCTTGATGCGTGTACGTGTCACGCTGAGCTTTGACGGCGCGCTGGCCATGCTGCGGCGAGGTGCGGCGCGCGAATCGCCACTGCAAGAGTTCGTCTACCAGGAGGCGCGCCAAGAGCTGGGCACGAGCGACGTGGCGGCGCTCAGCGCGCTCTCGTTCTTTGTCCCGTCGGCCACGTTTGAGGTGCTGATGGCCGTGGCCGATTTGTCGCGCACGGCGTTGGAGACGGTGCTGGAACGACTGGACGCCCTTTCATTGGTGAACAAAGAGTTGGGCGAGGAACGCTACAGTCTGCACCCCCTCACCCGCGCCTACGTCCGCGACGAGTTGCTGGCCGATGCGGACGCGGCGGGCGAGACGGGCATGCGCTTTGCGCGCTTTTGGCTGGACTATGCCAAACGATACGGCGGCGAGGGCAAGGAGAGCTACAAGACGTACGACCGGCTCGAAGCGGAGTGGGCGAACCTGGAGGCGGCGGCCAATTGGCTGTGGGAGATGGCGGCGGTGCGAGGCGAAACGGTGGGGGACAAAGACGCGGCGCGGATGTTGGTTGACTTGGCACATGCACTGTCGCGGTTCCTTTGGTTTGGCGGGCGTTGGGATGAGCGGGTGCAGTTGAGCGCGTGGGCGTATGAAGCAGCGCGCGCGCTGCAAGACTGGAGCAAGGCGGGTTGGCGTGCCTATCAAGCAGCTTGGATTCACTGTCACCGCGCCCGCACCGACGACGCCGCGCTGTGGGCGGACCGCTGCGCGGAGGCGTGGGCACGCGGGGGAAGCAAACGTGAGCAAGCCACTGCCACGCGGACGCGCGGGCTGGTTGCACGGCAGCGCGAAGACTATGATGAAGCCGAACGACTTTACCAAGACGCCCTTGCCGTTTGGCGCGATTTGGGTTTGGATGCTGATGTAGCGAATGGGCTCTTCGATTTGGGCGAGCTTGCCCACGAGCGCCAAGATTATGACGCAGCGGAACGGTATTACCGCGAGGCGTTGGAGCTGTTGCGCAAGATTGATGACAAAGGTAATCAAGCTGACAGCATGGGTAACCTGGGCCAACTTGCGCTGGACCGCGAGCAATGGGCTGAGGCGCGCCAGTGGTTTGAGCAGGCACTTTCGCTAGCGAGAGAAGTCGGAAGGGTTGAAATCATCGCACAGGCACAATACGGCTTGGCGCGCGTGTGGGAAGCGGAAGGGCGGGCGGACCTGGCGCTGCCGTTGGCGCAAGAGGCGCTGGAGATTTACGAGCGGCTGCAGAGCAGGGGTTTGGCGGAGGCGCGGGAGTTGGTGGAGAGGCTGCGGGGGAGACAACCCCCACCCTAACCCTTCCCCGCCGATGGGCGAGGATTGGGGGACACCATCTCCTCCATCCCGGAAGGCATCCCGCTGCTGGAGGCGGAGCGCATCGCCCGTGAACGTGAACCGGGGGATGGTTCTCCGCAGAAGACGGTGGTGGAGCAGATTGAGGCGGCGCTGGCGTCGGCAAATAAGTGGTGAGGAGTGAGTTGCTTCGAGAAGATGATCACGGCTGCATATACAAGGCCGGGAGGAGGGACCATGAACTTTACACGGATTACCATTAACCCACACCAAATGGGGGGAGCACCCTGCATTCGCGGTCTACGTATTCCGGTAGCTACCGTTGTGGGTATGGTAGCCGAGGGTATGAGCGAAGCAGAGATCTTGCGAGCCTTTCCCGATCTAGAAAGCGAGGACATTCGCGAAGCCCTGCGCTTTGCAGCGGAAGCCGTGCGGGAACGAGCACTGCCTCTGGTGACGGCAGGATGAAATTTCTGGTGGATAACGCCTTGTCGCCCTTCGTGGCCGAGGGGCTGCGGCGGCTGGGCCATGATGCAGTCCATGTCCGTGACTATGGCATGCAGGCCGCAGCAGATGAAGAAATCTTTGTCCGGGCCGCCTCGGAGGATCGTATTCTCATCTCTGCGGATACCGATTTTGGCACGCTGCTTGCCCTGCGACAGGACAATAAGCCATCAGTTATCTTATTCCGGCGAGGCACGGAGCGCCGTCCCGAGAATCAATTGGCTCTGTTGCAAGCGAACTTGACTGCCCTTCAGGAGGCTCTAGAACAGGGAAGCATTGTTGTCTTTGAGCAAAGTCGCATTCGCATTCGCGCGTTGCCAATCAGGCGCGCGAGGAACCTTTAGAAGACATTTCTTCCTTTCTTGCCTGCACCTACTATGGAGGAAATTGTGAGACCCTTGCTGGAGGCGGAGCGCATAGCTAGGGAGCGTGAGCCGGGGGATGGTTCGCCGCAGCGGACGGTGGTGGAACAGATTGAGGCCGCACTGGAATGAAATTGTCATCGTCACCGTTCTGGTCTACTATGGAAAGTAGGAGGTTGTGTCATGAAGATTTATTATGATGCCGAAGTAGATGCATTGTATATTGAATTCCATCCCCTGGCGGATGGGACTGCAGAAGCCCGTCCACTGAGCGATGAACTGATCGCTAACTATGGGCCAGATGGGAAACTGGCCGGCCTGGAAATCCTGGATGCTGGCCAGGTGCTGGGCCAGGTAGAAGGGCGGATCGTGTTTGAAATCGCACCGGCATTGGCTGCGGCTGCTTCATCCTCGTAAAGGCAACCATCAATACTATGTTCACGATTGTTTACCGCGACAAAAAATGGGAGTTGAAGGACGGCATGACCGTCCGTGATGCCATCCTCAAGGTAGGATTGGACGTTGAGGCCGTCCTGGCCGTGCGCGATGGCCAGCTGATCAACGAAGAGACCCTCACCCGCGACGGCGATGTGATCAAGCTGGTGGCGGTGATCTCGGGGGGGTGAGGACTTTTTATGAAACTCACACCTCGGCAATGGATGGGCGTCATCGCTATCCTGATCGTTGTGAATCTCATTGTCTTCGGCATCCTGGCCTGGCTGGTGGCTACCGATCTGGAATCTTTATTGTATGAGCCGGTGAAGGTGGAACTCCCTGCCAGCCCGACGATGGTGGCCCAGGCTACGCCTACTCTGAGACCTACCTTCACCCCCACCCCTGGTGCAGCGCACCCCCCCCTGACCGAAACGCTTGTCCCATCGTCTACCCCTACGCCTGCGCCTGCTGATACTGTTGCGGCAACCGATACCCCCACCTCCACTTCGCTTCCAACGGACACCCCAACGCCTACTGATACGGTTGCTCCGACGGACACTCCAACACCCATCCCCACGGACACCCCTACGCCGACCAGTACACCGACTCTCACTCCCACCCATACTCCGACGGACACTTCAACGCCCATCCCTACCGACACTACTACGCCGACCAACACACCGACTACCACTCGCACCCATACTCCCACGGCCAGCTCAACCGCTACGCCGACAGCCACGTTGACACCCACGCCTGTCCCGAGCAAAGTCGAGGGGCCTGCTCCCACGGACACGGTCACCCCGACCCCACGACCCACCGTAGCCCCGGTAGCCGCGATCAAGGTCCTCTCCGCAAGCAGCGATCGGATTGACCTGAGTTGGAAGCCAGCCACGGGCCCAGAATCCCTGACCTACTACATCTATTGGGACATGGGCCTGGGTCTGGGTTTGTACACCTACAAGACCAGCGTGGAGGGAACACGCTACAGCGACCTGAACCTGCGTCCCGGTACGGCCTATCGTTATCTGATCGTGGCTTACGACGGTAGCTATGAGTCGCCTGCCTGCGAGGTGCTGACCACTACCCGCGCCCGGCCCAAACCGGTAGCGATGGCTACATCTGGACCTACCCAAACACCCCGGCCATCGCCTGGCCGGCGACCGACGGCCACGCCTACGTCTACTGTGAACCCTTCACCTACGCCCACCTCCACGCCCAGCCGGACGCCTACACCGTCCCCTACCCGGCGACTCACAGCCACATCTGCATTCGCCCAAACGCCTTGGCCATCGCCCACTCCGCGACGGATCGTGACCACCCCCACTCCTCTGCCGCCTGACACCGTCCTCCTGGGCCTCATGAGCAGCCACGACTACGAAGACGACCTGGGTTTCTTCACCATCGTAGGCGAGGTGCGCAACGACCTCCAGATGAATGTAGACAGGGTTTTGGTAGGGGCCACCTTCTACAACGACAGTGGGGATGTCATCGAAGAAGTGTCCACTTCTACCATGATGGACGTCCTTCTCCCTGGCCAGCGCTCGCCCTTTGCTCTCACCCTGCCCAGACCAGTGGACCTATGGGAGTACAGCCTGCGCATCACGGCCCGGCCGACTTTGGAGCAGCCACTGGCGGGCCTGGAGGTGGTCCAAAGCCATGCTGATGAGGATGGGGTGGGCTTCTATCACGTGACAGGCGAAGTGAAGAACAGCGGCCAAAGGACTGCCGACCGCGTACAGGTCATTGTCACCCTCTACGACAAGTGGGGCAAAATCATCAACGCTGGCTTTGTCTACAGTGAGCCCCGGCGTGTCAGGACGGGGGAGAAAGCAGCTTTCGATTGCTCTTTTAATTATTATCCTTTGGTGAAGGAGCACGCCATTCAAGTAGAGAGAGACTGAAAGGATGCAGCTATGAATTCTCTGGATTTGGTTCAACTGTTCGACGTCATCCAGACCTTTGTACAGGCCGACACCTGGGCCGCCTCGCAGCGCATTATCGAGGCTCGCCCTGAACTGCTGAGTGACGAGGCTGACCAATTGCTGAGCCAACTGGTGGCCATCGCTCGCCAGCAGGGTGACGCCCAGGCTGAGGGCGCTTTCACCGAGCACCGCCAACTGCTGGCTCACTGCCGCCAGGTGGGGCTGGAAGCTGCCTTTGCAGAGAGGACGATGGAGGGTGATGAGATCCCTTCCGAGTTGGGGGCGCTTTTGACCGCGCTCCCACCCGAGCAGCGACAGGTCCTTCTGGATGCGATGGAATTCCCCGAATCTGAGGACTTTTGACGGCCAAGGCCTCTGGAGAGTTTGAAATCCCCGTTGGACCATGTTATAATAGGTGTAGGTTTTGATGGTGCCTTCTCCGATAGGAGGGAGCATGATAAGTAATAAAGGAGCACAGAGATGAGAGTCAATTACCAGGTCAACGCTACTCCCTTGTTCCGCATCCTCTCTGATGATCAAATCGAGGAGATCTACTTCGCCGCTTTGGAAGTGCTGGCCCGCACCGGGACCAGGGTTCACGAGGAAGAGGCCCTGGAACTGCTGCGGGAGGGCGGGGCTAGCATCAGTGACACCAATCTGGTCCGCATCCCTTCCTTCATGGTCGAGGCCGCTCTGGATGCCACGCCAGAGCGAGTTACTCTGACCGGGCGGGATGGCAAGAAGAAGGTCCTTTTGGAGAAGGACCACATCTACTTCGGTACCGGCTCTGACTGCCCCTTCATAGCCGATCCCTACACCGATGAGCGGCGGCGGTTCACCTACCAGGACGTTTACAACGCGGCCAAGATCACCGACGCCCTGCCCAACATTGATTTCCACATGTCCGTGGGCCTGACTTCTGATGTGCCCATCGGCACCTACGACCGTCACCAGTTCCTGGCCATGGTCAGCGGTACTACCAAACCGCTGGTCATCACCGCCGTAGACTGTGAGGGGCTGGCCGATCAGTACCAGATGGCTTGTGCCATCCTGGGCGGGGAGGACGAATGGCGGAAGAATCCTCTCTTTGTGATCTACATTGAGCCCAGCTCACCCCTCAGCAATTCGGAAGCCGCGGTGCAAAAAGTGCTGTATTCCGCTGAGAGGGGCATCCCGGCTATTTACACCCCTTGCGTCATCGGCGGTGCCACAGCGCCAGCCACCCTGGCCGGGGCATTGGCGCAGGGCCTGGCCGAATGTCTGGTGGGTGTCGTCATCGCTCAACTCAAGAAAAAGGGGACTCCTATCATCATCGGTGGGGTGGCTTCTATCCTGGATATGGCCTCTACCGTCCTGTGTTACGGAGCGCCAGAACTGCATCTGCTCAGTGCCGCTTACGCAGATATCACCAAGTGGCTGAGGATACCCATCTTCTCCACGGCTGGTTGTAGCGATGCCAAAGTCTTGGACCAGCAGGCGGCCATCGAATCGGCCATCTCCATCACTGTGGCCGCCCTATCCGGGGCCAACCTGATCCACGATGTGGGCTACCTGGAATCGGGGCTCATAGGTAGCTACGACATGTTGGTCATGTCCGACGAAGTCATCAGTATGGTCAAGCGCATTATGAGGGGCATCCTGGTGGACGAGGAACATCTGGCTGTGGACGTCATCAACCGCATCGGCCCTGGCGGCCATTACCTGGCCGACGAGCACACCTACAAGCATTTCAGGAGCGAGTTCTGGTTCCCTCAGCTCATGGATCGCTTACGTTGGGACGACTGGCAGCAGGCGGGCTCCAAAACCATGGGCCAGCGGGTGAGGGAAAAAGTGATAGACCTCCTGGAGAACTATGAACCTGAGCCCTTGCCTGACGACGTGCTGAAGGAAGTGAAGGAGATCATCGCCCAGGCAGATGAGAGGCACAAGCACGAAGAGAAAGTCGGTCTGCTACAGTGATTTGACAGTTAATAGCAAAACAGGGTATAATAGCTTGTCATACTCATTCTTAGCGAGGAGAGGGCATCGTGCCGAAACGAACTTATCAGCCCAAGAAGAGACGCCGCAGCAGGGTGCACGGCTTTCGGGCCCGTATGCGCACTAAAGGTGGACGAAGGGTGCTCAAGGCCCGTCGCCGCAAGGGCCGTAAAAGGTTGACGGTTTAATCTATAAGTAGGGTGTCGCGTGCAGTAGTGGACGATATGGGATAGGTGCTGGGGCGGACACAGGCTGCAATGAAAAAGAGGTTCCGTCTCAGAAAGAGCTCGGATTTTCAGAGAGTGTACAAGAAAGGCCGTAGATGGGCCCATCCGCTTTTGGTCCTCTGTGCTCTGCGCAATGACCTGGGTTACAGCCGCTTTGGTTTTTCGGTGAGCAAGCGGGTGGGAGGGGCGGTGGTACGTAACCGCGCTAAGCGTCTTATGCGGGAGGCGACCAGGCTCCGCCAGGCGATGATCGCAGACGGCTGGGACGTGATCATCATCGCCCGCCAGCCCATGCGAGAAGCAAACTTTCATCAGGTAGATCGAGCCGTTGAACAACTTTTGAGACGCGCTCGCCTGCTGAAAGCGGCTGAGGAGGTAACGGGGGCTGGTTTCCCCGTTGCGCTGTCAGAAGGTTAGACTCAGATTTAGATGAAGACGGTTGTCTTGGGCGTTATCAAATTGTATCAGAGGTTCCTCGCGCCTTTGCTACCCCCCAGTTGCCGCTTTGTCCCCTCCTGTTCCCATTACGCCTACGAGGCTATCGAGAAATACGGTCTTCTCAAAGGAGGATGGCTGGGTATCAAACGTGTCAGCCGCTGCCACCCCTTTAATGCAGGAGGATACGATCCTGTACCATAATATACGCGTGTGGCTTGGCCATACGCCAATTAGGAGGTTGTCTATTTAATGTGGGATTCTTTAGTGGTCACACCGCTGACCCAGGGGTTGATCTTTCTTAATGACTTGATCCAGGGGATGGGCATTCCCTATAGTTGGGGTTTTGCCATCATCCTTTTCACCCTGATCATGAAAGCAGTGACGCTGCCGTTGAACCTGCAACAAGCTCGGTCAATGAAGGCTACCCAGGAACTCCAGCCCAAACTTGAGGAGCTAAAGAAAAAGTACGCCAAAGACAAGGAAAAGTTGTCTCAGGCTCAGATGGAGCTTTACCGGGAGCACGGGGTGAACCCTCTGGGGGGCTGTCTGCCGATGCTGATTCAGCTTCCCATCTTGTTTGGACTGTATCAAGCCCTTTACAAGTTGGCTTCCACAGGGGAGATTGTAGGCCAGCGCTTTCTCTGGATCCCCGACTTGGCCTTCCCCACCCGTGAGATAGGGATAAAGTGGATATGGCCTCCAGCGCCTGAATTCCGCGGCTGGACAACCGCGGCGCTCTATGTGATATTGCCGGTCTTGACTGTCGTTACCCAGATTGCCATGCAGAGGATGACGACTTCACGTACTGCCAGCCAGGACCCACAGCAAGCGGCCATGCAGCAGACCATGCTTTTCATGCCCTTCATGTTTGGCTTCATCACTCTTCAGGTGCCCGCGGGTCTTACTTTGTACTGGGTCACCTCGAACCTCTTCAGCATGATCCAGCAGTATTTCATCACCGGCTGGGGGAGCCTCTTGCCCCAAAAAGGGGATGAAAAGGCCACAGAAGCGAAAAGGGAAGCCAAGGTCAGCGGCGTGAAAGGGTCAACAGTTCAGAAAGGGAGAGAGAGTGGAACAAGAAAGAAAGGGAAAAAGAAGCGTTGAACTCAGCAGTAAAGACGTCGAGGAAGCCATTGCCCAAGGTCTGGCTGAGTTGGGGAGAACCAGAGACGAGGTGGAGATAGAGGTTCTCAGTGAAGGAAGCCGTGGCCTGTTTGGGTTGGGCGCTGAAGAGGCCAGAGTGCGGATCAGCGTTATTGAACCCCAGGTTGTGGGGAAATACGTAGAGGAAATAGAGGTAGAGGAAGAGAAAAAAGTCAGAGAGCTGGCGGCTCCTCTTCTAGAGAAGGACTTCCAGCAGATGGCCAGGGGGATCCTGAAGGAACTACTGGCAAAGATGGGGGTCAGGGCTCAGGTGGTCATCCGCCAAAAGGTTGACGCGGAAGAGGGGGAACCACCACCTGTTGTCTTGGATATCGTGGGAGACGACCTGGGTATCCTCATTGGGCGGCGGGGCGAAACGTTGGCAGCACTGCAATACATTACTCGCCTGCTGGTCAGCCGCAAGACGCGCCGCTGGTATCCTCTCGTTGTAGACGTGGAACAGTATAAGGTTCGGCGGGAGAGGTCCCTCAGACGATTGGCTCAACAGATGGCCGAGCGGGTCTCTTTCAGCCGGCAACCAATAGCCCTGGAAGCCATGTCAGCCTACGAGCGCCGCATCGTCCACATCGCTTTGCGTAACCATCCCAGCGTGACCACCGAGAGCGTGGGTGAGGGCGACGAACGCAAGGTGACCATCATCCCCAAGACCTAGCACTGAGCATCAGAGGTTTCTAAACTCTTCAGGTAACCACTCAGCCATTGTCATTCTGAGCGACCGAAGGGAGCGAAGAATCTCGTTGTTGACGAACAATATCCAGCAGTCCGAAACGAGATTGCTTCGTCGCTGCGCTCCTCGCAATGACACTGCGACTCTTACCCTTGGTTTGACGCAAAGAGGGTGAGTAGTTACCTCTTCAGTATTTCAGCCTCCACCTTTCCAGGTGGGCTTCTTTTACCAAGATGCATTGTCCAGATTATCTCGTCATCGGTCACATCACCCGGGACCTATTGGACGGCGGCTTCACTGTCGGTGGCACGGTCACCTATTCGGGTCTGACGGCCAGGAGGCTGGGACGTAGGGTTGGTGTGGTCACCAGTGCTTCCCCCGACTTTGACCTCGAAGAGGCCCTGCCAGGTATCGAAGTGGTCAGCGTACCGTCGTCGGTGACGACCGCCTTTCAGAACATTTATCACGATGGCACACGCCAGCAGTTCATCAAGGCCGTGGCCGAGAGGATCACCGCCGAGGCAATACCTCCCCAGTGGCACCGCAGCCCCATTGTCCAACTGGGGCCTTTGACCCAGGAACTCGACGAAGGGGTGATCCATCTCTTCAAAGGCTCGCTCATTGGGGTCACCCCGCAGGGGTGGATGAGGCAGTGGGATGACGAGGGGCGGGTCTCACCGGTGATCTGGGCCGCACCAGAGAAGGTGCTCCCTTTTGCCAGGGTCCTGGTTTTGAGTGAGGAGGATGTGGGCGGGGACACGGCCCTGGTCCAGCAATACGTTGAGCTGACCGAGATCGTCGTGGTGACGGCGGGTTGGAAGGGGTCAACGGTATATCATCGGGGCCAGAGGCGATACTTCCCGGCTCGCAAGGTGAGCAAGGTTGACCCGACAGGAGCTGGCGATGCCTACGCAGCGGCTTATCTGGTCAGGCTGGAGGAGACCGGTGACCCTTGGGAGGCGGCCCATTTCGCCAATTGTGTGGCCTCCTTCTCCGTCGTGGAGCCAGGCGTGACGGGCATTCCCAGCAGAGAGAAAGTCGAGTCGTGTTTGTTGACCTCCTATCGGATGGATGTCTGAGGATGGAAACGGATAGTCTGATATTGCCATGACGACCCAAGTCTATGCTCTGGCCAACCAAAAGGGCGGAGTGGGCAAAACAACCACAGCCGTAAACCTGGGGGCCTATCTGGCAGCCGGTGGCGAGCGGGTTCTGCTTGTTGATGCTGACCCTCAGGCCAACGCCACCAGCAGCTTGGGCATTGACAAGAACAAACTACCCCTGTCCATCTACGATGTCCTGATTGATAATGTGCCCCTGGCCGAGATCATCATTCTCACCAACAGGCTCCGCTTGGATATCGCACCCTCCTCGCCTTCCCTCGCCGGGGCCCAAGTGGAGATCGTCCGCCTGCCGGGCCGCGAGCATCTTTTGAGAGAATCGCTCATTCTTGTCCTCGACCGTTACGACTATGTGCTTATAGACTCGCCACCCAGCCTGGGCCTTCTGACCGTTAACGCCTTGACCGCAGCCGCCGATGGTGTCATTATTCCCATCCAATGTGAGTATCTGGCTTTGGAAGGCCTGACCCAGTTGATCCACACCATCAATCTTGTGCGAGAGAACCTGAATCCCAGGCTGACTGTCGCTGGCATCCTGATGACCATGTACGATGTCCGCACCAATCTCTCGCAGCAGGTGGTTGACGAGGTGAGGAAACATTTTGGAAGCAAGGTGTTCTCCACCGTGATCCCGCGCAGCGTCCGTCTAAGCGAGGCTCCCAGCTACGGTGAGACCATCCTGAGCTATGCCTCCAGATCGGCCGGAGCTTTGGCTTATCAGGCCTTGACGGAGGAGTTTCTGAACAAAGACAGGGGATAGGGGACAAGGGACAGGGGTAATAGATGTCTATCTCCTGCCCCATTCTTACCTCTTATTCCTGGCCATTGGAGGTGATAGAGCGGTGGCTCAACAAAGACGGGGACTGGGGAAGGGCCTGGGGGCTCTCATCCCGGCAACCGAGGTCAGCGGCCCAGGCCTGAGCGAGGTCGCCGTTGACCTTATTGTGCCCAATCCCATGCAGCCCCGCCAGGTTCTTGATGCGGAGGCCCTACAGGAGCTGGCTGACTCCATCCGCGAGCATGGCCTCATTCAGCCTCTCATCGTTACCAGCATCCAGGACCCGGCCTCCGACGCTCAATACCAAATCATCGTCGGAGAGCGGCGATGGGAAGCGGCCAAGATAGTCGGCCTGACCAGGGTGCCGGTCATCGTGAAGGAAGCCACACCCCAGGAGATGCTGGAACTGGCATTGGTGGAGAACATCCAGCGGGCCGACCTCAATCCTCTGGAAGAGGCTGCTGCCTATCGCCAGTTGTTAGACGATTTTGGTTTGACCCAGGGACAGGTGGCGGAGAAGGTGGGCAAGAGTCGGGTGACGGTGGCCAACTCGGTGCGGCTCCTGCGCCTGCCTGACGAGATCAAGCAGGTTCTGGCCGAAGGCCAGATCAGCGAGGGCCACGCCCGGGCCCTGCTGGCCCTCAACAAACGAGCCGATCAGTTGAAGGTCTTGGAAGCCATCGTCAAGAAGGGTCTCAGTGTACGCCAGACGGAAGAAATGGTGAGGCGCGTGGCAGCCGGGACGCAACCCAAGCGTAGGGGTGAGCTTCCCTCGCCGGAGACCAAGGCTCTGGAAAATGAGTTCAGGAATGTTCTGGGTACCAAGGTGAGGCTCTTCCGCAGCAAGAAGGGGGGCAAGCTGGTGATCCAGTTCTACTCGGAGGAGGAGTTGGAGGCGATATATAGGATTATCGTGGGAGGCGATAGAGGGGGCTGATGGGGCCCTTCACCCCTTTCGTGATGAGATGTGAATATCAGACTCGCAAAGTACAGGCCGTCTGGGCTTTTCACTCCCAGGCGGCTTCTTGCTTACCCTCTCGCCTCGGATTCAGAGC
Source organism: Anaerolineales bacterium (assembly GCA_004377365.1). Classification (GTDB taxonomy): domain Bacteria; phylum Chloroflexota; class Anaerolineae; order E26-bin7; family E26-bin7; genus E26-bin7. The sequence continues at coordinate 16,315 of SOHZ01000469.1, read as the reverse complement.
GCTAGAGGCCTATCTGCCCTGGCCCGCCGATAGGCCTCGATTTCCTGGGTTTCGCGGTGCAAAGTTGGTAAAGAGACAAGGATATGGTATAATGAAAGACGGTTTCAGTGATGTCAGCTAAGAAATACCTCATCGGTCTTACGGGCAACATCGCCACGGGAAAGAGTACCGTGCTCAGGATGCTCGAGCGCCTGGGGGCCAAGGTCATTGACGCCGATGCTTTGGTCCACCAGTTGATGGCTAAGGGGATGCCCGTCTGGCAGGCCATCCTGGGCGAGTTTGGAGAGGGGCTTCTCGGACCCGAGGGTGGGATAGACCGGGGGAAACTGGGGGCCATCGTCTTTGCCGATGCAGAGGCCCTCAAGAGACTGGAGGCCATCGTCCATCCGGCCGTGACTGCCCGCGTGGACGAACTGATCCGCCAGGCGACGGAACCCGTGGTCGTGGTGGAAGCCATCAAACTCATCGAGGCTGGCTGGCACCGCACCTGCGACGCCCTGTGGGTGGTGACCTGCCCTCAGGAGCAGCAACTGGAGCGGCTGATGCGCATGCGAAAGTTGAGCCGGGAAGAGGCCCTGCTGCGCATCGAGGCTCAGCCTCCACAGGAGGATAAGGCTGCCCTGGCTGATGTGGTGATTGATAATTCAGGTAGTCTGAAGGAGATGAGGGAACAGGTGGAGTGGGAGTGGGAGAGGTTGGGAGTATAGGGTAGTTCCTTTGTTGAGGGGTTGGGGCGGTCCCCAAGTCTCTCTCTTTGAGGGGAGGGCCGATGTTCAAACCATATTGCTTCAAAACTGGCGACGAGTGCCGCTACGAAGTCTATAAGGAGTCTGACCTGATTTTTGTGCTGATGCCCTTCGTCAAGGAGTTCGATGAGGTGTACAAGACCATCAAAGAGGTCTGGCAGAGGCTGGGGTTCCGCTGCAGCCGTTCGGACGAGATCTTTCACACCCGCGAGATCATGTGTGTAGCTATCTGCCAGAACATCCAGCGGGCGCGGTTCATCGTGGCCGACATGACGGGCAGGAGCCCCAACGTCTTCTACGAACTGGGCATCGCTCATGTCCTGGGCAAGCCGGTCGTCCTCATCACTCAACGGCCCGAGGATGTGCCTTTTGACCTGCGGCCTATGCTCTATGTCCACTACGGGAATGACGATGGGATGGTCAGTATTCCGAAACTGAGGCGAAATCTGAGTATGATAGGCAGGGAGCTCTTGGAAAGCAAAAGGCCTTTTCTCCCTCTTCCCATCGTCGCTTCTCCCGATGATTTAACTAGATTCGCACGGTTGCCGGAGTCCATTATCTGGGAAAGAGACGGCAAGGAGATGGTGCTGGTGCCGGCGGGAGAGTTCCCGATGGGCACCAGCCAGGAGCAACTGGCCGAACTGAAACGCCGCTATGGCTGGGACCACGAGTGGAGGCGGCGCGAGACGCCCCATCGCCGGGTCTATGTGGAGGATTTCTACATTGACAAGTACCTGGTGACCAACGCCGAGTACGAGCGATTTGTGGACGCCACAGGCTATGTGACTGACGCCGAGATAGAAGGGTGGGGTTGGGTCTGGGGACGGCGCCTTGCCAAAGTCGAGGGGGCTGATTGGCGACATCCTAATGGTCCCAGGAGCACCATCGAGGATCGAATGGACCACCCGGTGGTTATGGTCAGTTGGAACGATGTGGTGGCCTATGTGGATTGGGCGGGCAAACGCTTGCCAAGGGAAGTCGAGTGGGAGAAGGCAGGGCGGGGCACTCAAGGGTGGCTGTGGCCCTGGGGCAACGAGTGGGACGAGAGGAAGGCCAACACCGCCGAAGTAGGTCCTCATACCGTCACGCCGGTGGGCGGCTATCCCGCCGGGGCCAGCTCTTACGGTTGCCTGGACTTGGCGGGCAACGTCTGGGAGTGGATGGCCGATTGGTTGAAGGCTTACCCAGGCAGTGATTACATGGATGACTCCTTCGGTGAGAAGTACAAGGTGCTGCGTGGAGGTTCCTGGAACGGGCATGGCGATATGGCGCGCTGTGCCTTCCGCATCAGGTTCGATCCCTCCAATAGAGGCATTGACATTGGGTTTCGCTGCGTTTATTAGTTTCTCTGACATTGCCTGGTTTCTGGACCAATGAGTAAGGAGGCTTGTAATGGACATCAAAATACGGATGGTTACTCCTGATGACGCCAAGGGAGTGCTTGAGGTGCTCAACTCTGTGGTGCGGGAGCAAAAGTATAGCTCCTTGGACAGGATATTGACCGTAGAGGAGGAGCGCCAGTTCATCGCCTCGCTAGGGGAGAGGAGCGGTTTCTTCGTGGCTGAACTTGATGGTCACATCGTCGGCTTCCAGACCATCGAGCCCTTTGCCACCTATACCTCTGCTATGGATCATGTGGGTATCATGGGCACTTTCGTCCACGCCGACTTTCGGGGCCAAGGCATCGGCCGTCAGCTGGCCGAGGCTTCCTTCAAATTCGCATGGGAGAAGGGCTATGAGAAAGCGGTCATCTACGTGCGGGCTAGCAACAGGGCCGCCCAGAAATTCTATTGGGAGCTAGGTTTTGTGCCCAAGGGCACGTTAGAGAAGCAGGTCAGGATTGGTGAGGAATACGACGACGAAGTCTTCATGGAGATGTTCCTGGAGGTTGAGGAGGAAGAGGTTGAGGAAGAGGAGGAGGTCAAGACGAGTAAAGAAGTGATAGTGCGACGGGCCAAGCGCAGGGACATTCCGGCTATCACTGTCATCATGAACGGCTTATTGGGTAAGGGAACCTTCACCGCAGACGATGTAATGCAGAAGATCTTTGAGAAAGCGTATTGGGTAGCCGTGGGAGAAAAGGCTGGAGGCTTGGCTGGCTGGCAGGCCGAGAATCTGGTGACCTGCATTGACGAATTCTACGTCTATCCGCCCGGCCATTGGGAGGGGATTGGCGGCCCTTTGCTGGAAACCATTGAGGCGGAAGCCTATAATCTCTCGTGCGAGGTTTCCATTGTCTTCGTAGACAAGTATCATCCGCAAGGGGCCGTCGAATTCTTTGCCAGCCGTGGCTACGAGCGCCAGCAACTGGAAGACCTGATTAAAATTTGGCGTGAGGTGGCTTCAGAGTTCATGACCGAAGACAGGTTCCTGATGCTCAGAAAGCTGAGGGAGAAACGCATCATGCAGCCGCTTTAGTCCCTTGACGGCTGATTTCGAGAGGTGAATTGTGCAGTCTTGCATCTGTGGGCTCAACACTAGCGAGGCGACAGAACAATTTTAAGGAGGAAGTGATCTCATGGCCTTTATTCGGCAGTTCATCAGCAAGCATCCGCAGTTGACAGCCTGGTTTGCCTTGGCCGTGGGTATGGTCTTGATACTCATCTGGGCGGCTAAAGACGTGGGGCTGTTACCGCACCAGTGGGCAGCTCTTATCGTAACCACCATTATCTTGGCCGGGCTGTGCGTGTGGATCATTGGTTGGGAAGAAGGTGAGGAAGCTGAGAACTGAATGGCCCTGGTTAAGGGGCCACCTCCCGTGCCCTCCGTCTGATGGCGCCAATCCAAAAAAGCCGTAGCTGCGCGCTACGGCCGTGGAGAGGCTTGAAGCTGGTTTGCTACCACCAGGGCAGGAAGGAGGTCTGAGTGGTGGCGGTGAGCCTGCCATAGGTGACGGTGACGTCAATGACAATGATATAGCCCGGCAAGGGGTTGCCCACATTGAAGATGTGGTGGGTATAGCCGGTCGTGTCGGTGGGCGGCACAGAGAAAGCTCGATCCCTGGTGGTGTAATGAGCCACAAAGCTGACTTGAGCTCCCGGCAGGCCCCGCCCTTGCTGGTCGGTAACATACACGTATAGCGTCTGGTAACCTTCCCGGCCTGTGATGGCGTATTTCACCGAGGCGGAGACGTCCATGGCCGTGACTGAGGGCAAGGGAGTCGGAGTAGCGGTGGGCGAGGCGCTGCTGTCCGAGGTAGTGGAAGGAGTCGGCGAGGTCAGTATGGCCGGCTGTGGGTCGAGAAGGGTTGGATCTAGCTTTTTCCCATCCTGCTTCTGGTCGACGTCAATTTCCCCCAGCAGTCCCAATTGCACTTTATAAGGGTGGGGATTCTCTGGATGCCATTCCAGGCACGCCCGCTGGAAGTACTGGACGATGCGGCCCCTCTCGATTAGAAACTCTGTGATGGGATAACCAAAGATGTCCAGGCCCCCGTGTTCGTCGAAATAAGTCAGGAAAGCGAATGAGACAGTGTGCCCCGTTTGTGGATAGTAGCGCCGCTGAGGGTGGTTGGCTGGAGGAATTTCTGCCGACGAAATAGGGGGTTTGCGATATCCTAACTCATCACCCAGAAGCCCCAATTGCACATTGTATGGCTCAGGGAATTCTGGATGCCAATCCATACGCACTTTTTGGAAGTATTGGATATGGCGGTCATCCTGGGTGAACTCATCTGTCAGGGGATAGCCAAAGACCGCCAAACCGCCATGAGCCTCAAAGAACTCTAGAAACTCCCCACGTACGTTGTGGCCTGTCTCTGAAAAGTACCTGATGGTGGGCATTTGCCCATGGATAGAGCAGGGCAACAAGAAATTCGCCCCAGTTATGGCGCAAATGGCGAGGATTCTCCCCACCCGTTTCATGACATTCCCCCTCGTCCACAGCCTATCTCGTGCCGTGAAAACTACATAATATTATACAACATAATCCGATTTTTTGCAATAGGCCAAAAGTACCTGTCTGGTGGAAAAAGGGGCTGTCTGCAAACGAAACAGACAGCCTCTTCCTCTCCTCGTGGACGGCGACAGGTTCATCCTCTATCTGATCCCATATAGACGGATAGGAGTAGAGAGTCGGAAACACACGCGCGCCCTTCAGTAAAGGTCTCTACTCCGGCTTGACGGCTGCGAAGATGACCCCGCCGATGGCACCGAGGACGGCGGCCAGGATAAAGCCGATCACACAGCATGCTGCCGAGACGCCGATCACACCGCCGATGCTAGCAAACATCGCGGGATCAACGCCAGCCTCGTAGATCTGGTTCATGACTTCTGGGGGAAGCTGGCCCATCTGCCTCATCGCGGCCTCAGGCCCTCCTGAGATGGCGAACCGGACGGCGGCGACGATCATGTTCACGATGCCGCCGACGATGCCGGCCACCACCCCGGCGATGGCTCCAGCGCCAGCACCCTCTCCAGCCGTACGCGTCGGGGGCAACCAATAGGCCGCCAGTGCTCCGGCCCCCACATAGGCGAGCAGCCCGAGTATGCAAGTAATGCAGCCTACACAGGGGATCAGACCCATCAAGTTCAGTACGACCATCACCACCGCACCTACAGCTCCTGCCTTCAATCCTGCTTTTGTCATGGGGAATCTCCTTTTCTAAATGAATTGTGTGGTTGAATCGTCCACCTTTGACAGTGAGCCTATCTCCCTAAAGGCTATCTCCCAGTTCTCAGCGGTGCTCCTGCAATTCAATAATAGGTATCGGCAAACTCCTGCCAGGTGCCGTCATCGAAAAGCACATAAATGATACGGTCTTTGCTCCAAAGCATCAAGCCGCGCTCGAACTGCATGGCTGCACCGGTGTAGCCTTCTTCGACGGCCTTGGCCCAGCCGATGGCCGCACTAGGCCCACCCAATCGTTCACACCAGACTTTGCCGAAACCGCTTAGGGGGGTGGGAGGGCTCTGGGAAGGAGCCACATCAGGGCAGGAATACCGGGGCTGATCTGGAGTCCAGGTATCGAGGAAGACCTGCCAGGTCCCTTCGCTGTGAAGAACACGTATTTGGCGGGTATCTTCCCGCCAGAACATGAACCCTCGCTCGAAGGCTTCCTGGGCCATCGGCGGTGACTGTTCTTCTTCCACAGCCCAACCCAACTTTTCCCGAACAGTGGAATTCTCGTGCCAGACCTTGCCGAACTTGCCTTCCGGTTCGTACATGCCGTTGGGCGGGCCAGCAGCCACAACCTGCAAGGTGATGCTGTCGCTGGCGCTGCCCCCGCGCCCATCCGTCACCGCCACGCTAATGGTATAGGAGCCTGGGGGGGCAGAGGCCACGTAGGTCACCGAGGGGCCAGAACCAGAAACCTGCCCTCCAGTGGCCATCCAACTGTACTGAATGGAATCGCCATCAGGGTCAGAAGCCTCACAATGAACCGCCATCGTCTTGTTCTCCCCTACGCTCCCTACGTCGGCATACACCCGCTGCACTACCGGCGGGTGATTGGGGAGTGGCGTTGGAGTCGCGCATTGGACGCCGCACCCGCCGGGACACTCACCTGGGCAATAGTACACTTCGCCAGGATTGCATGGGGGAGGCGTACACATGGGCCACGTTGTTGATGTGGGGGTGGGTGTCGGCGTCCACGTAGGGGTGGCTGTCGGTGTGTCCGTGGGCTCCGGTGTCAGGGTGGGGGTGAGAGTGAAAGTGGGTGTCGCTACTTCGGGTGGTGTGATAGAAGATGGCGTCGGTGTGAAGGTCAGCTCAGGAGGAGGGGTTGGCGAAGGCGTTGAGCTGGCATACACAATAACTGGTGGTATGGGCGTTGGAGCAGCCCATTGGTTCCATAGGACATAGCCCCCCACCAAGGCCAGGCTGATCAAACACAAGGCCCCCATCATCAAGGCCATGGCCATAAGCCCTATCCCACCCCGTCTTTCCGCCGGCGGAGCCGCAGGGCGGGGCCCCTCCGCCAGAGAAGCCCGGTGCCAGCCCTCTCTGGCTTCGGATAGCCTGGCGGCAGCATCTCTGTAGCTAGGGTCCTGAGCGACCACCGACTCGAAACGCTGGCTGGCCTCCTGCCTCCGCTCGGCGACCAGATGGGCCATCCCCTCCTTGTAGAGGGTGGCCAACGGCTCGGCCTCCCTTGCCGGTTGAGGAACCGCCGCCTTTGGCTCACCGCGCAGGCTTCGGATGGCGTTTGCCAATACCGCTGCTGTCTGGAAGCGGTCCCCTGGCTCTTTGTCCAGACACTTGTCCACCAACTGCTCCACTTGGGGGGGTATATCAGTCCGCTGCAAGCGCAGAGAGGGCACAGGGTCTTTGACGTGCATCAAGGCCACCGTAATAGGACTGTCACCATCAAAGAGCACCTTGCCCATCAGCATCTCATAAAGCACCACGCCCAAAGAGTAGATGTCGGAGCGGTGATCCACCCGCTGGCCCATAGCCTGCTCGGGCGAAATGTAGTGAGGTGTGCCTACCAGGAAACCGCTTTGCGTCAAGGCCGAAAGATCCGCCATCCTGGCTATGCCAAAGTCCATCACCTTGACTTTGCCGTCGGTCTGGACTATCAGGTTTTGGGGCTTGATGTCCCGATGGACGACCCCTTGCTGGTGGATGACCGACAGTCCCTCAGTCACCTGCTGGGCGATGTCCAGAGCACGATCCACTGCTAGCGGGCCTTCTTCCTTGATGATGGCTTTCAGGGTTCGCCCGCCGACGTATTCCATCACCAGGTAGTGGCGGCCCTCTTCGATACCATAGTCGTAGACCCGAACCAGGTGCGGATCGGTCAGGCTCATCAAAAGGTTGGCCTCTCGCTCAAAGCGTTTGACCGTGTTGAGGTCCTTGGCGATGTGAGGGTGAATGACCTTGACGGCCACCATCTCATTGGTCTTGAGGTCACGGGCCACGTAGACGGTGGCGATGCCGCCGCTGCCAACCTCATCGTAGATTTTGTACTCATTCTTGATAACAGTGCCGATCATGGAACCACCCCTAGATCAGCGAGCCAATCCTTGCCTCCCTTTACCAGTTCCTGGTTGAAAGGCCCATCCACAACTCGGATGGATGGGCCTTTTCTCCCTATGTTTAGCTCAGCTTGGCTCCCTATTCCTTCTCGGCCTCTCGCTTGGTCTCAGCGACGATGCTCTCCACGAGATGGCCGGGCACTTCTTCGTAGTGTGAGAATTCCATAGAGAAAATGCCCCGCCCCTGAGTGATGGAGCGCAGGTCGGTGGCGTAGCGTTGCATCTCGGCCAGAGGCGCCTGGGCGGTGACGATGCTGTTACCCCGTTGCTGCTCCATGCCCTGCACCCGGGCTCTCTTGGTGTTGAGATCGCCCAGCACATCGCCCATGTATTCCTCGGGCACGGTGATGGTTACGCTCATGATGGGCTCCAGGAGCACGGGGCCAGCCTCGGGGATGCCCTTTTTGAAAGCCAGTTGGGCAGCCAGCCGGAAGGCGATTTCCTGGGAATCCACCGGGTGATAGGAGCCATCGTAGAGAGTGGCCCGGAAATCCACGGTGGGATAACCAGCCAGCACCCCTTTCTTTATGATTTCCCTCAATCCTTTCTCCACAGCAGGGATAAACCCCTTGGGCACAGCGCCGCCAAAGATCTTGCCTGCAAACTCAAAGCCAGAGCCACGCGGCAGGGGTTCGAAGCGGATGAAAACATCCCCAAACTGTCCCCGGCCACCGGTTTGCTTTTTATGCCGGCCCTGGGCTTCAGACTTTCTGGTAATGGTCTCCCGGTAGGGCACCTTGGGGATCGAGGTCAAAATATCCACCCCAAACTTTTGGCTCAGTCGCCGGGTGGCAATGTCCACGTGGGACTCGCCCATGCCCGAGAGAATGGTTTCACCCGTACCCGGCTCACGCTCCACCCGTAAAGTCGGGTCCTCCTCCACCAGCCGGTTCAGGGCTGTGCCCATCTTATCCAGGTCGGCTTTGGTCTTGGGGACAACGGCCACCGAGAAGACGGGATTGGGGAAACTGATGGAAGGTAAAACGATCGGATGTCCTTTATCACAAAGGGTCTGGCCAGTGGTCGTGGCTGATAGCTTGGCCACCCCGCCGATGTCCCCCGTCTGAACTGTCTTGACTGGCTCTTGCTCCTTGCCCCGTATAAGGTAAAGCTGGCCAATGCGCTCCTCCTCGCCGCTGAGGGGGTTAAAGACACGCGAATCGGATTCCATAGCTCCTGAGCAGACGCGGAAATAGGTCAGTTTGCCCACATAGGGGTCGGCGATAGTCTTGAAGACCATGACTGAGAGAGGGGCCATGGGAGTCGGCTCCAGGATTTCCTTTTCGCCAGTAGCTGGATTCGTCCCTTTAATCTCCGGGCGGTCAGCCGGTGAGGGGAAATAATCAATGATGGCCTGGAGCAGCGGCTGAACGCCCAAGTTCAGGATCGCCGAACCACAGAGGACGGGGATTATCTTGCCGCTTTTGACACCGATTGCCAATCCGCGCTTGATTTCCCCCTCAGTTAGCTCTTCCCCTTCCAGATATTTCACGATCAATTCATCGTCGCCTTCGGCCGCTGCTTCAATCAAACGCAGACGATATTCCTCTACCTCGTCTTCCAGGCCTGCTGGTATCCCTCCCTCTTCAGCTTTATCGCCCAGGTAGGCTTTCATGGAAACCAAATCCACCACGCCTTTGAATTGGCTTTCGCTGCCTACAGGCAACTGGACAGGAATCATGTTCCCTTCAAACTTTTTGTCCAATTGTTCCAGAGTGTGCGTGAAATTGGCATTCTCGCGGTCCATCTTGTTGACAAAGACCAGGCGCGGCAGGTTTTGCTCATCGGCGAAACTCCAGACCAGTTCTGTGCCCACCTCGACACCGGAGACGGCATCCAGTACTACCATCGCTCCATCGGCAACCCTGACCGCTCCCTTAACCTCGCCCACAAAGTCTATGTAACCGGGGGTATCCAACACGTTGATCTTGTGGCCGTTCCACTCACAGGGTACAATCGAGGTGCTCAGCGAAATCTTGCGCCGGATCTCCTCGGTGTCATAGTCAGAGACGGTGGTCCCGTCTTCTACTTTACCCAATCGGCTGGTGGCCCCCGTATCGAAGATCATGGCCTCGGCCAGCGAGGTCTTGCCAGCGCTACCGTGAGCGATAAGGGCGACGTTCCTCAACTGCTCGGTCTTGTAACTATCCGTCATCAAATCCTCCTTAACAGATGGCTTATGGCTGATAGCTGATGGCCTATCGCCATGTAACTTCACGCAACTCAATGCGCGCGTTCTACCCTATTGTAAAACATATTCTCTTAGATGTCAATCAAGTTGCCAGTTCATCCACCGTCTCCCATAGGACGATACCTTGTTGCACCTGCTCGTAGAAGGCGCGATCATTCTGCTTCATCGTTGCCAGTTCCTGGTTGCTGACGATCACCGGCTGTACTGGCCGCTCAAGTCTGTTGTGGCTGATGAGGGCCATCACTCGGCTGCGGTCCGGTGTCAGGACAAACAGGTCCACATCGCTGTCAGCCGCATCGGTGCCCTGAGCGCAACTGCCAAAGAGCACAATCCGACGGCTCAACGGTTGCAGTTGCGTCAGAAGCGGCCCCAACAGAGCAATGGTATCGAGTATCTTGAACTGACGCACAAAGGGGTGGCGGTCGTTGACTGCATAAAAGTTCATCCTTCCTCGTCGCTCACGCCTCAAGAAGCCTGCTTCATAAAGAGCGTTGGCGGCCAGGTTGACAGCACTCCGGCTGACAGCAGTGCTTTCCACAATTTCCCGCTCATAGAATGACCGACCCACATGGCGGGCCAGGAAACGCAATACCTGGGCGTGGCTGGTGGCGAAGAGCTTGTCGTAGATCATGGCTTCATTCTCCAGTTGATAGGGCTGATTGTCCATTTGATTAGATTATAGTCCAACAGGTTGGATTTGTCAATTTCAAGCGCAGCTCACCGCCCCCAGTTCTCTCCCCCATCCACCGATCTATAAACGCCATAGTCCACCAACCCCACGAAGAGGGTGCCGTCGCTGGCATAGTCCGGCGAGATGGCCAGGGAGAGCACTGAGGGCGGTTTGCTGTCGTCTTTCAGAGGGAGCCCGGCGTTGACTGGCCGCCAGGTGCGACCGCCGTCGGTGGATTTGATGACGCCCTCATCGAGACCAGCGAAAAGGGTGCTATCGTTTTCGGAATCCGGCGAGAGGACCAAAGCCCTGACCCAGACCGTGCCCGACGGCAGGCCCGCGCTCAAATCCTGCCAGGTGAAACCACCATCGAAGGACTGGTGCAACTGGCCGAAGAGAGCGCCGACGAAAAGCATCCCATCGGTGGGGAAACGGGGCGAGAGAACCAGGGACTGCACCGACCACTCTTCCTCCTCAAAGGCTTGCTCCCAGGAACCGCTTGCATCGGTGGAGCGATAAAGGCCCCGGTTCTTCACCCAGGCATAGGCCGTGTGGTCCATAGCGTAGCCGGGGGATAAAGCGATGGCATCTATGCCAGAGCTAGACTCGGGCAGCCCCTGCCCCGACGCCTGCCAACTCTCTCCACCGTCGGGGGAAACGAAAATGCGCGGGACGAGGTAGTTGCCCCCGGCATAGATGGTCCTGTCCCGACCATAGTCAGGCGAGACAGCCAGGGCGGAGATGGGGAAGGCGGCCGGCAACCCCCGCCCCATCGCCTGCCAGGAGCCTCCGCCATCGGTCGAGCGATAGAGTCGCCAGCCGGCCGTGGCGAAAAGCGTCCTGTCTTGAGGGTAATCCGGCGAAAGGGCCAGGTGGAAGAGGTCGGGGTCGCTACCCCGTGCCGGGAAGCCCGCCTCTTGCCAATGCAACCCCCCGTCAGTGGAGAGGAACACTCCTGCTGCGGCGCTGCCAGCGTAGATGGTCCGGTCTTGGGCATAGTCCGGTGAGATGGCCAGCGCGTTCACGTCCACCTCGTAAGGCTGGACCGTCCCTTCCTTCCCAACCACGGCTGCCCAGTCCAGATCATCCACAGCCACGTGGTAGACGCCCCCATCCTCAGTGCCCAGGAGAAGGGAGTCATCGTCCAGAAGGCTCAGGGCTGTGATTCTGGACTCAGAGGGCAGGCCAGCCTGGAGCCCCTGCCACGAGTCACCGCCGTCAGTGGAGCGGTAGAGGTGCGCCGCCTCGAAGCCTTCGGCCCACCAGGCAAGCAAAGCATAGAGGGTCCGGTTTTGGATGAATGAGGGCGAGAGGGCCAGAGCGGTGAAAGCAGCGTTCTCGTAAAGCAGGCCCGTGTTGGCTGCTTCCCACGTATGCCCACCGTCTGTGGTACGCAACAAACCGATCCCACTGAAGGCAGCAAAGGCCGTCCCATCTTCGGTGAAAGCCGGTGACAGGGCCAGGGCCTCGGCCCCTCCCCTCATCAACTCCTGCCAGGTGTCTCCACCGTCGGTCGAGGCCAGGAGGGCATTGCGGTCCAGGCCGCTCATCCCAGCCCACAGGATGCCATCGGTGGCGTAGGCGGGGGAAAGGGCCAGCGTTCCCAGGCGGCGGTTTTCCGGCTCACCAGCGTAGTGCTCCCCCAGGGCTGTCCAGTGAGCCCCGCCGTCGGTAGAGCGGAAGAGTCCCTGCCGATACGAACGAGCAAAGACCGTGGCATCGTCGGCGTAGTCGGGAGAGACAGCTATCCCCTGGACGAGGAGGTCGCTCAACCCCAGGCAAGCCAGACGCCAGGAGTGCCCGCCGTCGGTGGATTTGTAGACGCCTCCCCCGGTGAGGCCCGAGGACACCCCGGCGAAGAGGGTCTGGTCGTCAGCGTAGTTTGGGGACAGGGCCAGGGAGACTACCCAGCCATCAAGGGGTAGGCCCCCACCGACCGAGCCCCACGATTCCCCGCCATCGGTGGATTTGTAGAGCCTGGTCTCCACAATGACGAAAAGGGTGCCATTCTCTTCGGAGCTGGGGGAGGCCACGATCTGCTGAATCGGGCTGGCCGGCAACACCACCGGCCGGGGCGGGGAGGCAGACGGGAAGCTCCCCCCGTCGGGAGCCATGGCCAGGATGCGTCCCCCTCGCCCGCGCAGGTAGAGGCGACCGGTGGCTGGATCCAAAGTGTCCAGGTCAAAGTCTCCTTCCAAAAGCACCGTGGCCATCAGGCTGGCCGTCTCGGCATCAATGACCAGCAGCCGTGTGAGCTCGTAGCCGCTCTGGGTCAGGTAGACGCGCCCGGCGGCCGGGTCCACCCGCACTGGCCCCGTGACGCCCTCCAGGCGGGCCACGTAGCGCTCGCCTGCCTCCAGCACGCTCAGAAAGCTCCGGTCGAACCAGACACGGGTCACGTAGGCCAGCCCGGTCAGCGGGTCCACGTCAACGGCCTGCACGCTGCGCTCGGTGTCGGTCAGGACGCGGGTGAGCGTGGGCTCGTCGTAGACGTAGAGGTAATTGCCATTGTTGGAACCGGGGGTGTTGTTGTTGACGATGAAGTAAAGCAGCTCACGCTGGGGATCAACCGTCAGATCGAGGGCAAAAGGGGAGTAGAACTGCTCCGGCCCGGCGGAGAGGCCCTCGACCTCGCCGAGCACGGCTTGCGCTTCGGGGTCAGCAATGTAGACCCCGTGCTCCACGATGTAGACTCTGCCCGTCACCAGGTTGACGACTGGCTTACCCACTTGGGGGATAAGACCCATGGATTGATGGCTGCCAGTGTCGAGGATTTGAATGCCTTGGCCCTCGACATCACCGACGTAGAGCTGCCCCCGTTCCTGGTCGAGGGCCATGGAACCACGGCCAGGGATGACCTCCAATTCCTCGTAGTTGGTACTATCAATGATGTGCAACCTATCGGTGCTGTCGGTAGCGTACAGTCGCTGGGCTTGAGGGTCAACCTCCAGGTCCATCAACTCGATGGCCGTAGCGATCCTGGCCACAGCGGTCTCCCGCTCGACGTCGAAGACCAGCACCTGGTTTTCGTAGGTCTGAGCCGCGTAGAGTTGGTTGAGAGTGGGGTCAACAGCCAGGCCATACACGCTTGTGGACGTCGGTAGCTCGGCAATCGGCTTCATGGTGCGTCCATCAACGATGGTTACGCCTGGCTCTTCACTGGTCCCTTTGCCCAGGTAGAGGCGCTCGGCCGCTTCATCCACGGCCAAGACGATGGACTGGTATTCATCACCTATGGCCAGGCTGGCCAGGATACTCCCGTTGTCTCCGTCCAGAGCCAAGACCTGGTTGCGGCCCTGGGAGCTGAGGGTCACATAGAGGCGATTGGTGAGGGTGTTGACAGCCATGTCCTGGAGCGGACTCTCCAGAGGGATAGTAGTGATCATATCCAAAGTGCTGGCCGAGATGATGTCGAGAGTCGCAGTGCCCAAGCAGGCCAGATAGAGGCGGTCGGCGGGCGGGTTGACGGCCAACAGGTCTACGGTCCCTGACAACGCCAGCCCGGTCCGTCGCAACTCATGGTAATCGTCGCCGTCCAGAACTCGCAGTGAGAAGTCGTCCGCCACGTATACGATGCCACCAGCCGGGTCCAGCGCCATATCCTGAACCCCATCAATGGTCGTCAGTATCTCATTGGTAGCTCCGTTGATGACAGAGAGAGTCTCATCGCCACTGATCACATACACGCGGTTGACCGCCTCGTCCACGACCACCCTGCCTACTGGGGAACCGCTCAGTCCCACGTCAATGGTGGCAACGATCTCTTGAGTTTGCCCATCAATGACCGAGACCCGTCCCATACCCTTCTCGCCGGTCTGATTGTGCGCATAGACGCGGTGGGTATTGGGATTGACGGCCATCTTTTCTGGGTAGTAGCCGTTACCGGCTGGCACGCCCAGGGAAAGCTGGGTCAGCACCGCAGGCAATGCCATCTTGGCCTGATGGGTCGGCATGGGCATGGTCTCAGGTGTGGGAGAGGCTATGGCTGTCGGTGTTGGAACCTGTGTCCCGCTGGCAGGCGAGGCCATTCGCGTCTCTGGGATAGACCCGCCAACAACAGAGACCGACGTCCCCTGCCCCATTTCCGAAGGTGCTCTGGATAGCCCGCAGCCTGCCGCGAGGGCCAACAGGAGCGAACCCCACAACATTGCCTTCACTTTCATAGTCCATTACCTCCATCTAAACTATCGCACATTTTGCCCCAACTGTCAAATCGGGTGCTAAACGGCCAAGGCTGCTCCTGACCGATTTGTCAAATTGGTGATTTTATGGTAAGATAAAACACGACATAATCCAGTCGGACAGCGATTCTCACGGCAGGTGGAGAGCTTTTGAATGTCTGAAGAGAGCAACCCACAACAGAGGAGGTTCAAATCTCCCCCAGAAGGGGATCAGATCTCGAACTTGCTGAGGCTGGGCATCATCGCGGCGGACGTAGGCCGACGGGCTGATGCCCGTGCTTGTTTTGTTGCTGTTTTGGACATGGATCCGAACAACGAGCAGGCTCTCCTCTGGCAGGCTGGCCTGGCCGATGCCCCCCGCGAGAGCCTGGCCTATTTGGTTCGGGTATTGACCATCAATCCGCGGAACGAATACGCCAAGGCTGGCATCCGCTGGGCCCGCAAGCGGGTGACGAGGTTCGAGCAGGCTGGTCGCCGGGGTCAGGGCCCACCACGTCCGGTGGACCTGACTTCTTCGGCGGTTCGCGTCAGGGGCAAGGAAGCTGTTAAAGCCCATCGAGCTCGGCGTTTGATATCGAGCATCGGCGGGGCCACGCTTCTCTGCATTTTAGCTTTTCTGGTAGGTGGCTTATTCGCCCTCGTTGGAGGCGATGACCAGCAGACCGTCAGGGCCGCATTGTTGCCTACCACTGCGCCTACTGCAACCTTCACGGCCACCTTGCGCCCAACCTTTACAGCCACAGCCACGGATACGCCGACGCCCACGTTGACACATACACCTACCCCCACGTCTACAGATACGCCGGTGCCTACCGACACCCCCACACCCACCGAGACGCTCACGCCCAGTCCCACGCCAACGGCGAGACCTACGGATACACCGACCTTTACTCCGCCTCCTACAGATACCCCCTCGCCTCAGCCGACGGCTACACCGACCATGGTGGCGACGGAGCCTCCTACCCCCACACCGCCGCCGCCGACACCCATCCCCACATCGCCTCCAGTTGCTGCTTCCAACAGGTGGATAGATATCAACCTTAGTTCCCAAAGCCTGACGGCTTATGAGGGTGACGTACCCGTTTACTGGGCGCTAGCCTCGACCGGGACTCGCTGGACCCCCACTGTCACAGGCCGTTACCATATCTACCTGAAGGTCCGCTCTCAGGCCATGTCCGGCCCCGGCTATTACTTGCCCAATGTCCCTTATGTCATGTTTTTCTACAAAGCTTATTCCTTTCACGGTACCTACTGGCACAGTAATTTTGGCCAACCGATGAGCCACGGTTGTGTCAACCTGCGGACTGAGGACGCCCGGTGGCTCTACGAGTGGTCTGGCCCTGTTGTGCCCTCCGGCAAGAACTCTGTGCGGGCCAGTGACGGGAACCCTGGCACCCTGGTGGTGGTGCACTACTAGCCAGATTTGATTTTATGCAAAGTTAATGGTACAATAGGGGTGCAAGAAAGGAGTGTTGGCCATGCAGGAGCAAATAAGGAAATTCCTTGACTTCCTTGTCGCGGAGAAGGGCTATTCGGAGAACACGATAGCT
>SOHZ01000297.1 GCA_004377365.1 Anaerolineales bacterium | reverse complement strand
TTCTCATAGAACTCGATGGCGCGCTCCCACTCCCCTTTCTGCATGTAGACAGCACCTAGGTTGCCAGTGATCGTTCCGGCCCCGTGCTCGTCGCCTAGTTCCTCACAGGACCGCAGCCCAACCTCACCCCAAGCGACCCATTCGTCCCACCGCGCTCGCACCATGAAGAAATGCGGCACGGTGATGCCATAGGTGCGCACCAGTTCCCAGACTTCGTTCTTCAGTGCCCAGTCGCGTCCGGTGCGAAGATTGCCCATTTCCTCGTCGAACCACTCCACTGCCTCGATTTGCTTCCCTGCCGCAAGCTGAGGCTCCCACTCTTCGGACAGTTTCAAGTAATAAGTCGCCATACGCTGGTAGGCATCCTGGTCGTCCAGGTGGGCGCAGGCATAGTCGCGCAGCAGGGGGTGCAGGGCGTAGCGTCCGGCGCGGCGGCCGGGCTGGGCCAGGGCCAGGTGGCGCAACCGCTCCAGGGTGCGCTCGGCCTCTCCCTCCTCCACCTGGGCCGCCACCGCCGCCGCAGCGGTCACGTCAAAGTCCAGGCCACCAAAGCCCCCCATCCGGGCGAAGAAGTGCTGTTCCTCTGGCCTCAGTGCCTCGTAGCTCATGTCGAAACTCAGCCGCACCCCGTAATCCTCGCCGATCTCCAGTTCCTCCAGGCGGCGCTTGCTGTCGGCCAACCGGCGCCGCATCTCACCCAGGCTCCATTTCGGGCGGTCCCGCAGGCGGCTGGCTACGATGTCCACTGCCAACGGCAGGTAGCCCACCACGGCCAGAATCTCCTCGGCTACCTCTGGCTCGGCCTCCACCCGCTTCTTGCCAGCGATGCCCCGCAGCAGGTCCAGGGCTTCGCTCTCGCTCAGCAGGGGCAAACCCACCCGTTGGACGTGGCGCAGAGCGGCCAGATCGTCGCGGCGGGTGGTGACCAGCACCGCGCAGCGGGCTCCGGCCCCCATCTGAAAAGGCTCCAACTGGTCGTTGTGCTGGGCGTTGTCCAGCACCAGCAGGGCTCGCTTCGTCTCCAGCACCGCGCGCACGGCGGTGGCCTTGGTGGCCCGGTCGGGGCAACGGCTCAGGTCCAGGTGGTAGAACCCGGCGATGGCCGTCAGGATGTCGTCAATGCTGCTGCGGTGCAGTTCGGCCCACAACACCCCGTCGGGGAATTCGGTGGCCAGTTCCCGTGCGGCGTAGGCGGCCAGGGCCGTCTTGCCCAGGCCGCCCATGCCCACCAGCTTGGCCACGGCCCCGCTGATGACTGCCGTACCCCCGCCGCTCAGCATCCGCCGCAGCTCCTTTATCTGCGCTGCCCGGCCCACAAAGTGACGCGGTGGGGCCGGCGGGCGTAGGGGCGTGGGGATGGCCGCCCGCCCGCGCTGGCGCACGATCCCGGTCACCAGCCGTAGCAGGTCGCGCTGCACGGCCTCCCGTAGGTCCGCCAGCTCGGTGAAGTGCAGGCAGGCAAAGTAGCCGCTGTCGAATTCTAGCACGCGGTCCAGGAAAGCCTGCTGAGCCTCCTCGCGGCCGGGCTCCCAGGCATCGCCCTTGACGTAGATCAGCATGGGCTTGTCCAGGCGGCGGGCCTCGTTGTATTCCTGCTCCGTGACCGGGAGAGTGTCGCCGTCGGGGACCCAGCCGTAGCGGTCGCCGTAGAGCCCGACGTAGATGTCGCACTGGCGGGCCATGTCCAGGCAGGCCTCCCGCGAGGAGCGGTCCACCGCCCCCAGGGTTTCGGCCCGCACCGCCTGATAGCGCAGCCCCGCTACGGCCTCGGCCACAATATCGCGCTCCCTTTTCAGGTCGCGCATCGTCCCGCTGATAAAGACTTTGAGGGTGTCCATCCCTGCTTTCCCTTATGTGGAGCAGCTAGGTGACGTTCTGTTCCACACCATTATAACATTGAACTGAGGAATAATGCAAAAGGTGCGACGCACTCGCAAGTGCGTCGCACCTGGCTTGTTTGGAGCGGTATTGATAATTGGAGACAAGGTCGGTACGGTCCAAGATGTCCGCAAATCATTGCTGAGGAGGTCACGTCTTCTCCTGCAAAGCCAGGTAAATCTTCTCCGCCGTCAGGGGCAGGCTGGTGATGCGCACCCCCAGGGCATCGTAGACAGCGTTGGCGATGGCCGGGGCAGTGGGCACCATGGTGTGCTCACCCACACCGCGAGCGCCCCACGGCCCATCGTCCTGGGGCACCTCCACGATGTGCCCTTTGATCTCGGCCGGGGCATCCACTGCGGTGGCGATCTTGTAGTCCGTCAGGCTGGCATTGGTCGGTTGGCCTTTTTCTAGCTTGAGCTCTTCAAAGAGGGCTGTGCTCATCCCCTGCACCGCTCCCCCCTCGATCTGAGTCAACACCAGGTCCGGGTTGATGGCCTTGCCCACGTCATAAGCCGCACTCACCTTGAGCACCTCGACCTCGCCGGTCTCGGTGTTCACCTCCACCTCGACAGCCTGAGCTCCCGTGGTCCAGTGCACTACCGCCCGCTCCCCCTGGCCTGTCTCTGCGTCCAGCCCCGACACGTAGGTGGGCATGAAGGAGCCTTCGCCGAGGATAGGGCCACCCCGCCAGGAGCCGTCGGGCATCTGCAAGCCTGTGACAGCAAAGTCTTTGAGCTCGATCTCCTGCTCCGATTTGAAGGAGATGACCTTGCCATCAATGATGGTCAGGTCCTCCGGCGATTCATTCCAGACCTCGGCCACCAGATCCAGGATGCGCCCTCGCACCACCCCGGCTGCCTGGACGACGGCGTTGCCCGTGGACCAGGTGATGCGGCTGGCCACCGTCTGCCATTCGTAGGGACTGTAGTCGGTGTCTACCAGGTTGACGCGGATGGTATCCATAGGTACGCCCAGGGTCTCGGCAGCCATCTGGGCAGCGACGGTCAGCGCGCCCTGGCCCAGGTCCACCGCGCCGATGCTCACGCTCACCGTCCCATCCTCGTTGAGCTTGACCGTGGCCGAGGAGCCAGGGTTGGGCGGCATGGCTGGGGCCTTCCACATCCCGGCGAAGCCGAGCCCCCGGCGCTTGTGGGGAGCTGAGGGTGGCCGCTTCTTGCCCCAGCCAACGGCTCTGGCCGCCTTTCTGATGCAATCGGAGAAGCCGGTGGGGTGCATAGGACTGCCTGTAGGGATGAGCGCCCCTTCGCGGATGGCGTTCTTCAAGCGGAACTCGACGGGGTCCATGCCGATGCGCCTGGCCACTACATCTATGTGCTGCTCCAGGCAAAAGTGCATTTCGGGCATGCCGAAGCCACGCATGGGGCCGCCCACCGGATGGTTGGTGTAGACAGCACAAGAGTCCGTCTTCAGGTTGGGTATCTCGTAGGGACCGCTGGAGGAGTAGCCTGCCGCCCGGACTATGTTGACGCCGTATTCGGTGTAGCCGCCAGCGTCCCAGTAGAATTTGTTCTCCTGGGCCAGGATCTTGCCCTCTTTGGTCAGGCCCATCTTGATGTGGGCCACCAGTCCCTGCCGCACAAAGCTGGTGTAGAACTCTTCCTGGCGCGTCAGGCGCAGTTTGACCGGGCGGCCTCTGGCCTTCATGGCCAGTGGGATCACGCAGGCCTCCATGCTCACTCCGGCCTTGGAGCCGAAGCCACCGCCCACGTAAGGGGTGATGACCCGCAACTGGTCCAAGGGCAGGCCGAAGGCTTTGGCGATGAGGGCGCGCTGGGCGAAGGGCGATTGCGAGGACGACCATAGAGTGATTTTGCCGCTGGCATCCTGCTGGGCGGTCACCACATGGGTCTCAAGGGCCACGTGCTGGACGTGGGGCACGCGGTAGGTGCCCTCGACGATGACATCCGCCTGGGCGAAACCTGCTTCCACATCTCCCTTGCGCAGCTTGAAATGGTTGGAGATATTGGTGCCCGGCTCGGGCAGAATAAAAGGTGCACATTCATATTTGCCCAGGTCGGGGTGGATGAGGGGCGCATCGGGTTTGAGCGCCTCCTCAGGGTCGAAGAGACCCGGTAGCTCCTCGTATTCTACCTCGATCAACTCCACAGCCTGTTCGGCAATCTCTTCGCTGACGGCAGCTACCGCTGCTACCGGATCGCCTACGAAGCGCGGACGGTCCACGGCGTACACCGTCCGGTCCAGCAGGTACAGCCCAACAAAGTGCTCGGGGTAATCTCGTCCGGTGACCACCACCTTCACCCCGGGCAGGGACTCCGCTTTGCGGGTATCAATGCAGACGATCCTGGCGTGGGGATAGGGGCTGCGTTTCAGCTTGGCGTGCAGCAACCCCGGCCCAAACTGGATGTCGTCCACGAATTTGGCTGCACCGGTCACTTTGTCCAGCGCGTCAAGGCGGGGGACGTTGGTACCTACGACCTTTAGTTCTTCGGACATGGTGCCCTCCTCGTTATCTCTCAACCTGTGCCCGCAGGCTCTCGTGGCGGATGACGATCTCCAGGCGCTCCAGTGTCTGGGCAAACTGCCTCATCATTGAACTCGGCCCATCCCTGCAATCTCTTCTGCGCCAGATTCTTGTCCATCCCCCATTCGTTGCCCTTCGCTATTCCCTATTTGCCAGATGTCCTGCCTGCTCGTAACGTTGGAACAACTGTCCCCAGGGCGTCTCCCTCCGCCACCGCTCATAGATGTGACGCTCCTTCAGCGGCCAGTGGATGTAATCGTGGTTAATCTCGGAGGCCAGGATGGGGATGATCACCAGTGGTGTGTGGAAGATGAGCTTCTGAAACACCCTGGTTGGGCCGTACCATCCCAGCCAGGCCAGGAACCGGTGGAAGTTGTAACCTACCTCGAAGCCCCAGTTTTCGCCCGCCACGTCGTCGCCTACCAACTCGATCTCGCTTACGTCGCCCACGCCCAGGCCGCGCTCGTGGGCCAGGCGGATGTAGTCAATGGCCAGGGGGTCGAAGCCCATCAGTTTGGCAGCCACGGCGTCAATGGCTACCTGGTCAGCGCTGGCCAGGATGACGTTCTTAACCTCCGGCTTCATGGTGCGCGGGCCGGGACCGTTGCCGGCGGTAGTGCCGTCCATCACGGCAAAGATGCCCGGATGGATCTCTTTCTGGATGGAAAGTAAGTCCACCAGCGTTTCGTGGATCCAGGTGTGGGTGTAGTGGCGGTGGGTGCTGAGGAGCCCGCCGAAGGCGTTCTTCATGGCCCCAGTGGTGGTGGTGTAGATGTGACATTTGACCGTGGGCAGATGCACAATATTTTTGCCAAAGAAGTAGTCGGGGATGCGGATGCCCTTGGGATAGATGCGGTCCAGTGCCAACATCTCGGCCTTGGGCTCGTAGGGCACCCAGTTCATGTCCCCGTCTTTAAAGTTATACAGAACAGGAATGTCGTAATGGCGGAAGATGGGTACGTAATGGTTCAGGTCTTCGCCCTTGAAGGTGTTGATCACCACTGTCTTGTTCTGTACACAACTCAGGTCGGTGAAACCGGCCTTGCGCAGGGCCAGCACCGTGCCCTCCAGTTGCCAGGGCGTGGTGTTGGCACTGGGCATCGGATAGTGCCAGGAGATATTATCTTTGAGAATGGTGGTCGCTTTTGGGTCGAGGGTCTGGCGCACCTCAGCCAACTCCAGCAACCGTTCGTAATCTTTTAACACTGTCTCTGGCTGCGTGCGCAGCACGGCGACTTGAGCGCGAGTGGTCATATATTCCTCCCGTTGAGAATTCAGAATTGAGAATTGGGAATTGAGGTCAGCCCTCTATCCCTAGTGCTAATCCTGTGCCAAGCAGTAACAATACTAGCAAGGAGATCAAGGCAAAACGCCACCAACCGATCCTTGCGTATCCGTAGACAAGCATCACGACTCGGGCTACCGGAGTGATCATCAATAGCAGGAGCCCCAGGTAAATCAAACCCGCCCCATTGGCCATAAATGCCTGGCGCAGAATCTCGCTTAGTGAAGGAGCGACTTCTGGACTCGGTGTGTCGCGAACGAGCATGATCAACAATCCCAATATGAGTAAGATGGCACTCATGGACACGCCAACCAGGAGCGTGTGGTGGATAAGGTGATCAACACTGTGTTCCTTGTTCGTATCCTTCGGCATGATTCCCTCCTGCCGGTTACAGGCCCGCTCGCACGAACATCTGCCAGGCCACCGGCAGAAGGAAAACGGCAAAGATTGCCTGTACCAGCCGCCCGGGCAATCGCTGACTAATAACTGAACCGATGAAAGAGCCCATCAACACGCCCAAAATCACAGTAGCGGTTAATGCCGGTCGCACCTCGCCGCGGCCAAAGTAAATGAACGCACTGGCGACAGCAGTGACACCAATCATGAAATTGCTCGTCGCTGTGGCGGCCTTCATGGGTACGCCGCAGACCAGGTGGATCACTGGCACTTTGATGAAACCCCCACCGACTCCAAGTAGGCCGGAAAGGTTACCTGCAACCAGGGAACCCAGGAACCCAAGCGGCGCTTTCCAGACCCGATAGCTGATCTGCCTTCCCTCGGCAAGATCGTAGAAAGACGCTCCCAACAGGCCGAGGTCATCTGGCTGATCATCGAGAATTGTGTGTTGAGAATTGAGAATAGCTGCCCGCTCGCCTTTGCTACTCTTCCATCCTAACAAAACTGCAACGACCAACAGAACGACGGCGAATATTCGCAGGAGGGTAGCCTCTGAAAGCCATCCTGCCGTCAGGGCACCCGACATGGCTCCCAATACGGTTGCTATTTCCAGTGTCATCCCCAGGCGCATGTTTGCCAGACCTTTTTCGACGTTTGTTGATGCCACGGCGCTGGAAGTGGCTATCACGCTGACGATACTGGTTGCAATGGTATGATGCACCGGTATGTGAAAGATGAGTACAAGGGCTGGTACGATAAATATGCCGCCTCCTATCCCCAGGATGGCACCCAGCACTCCAACTGCTGAGCCTGTCAGGAGCAGCCAGAATAGATTGTGGATGGTTAGATACATTACCCTGCTGCTTCCTGTACTGCTTCCACGATCCGCGTGTACCCGGTGCACCGACACAGGTTCCCGGCAATGGCCTGGCGGATTTCCATCTCACTGGGCCGGGGGTTGCGATCCAACAGGGCTCTGGCTGAGATGATCATGCCTGGCGTACAGAAACCGCACTGCACGGCGTTGCGGTTGATGAAGGCCCGTTGCAGGGGGTCCAGCGCCCCATCCTGGGCCAGCCTCTCGATGGTGATCACCTCGTGGCCGTCGGCTTCCACGGCCAAAACCAGACAGGCATTGACTGGCTCTCCATCAAAAAGCACGGTGCAAGCCCCACACTCGCCGCTGTTGCAGCCGTCCTTGGTGCCGGTCAGGTCCAGGTCTTCCCGTAGAACTTGCAGCAGTGTCCGATGGGATTCAACTTCCAGGAACTCTATCTCGCCGTTTACTGTCAATGTGATTTGATGCCTCAAAGACACCTCCCTTAAATCCCAATGACTAAATCCCAAACCCCAATTGGGCATTGGCTCATTGGTCATTGGGCATTTGATGTAGATCTTCCAGCACTTCTTTGATTCCTCGCCTTGTCAGCGCCCGCACCATGGCTGATCGGTATTCGGCGCTGGCCCGCACGTCGCTGATGGGTCTGGCAGTTCTCATGGCGGTGCGTGCTGCCTTCTCAATGGCCTCGGCGTCCACGGATTCAACGAGAACAGCTTCGGCCTTTGGTGCCCGGATGGCAGTGGGAGCCACAGCCCCCAGAGCGATACGGAACCCGTAGCCCGATGGATTGCCAGCCTGGGGGAAGCCAAGGACAGCCACCCCAACCAGGGCCAGGTCGGCGGCTCGCACCCGGCCCAACTTGAGATAGCGATAGGCGTTGCCTGCAGGGGGAAGGGGAATCTGGATCGAGGTCAGGATATCCCCAGGTCCCAACCCAGTCTCACCAGGGCCGGTGAGGAATGTGTCCAGGGGGACGGCCTTCTCCTCTCCACCTCCAAAGACCCAGGCCATGGCCCCCAGCACCAGAAGGGCAGGAACGGTGTCGGCTGAGGGAGAGGCATTACAGATATTGCCGCCTATGGTAGCACGATTGCGCACCTGATAGGAGCCGATGGTCTCGGCCGCCTCGGCTAGCAGACCGAACTTTTCTCTGATGATCGGCGAGATAGCGACGGCGTTCAGGGTGGCTGCCGCACCGATGGACAGGCCCGCTGTCTCGTCAAAGGAGATGTCCCGCAAGCTGGGTATCTCTTTGATGTCCACAATATACTGGGGCGTGATAAAACCACTCCTCGTGAGGATAAGCACGTCGGTACCACCGGCATATAGCCTGGCCTCACCATCGTGCTTTATCATAAAGGTACTGGCCTCGGCTAACGTTTTCGGCTTGACATAATCGAATTTCTTCATGTGAGATTACCCCCTGGGATGGAAATGGTTAGAAGGCGGCACTATTGCACCACTATTGCGGTACAGGCGCCACAGGCGGCACTATTGCATCATTCCTGCGGTACAGGCGCTACAGGCGAATACTGGACCGTCACGACAGACCAACATTCCTCCTCTCTGGCACGACCCACAGACTCCCAGCCCACACCGCATGTACTTCTCCAGACTCAGTTGACAGAAAAGGCCATGGCTCCAGCAGATCTCCAATACTCTGTTCAGCATAGCCTTGGGTCCACAGGCGTAGACAGCATCTATCTCACCTCTCTCGAGAAGCAATTCGGCCACGTCAGTGGCTAGGCCCCGAACTCCAGCCGAGCCATCTTCAGTGGCCAGAACCACCGAACAGCCCAACTCGGCGAAGCGCTGTGGAAAGACGATGTCGGCTCTGGACCGCGCCCCGATGACTGCTGTAACCCGCCGTCTGGCCCCTACCGCTCGCTGGGCCAGAAAGGCCAGAGGGGCAACGCCGTAACCACCGCCTATCAGTAGAATGCGCTTTCCCCTCAACTCGAAACCTCGCCCCAAGGGCCCCCGAAACCATATTCTATCATCAATCCTCAGCCGATGCAACTTTTCTGTAAAAGGGCCGACCCTGGCCACAGTGATGACCACGGGGTCTGCGTTCACCAGGCTGAAGGGCTTCTCGTCTGTCCGAGGCAACCAAACCATGATGAACTGACCTGGGTCCGCCTCAACCGCTGCCTCCAGGACGAAGGTCTTGACTTGTGCGCTTTCCTCGATAACCTTTGCTATCTTAGTTGGCTGGGGCAAAGCACTCTTCATGGGTATCACTTCAATCATTCGGGAGATCAGACTTCCGAAGTCTCGGAAGACTTTGGAAGTCTCTCATGGGCCATCCCTTTGAAGTCGGCCAGGGTCTTATGGCCGTGTTCGACCATGAAAGAGGCTATCTCCTGCGTCATCTCCCCGAAAGCGTTCACGCCTCGGTAGTAAACAGCAGAACCGACCCCCACGGCTGTGGCCCCGGCCACGATCATCTCCACGGCATCCCGGCCGTCCACCACGCCGCCCAGGCCAATGATAGGGATGTCCACAGCCTGGTAGATTTCGTAGACGCAACGCACGGCGATGGGCCTGATGGCCGGACCTGAAAGCCCCCCCACTCGATTGGCCAGGATAGGCTGGCCGCAGTCCACGTCAATGACCATCCCGGCCACGGTGTTGATGGCCGCGATGACGTCGGCTCTGGCCGCCTCCACCGCCCGGGCAATGGTTGCGATGTCGGTCACGTTAGGGGAGAGCTTGACAATGATTGGAAGATGCGTCGCCTCCTTCACTGCCTTGGTCACAGCGGCAGCACTATCGGGGTCGGCGGCAAAGGGACGTCCGAATTCGGCGGCCACGTTGGGGCAAGAGATGTTCACCTCGATGAAGTCTGGCTCGGCCTTGCTTACCCGACGGGCTACTTCGGCAAAGCCCTCCACCGTTTCGGCAAAGATACTGGCGATAAGAGGTACGCCCAGGGGCTTTAATCTGCCTTTGGCGTCTTTCAGGATGGCCGCCATCTCCTCGACACCGGGATTAGCCAGCCCGATGGCATTGATCAGGCCGTGGCCCCAATCCAATACGGTAGGGTTGGGATGGCCCGCCCGAGGCTCCAGGCCGCACGACTTGGCCGTTACGGCTCCTGCCCCGGCTCTGGCCACTCTCTCCAGGAGCTCAGCTCCCGTTCCCAGGATGCCGGCGGCCAGGATCAGGGGATTGGACAGGCGGACGCCACAGAGGTCAACAGCAAGCTCAGGTTGGGTCATGGGTTTCAGCTCCCCGCCAGGAAAGCTTTCACTTCATCTCGCTGCGCTATCGAGATGCGGCCGTGTTGAGCCAGAACGTCCAGCATTTCCCCCAGGCCGAAGACAGCGTGTAGGCGATAGCCGCGTTCCCCGAGATACTTTCGTCCTCCTTGCTCCCGATCAATGAGGACGACGACGTCTTCCACCTGAAGGCCGAGTTCTTCCAGAGGAGCGATGGCCTCTAGCTTGCTAGCGCCAGTGGTGATCAGGTCATCGAGGACGGCGACGCGCTCGCCCTTTTGGAACTCGCCCTCCACAGCCCGTTTGGTGCCATAGCCTTTGACCTCTTTGCGGGGGTAGATGAGAGGACAGCCCAATTCCAGGCTTACCGCCGTCCCGATGGGCAAGGCAGCGTAGGGGATAGCGGCCAAGCGGTCGAAGGCTAAGGGGCGGAGCGGTTGAGCGTAGGCTCGGGCCACACCGCGCAGGACGTTGGGGTGGGAAACCAACAGCCGCAGGTCAATGTAGACAGGCGAACGCTGGCCTGAACGTAGGGTAAAGTCGCCAAAGCGCACGCAGCCAATGTCCGCCAGCGCCAGAATGAGCTGGTCTCGAGGCGATGTTGGGATTTGAGATTTGGGAATTGGGAATTGGGAATTGGGAATAGACCTGGCGGCGTTGATCCGGTCGCGCAACTCCTGGGCTGCAACGCAGGGGTCTTCCGCGTAGATGATACTGCGTGAGGCGCTGACGATGACGCCTGACCCCTGCTGGTCTAACCCGGCAGCCAGGGCGGCCTCAAGGTCGCCCCCTTGGGCGCCGATCCCAGGCAGCAGGATCCACATCTGCGGGGCCATCTCCCGCACAGCCCGCAATGCCTGGGGGTAGGTGGCTCCGATCACCAGGCCGACGTTCGCGCCCCACCGGACTGCTTGCTCGGCCACTATCTTGTAGAGGGGCCGTCCACCGCAGTCCAGCGTTTGCAGGTCTGCGGCCCCGGGGTTGGAAGTGTGGCACAGCACAAAGACGCCCCGGTCAGCATAGGCGGTGAAGGGTTGCACGGCGTCGTGGCCCAGGTAGGGGTTGACAGTGACCGCGTCTGCTCCCCACACCTCAAAGGCAGCTTGGGCGTAGGCCTCGGCGGTGGAGCCGATGTCGCCCCGCTTGGCGTCCAGAATCACTGGCACGTCCGTCACCTCGTGGATGTACTCGATGGTCCGGCGCAGCGCTGCGAGCCCTTTCAGTCCCTGCGCTTCGTAGAAGGCAAAGTTGGGCTTGTAGGCGCAGACCAGGTCAGCAGTGGTATCAATGATGGTTTTGTTGAAAGCGAAGATCGGGTCTGACTGAGCTAAAACTTGAGGAGAGAAGCGGTCAGGACGCGGGTCCAGTCCTACGCACAGGAGGCTGTCATTGCACTCAATAGCGTGAGCCAGCTTCTCAGCAAAAGTCAACTTTCGTGCCTGTCGCATCTTTCGTGTTAAGCTTTCCCTAACACCGCTGCCAGCAGGGCCATGCGGATGTACATGCCGTTCTCCATCTGGCGGAAGTAGGCGGCTCGGGGGTCATCATCCACAGCGTAGTGGATCTCCCCCACCCGGGGCAGAGGGTGCATGACGATCATTTTCTCCTTGGCCCGCTCCATCAGTTCGGGCGTGATCTCGTAGCAGCCCTTCACCTCTTCGTACTGAGACAGGTCGGAGAAACGCTCTTTCTGCACTCGGGTCACGTAGAGCACGTCGGCTATCTCGATCACGTCGGCCACGTCGTAAGTCTCCCGCACTGGCAGGTTGCGTGCTCTGACCTCGTTCATAATGTCCAGTGGCAGGCGCAGGATCTCCGGTGAGACGAAGCTTAACTCGACATCGTACGAGTAGAGCAGGCGCGTCAACGAGTGAACAGTGCGCCCGTATTTCAGGTCACCCACCATGGCCACCGCGAGGCCATCAATCTGCCCCAGTTCCTCTTTGATGGTGAAGAGGTCCAGGAGGGCCTGGGTGGGATGCTCGCCGATGCCGTCGCCAGCGTTGATGATGGGTTTGCGGGCATATCTGGCTGCTATCTCCGAGGCTCCCACCTCGGGGTGGCGCAGGACAATCATGTCGGCGTAGGATTCCAGAGTGCGGATGGTATCAGGCAGCGACTCGCCTTTGGCTACCGATGAGAACTGGACACCCTGGGTGATGGGAATGACGGTGCCTCCCAGACGCGACATGGCGGCGATGAAGGATGCACTGGTGCGGGTGCTGGGCTCGTAGAAGAGACAGGCCAAAACAGTGCCCTTCAGGAGGTCGGTGGAGCCAGCTCGCTTGACGATAGCCCGCATCTCCTCGGCTATGCCAAAGATGTAATCCAGGCTCTCCCTGGTGAATTGAGACACCGAAATAATGTCCTGGCCGTAGAAGCCACTGTTCAGATTGGGAGCCAGACCTACTTTCTTAGGGGGACGTGGGACATCTTTAGTTGACATAAATTCACCTCTTGCGATACTAGAATAGTGATTTCAGAACAACGCTCGCCCAAAGCCCGGCTGGACGAGCACCTGACCATCGGCGTAGGCCAGAGCGCCACGCAGGTAGACCCTCACCACGCGGCCTCGCATTGTCATCCCTTCGAAAGGCGTCCAGCCACACTTTGTCTTGAGAGACGAGCCATTGAGGACATATCTGTCGTCGGGGTCTACCTCAATATAGGTCCTTTCATCCCGTTTCAGGCCAAAGATGCGGGCCGGATTCTCCGAGGTTAGCTCGATCAGGCGTTCCCAGGAGAGTCGCCCATCGACCACGGCGGTGAGGAGCAAAGGCAATGTAGTCTCCAGGCCGGGGACGCCGGGAGGAGGCTCAGGGCTTTCCTTTTCAGCGATGGTGTGGGGGGCGTGATCCGAGGCGATGACGTCAACAATGTCCAGATTGTCCCAGAGGGCTGCTCGGTCCTCCTCAGTGCCCAACGGGGGCTTTACGTGGGCTAAATTACCCAGCCTCGCAGCGTCGGCCTGGGTCAGGAACAAATGATGGGGCGTGACTTCACAGGTGAGTTTGGTTGCCCCCTGGCTCTCCTTGGCCTTTTTAATGAGTTCTATTTCGGCTTTGCGACTGACATGGCAGATGTGCAACTGCTTGCCGTACAGTCGCGCCAGGGCGATGGCTCCGGCCATAGCTAGGCCCTCGATGTGCACGGCGATAGGTTTATCGGCTGGCCAGCTTTGGAAGTGGGCCATCAGAGCAGCCAGATCAGCCATCTTCAGCGGGCCGTAGGTCTGGCCCATGTAGATTTTGAGCCCGGCCACACGATGGCTAAGGGTGGCTCCGTCGCCTACGTTGTCCTCTGTAGCCCCCAGGTAGAAACCGAAATCACAGCGGGCCTTCTCGGAAGCGATTTGCGTCTTTTCACTCAGCCTCTGCCCGTTTACAGTCGGCGGAGTGTTGTTGGGCATGTCCAGCACGGCGACCACGCCACCGGCCAGGGCCGCCGCCGTGCCCGTGCTAAAATCCTCTTTGTAGGTAGCCCCTGGGTCCCGCAGGTGGACGTGCACGTCAATGAGACCCGGCAGTGGCAAGCATCTCACGGCCTGTCCCCGTCAGAAGAGAGGTATAGCGCTGAGCATTCTTTATAGAATAGATCACTCAGTCTCTGGCCAATTGACCTAGACTGGCGCCGAGCAGCCAGGCGAGCAAAACCAGACCTATGATCGCCGTACCCTGAGCCGACTGGGGCATTTCTCCTCCGGTCGGCGGCATTGCGGGGGCTGCACCCACGACAAAAGAGTTCCACCAGTAGTGGAAGATGTTACCCGTCAGGGGGTTGGTCTGGCTAGCGCGGACAGCGTACGTGCCATCTGCCGTCTCCCCCGGGGCAGTGACGGTGACCTCAAAGGTGCCATCCGCATTAGGCGTGACATCGGTCGTGGCCAAAGGTGGGCCCCAGTCCTCGCCCGAGACGACGAAGGAAACCTTCACCGGCTTGTCAGGATGAGCTCCCGTGCCGGTTACTGTGATGGCTGTGCCTGTCGGCCCGGCCCGCGGGCTGATGGTGATACGTAGAGTAGTTTCCCCACCACCCGCCGGCGCGGCGAAGGCCAGGCTGGTCATCGTCAAGACCAAGGCTAGGGCTAAGGACAAAACAATTAGCTTTTTCATCGTAACCCTCCTCGCGCACCCACACAGATTCTCCTGATCGCCGAGTGCCCCTATAGCAAAAGGCTAGGTGTATCATAGCACGGTTTGGCGGCCTTGGCAAACCACTGATTGGCTCAGCAAAGGTGTCCCCCTCGTTCTTACCCCTCTAGATACTCCACCCGTCGAGCTGGTTCAAAGCGGCTTCGGGCTGGCTGAAGAATGCCTTCGTAAGCGGCCAGATTGCGGTCTTGCAGGTGGTCAAAGATCATGGGTGACTTGGCCCCGTAAGTGATATACTTGATGGGGTCGGGATCCAGCTCAGCGGCGATGATCTCCTCAGTACCTCTGGCCTGGGCCAGCACCTGGGCGATAGGCGAGACGATTTGTGAGTGGCCGAAGTAATAGTTGCCTCCGGCATCAGGGCCGATGGCGTTGCAGGCTACCATGTAGACGTGGTTGTCGTAGGCTCGGGCCCTATTGGTCATCTCCCATATTTCAAAGCTGCGCAGCAGGGCCGCAGGCCGCACGATGACCTCGGCCCCTTTGATGGCCAGCACCCGCGAAAGCTCTGGGAAATCGCCGTCGTAGCAGATGATCATGCCAATGGTGCCCAAGTCGGTCTCGAAAACCGGCGCCTCCGTGCCCGGTGTGGACCACCCGCCACGTCCTGAGCCTGTCGAAGGGCCGGACAGCCTCTCGGTAGGGAAGAGGTGAGTCTTGCGGTAGACGCCGACGACCTCGCCCTGTGGATTGATAAGGGCAGCCGAGTTGTAGACCACACCCCGCTCGGGACCCCTCTCATAGGTAG
Source organism: Anaerolineales bacterium (assembly GCA_004377365.1). Taxonomy (GTDB): domain Bacteria; phylum Chloroflexota; class Anaerolineae; order E26-bin7; family E26-bin7; genus E26-bin7. The sequence continues at coordinate 398 of SOHZ01000297.1, read as the reverse complement.
GCAACACCACGTGGACCTCCAGGCTGCGGGCGGCGCGGGCGATGGGGTCTGTGATCCGGCCAGGGATGGGTTCTATCAGGTCCCACAGTTCCTCGGCTCCCATCCCTGGCGAAAAGCCAGTGGTGATCGTCTCGGGGAAGAGGACGAGGTCGGCCTCATTCTCCTTCACCGCTCGCTCTAGCCAGGTCTCGATTTTCTCCAGGTTTTCGGTTACGGCGTTGGGGGCAATGGCAATTTGGATGCAGGCGGCTGTGAAGGCTTTCATGGCACTTTCCCTTTCTTCAGCAGTTCGTCAGCTTGAGCACTGCTGATAGTTTCTGGAAACAGGTCGGGATGTTCATTCGAGGCTGTCCTCAATGTTTCATCATCCGAGAGCAGAATCCCTCCGTGAACCTTGG
>SOHZ01000140.1 GCA_004377365.1 Anaerolineales bacterium | reverse complement strand
AAGATAGCCGACAAGACCTATAAAGTGATGGGTATATTGAGATTTGAGATTTGAGATTTGAGATTTGAGGATGGTATCTTGCTCTATGGTCAAATGCGCTCACTCAAAGAAACGATATTTAAGCAAGATGAAGACGTGGACGATGAAATCCCGCCAACTGATTTTCTTCCCCTCGCTCACAGAGCGGGGGTTGTAGGAGATGGGTACCTCTTTGATCTCACAACCCCGCTTGCAGACCTTGGCCGTCACCTCCGGGCAGAACTCGAAGCCGGTGCACTTCAAATCAATGCTCTTCAAAAGGCTGGCCTTGAAAACTTTGTAGCCCGTTGGCTCGTCGGTGATACTGGCTTTATAGAGAAGGTTGGTTAGTCGGCTCAGAAGCATACCCCCCACCAGGAAGGGCAGAGCACCTTGTCTGGTGCCCTTGCGCCGCATCCGGGAACCATAAACAACCTCGACGTGATCGTTCAGTATAGGCTGCAACAAGGATGGATACTCGTCGGGGTTGTATTCCAGGTCAGCGTCCTGGATGAGTACGATGTCGCCTGTCACCTGCTCCAGCGCGGTTCTGATGGCTGCTCCTTTGCCACGATTCCTTTCGTGGTGGATGACCTTAACCCCGTCTCCCTGTAGCCCTTCCAGCAATTGGCTGGTCTCGTCTATCGAGCCGTCGTTGACGACGATGATCTCTTTTTCTAGACCGCACGTCTCGGCCCTCGCTACTCTGGCCAGAAGCTCTGTGATCGTTGCTGCCTCATTGTAACAGGGGATGATGATAGAGAGCTTTGTCAAGACCTCACCTTTATCAAGAGTTTCATCACAGAGGGAAAGCTGGCCGTATCGGTGTGGGGCAGAAAGAGAGCTGACACGAATTGATCCATAAAGCGGTTGTCGGCGCTGAGTTCCAGATAGGTCATCCTGTTGGCGATCTCGGTGATCTCACGACGCAGGTCGCGTGAGAAGAGAGAATAGGTTGCTCCCAGAACGGAGGTGTTGCCCAGATACTTGAAGCGATCCCACGGCAAGTCAGGAAGCAAGCCTATCTGGATGGCCTTCTCAATGTTGATGTACTGGCCAAAAGCGCCACCGATGAGGACTTGCTCTACGTCGGCCAGTTCCAGGCCCACGCTGTGCACCAGTACTGAAAACCCGGCATAAATGGCTCCCTTGGTACGGATCAGATTCTCGATGTCCACCTCAGTGATGACGATGTCGTGGCCGATAGCCGTCTTGGCTGCCCAGGCGACCACGTACTCGCCACCGTGATCGCCCACGCGAGTCCGAGGGGTAGGGAGGTCCCGGTTGATCTTCCCCGATTTATCAATGACCCCGGTGATGAACATTTCGGCCAGAAGGGAAATCATACCTGAACCACAGATCCCTCGTGGGGGGACGTTGCCGATGACGCGGTAGGTAGGCTCATATCCCTCGGGGTTGATCCAGATTTCCTCGATAGCTCCCGCCGTGGCCCGCATCCCGTGCCGCACTCCCGAACCCTCAAAGGCTGGCCCGGCCGAACAGGCGCAGGCCAGCAGCCAATCGGCGTTGCCCAGCACCATTTCGCCGTTGGTGCCTACGTCCATAAACAGGGTCAAGGCATCGGTCTTGTACATATCGGAACTGAGGACTCCCGCCGTGATGTCGGCTCCCACGTAGGCTCCCACCCCTGGCAGGCAGTCAACAGTCCCCTGGGAGTTGATGTTGAGACCTGCTTCCTCGGCTGTCACAAGCAGAGGATGGGAGATGGTCGGGATGTAGGGCTCCTCGCGGATGTATCTGGGATTCAACCCCAGGAACAGTTGGATCATGGTGGTGTTTCCGGTCACCGTTGCTTTATGGATCTCCTGGTGGCGGATGCCGTTGCGGCTGACCAGTTCGTCAATCAGCCCGTTGAGGGTCTTGAGCACCAGGCGTTGCAGGTGGGCCAGTCCGTCGCCCTTCTGAGAATAGATGATGCGTGAGATGATGTCCTCACCGCAGGAAATCTGACCGTTGTATTCTGAGGCCCGATCTATGATCCGACCGCTCAGCAGATCAACCAGGTGAACCACGTTACTGGTGGTGCCGATGTCAATGGCCAGGCCAAAGGATTGGGCCGTCTGGTCACCAGGCAGAATGTCTATCAGGTAGGGGCCACAGTTATTGGCTGACGCACCATCCCCCATCTCCAGGACGGCCGTCACCTGCCAGTCGGCGTCGCGCAAAGTGGTGGCCAGTTTCTTGAGGATCGGCAGACCGATGGTCAGGTCAGAAATACCGTGTTGGGCCTTCAGCTCGCGCCGCAACCGATCAAAGTCGGTGGTGTTGTCTTCCAGGCTAGGAGGCTCTATGGTGACAAAGAATTTGCCGATGGAGGGATCAAGGGGCCACTCGAACTCTAACGGCAGGGCGATCCTCTCCGCCCCTTTGGCCTCCTCGGCGATCCTGCGCTCGATTTTCTCTTGCTCGGGCACAGAGAGGATCACATCACCTTTGACCACCGCCTGGCAGGCCAGGGCGTAGCCCTCCTCCTCTTCAGTCGGAGAAAGCTTGGCGCTAGGCCGCCGGCTGACGGGCCCGTGCTCTACCAACACCTTGCAGCGGCCGCACCGCCCCTGGCCGCCACAAGGCAGGTTCAGCTCGATGTTGGCCTGAGCGGCTGCCTCCGAGAGCAGAGTGCCGACCTCAACTTCTATTACTTTGCCCGAGGGCTTGAAGACAACGATGCCCTTGTCGCTAATTGTACTGCTCCTTACACGGTAAAGGCCCAAAATCCAAGGTCCGAGGCCTTGCGACTTTGGACTTTGAACTTTGGGCCCTGTGTGCCGTTCAGACCGGAGACCAAAGACCGGAGATCGCCCTCTCTATCTCTAGCGGATCACTATTTCCAGACGTTCTTCAGATAAGCCGGTATGTCAACGGCTTCGCGGGGGCCGACCCTGATCTCCCAGCCGGGCAGCTCTTCCTCCAACTCACCTGATATGCCGGAGACAAAGCCCGGAATAACGATCTTTTGATGGCCGAGTTTTTCCCCAACGTTGAATTCTTTGACCGTCTTGGCGATTTTCTCGGCGTCGAATTTGCCGGCAGCCCAGGCAGTGAGCACGCTCAGCCCCTCAGAGTCGCAGATGAGGAGCCACGAGGGAATGCCAGAGCCCTCCACTTCGCCAGAGACGCTGAAGTAGGTCAGGGAGAAGTTGGTGGTCACCAGCAGCGGCGACTCGGCGGCCGGCCCGTTGATGTCACGCAGGCCCGGCTCCACCTGGATGGGTTTCTGTGGATCGGTGTAGACGTTCAGGCGTAGGGTTAGCAGAGGGTAGGCCGTGGCCGGGTCAAAGTGATCGAGGACGATGAACCCGCCGTATTTGGCGACGTGCTGGGCAGCCAGGACCACTTCTTCTGCTTCAGAATCAGTTCCTTCACCCGGGAAACTAATGTACGGATAGCCTAGCAGACGAAAGTTCTTTTTCAGGGCCAGACGACGCAGTTGGGTGAACGTGCTCAGGGACTCGGCCGGTGTCCTGGCTCCAGGATCGAGAACGATGTCTTCCACCCCAGCCCCCTTGACCTGTTCGACCAGATTGGCCAGAGGGGTCAGACCTTCGGGCTCATAGACAGCCAGAGGAGCTTTGTGCTCCTTGGCCAGCTCAGCCATAGCTTGCCAGTTGTCCTTGTCTGCAGCGTAAATGAGGGGCTTGCTGCCATCGGTCTTGGCCAGAGCGGCTTTCATAGCGGCCGGGTCCTTGGCCATCAGGACCAGAGGCAACTGGGTCTTGGCCCGCACCGCCTCTACGCAAGCCGCGTAGGTATCCGCATCGCTGGAGGCGTTTTCCACGGCAATGCCGTTGAGCCTTAGCTCCATACCCACGCGTTCCACGCTGAAACCATCCACCCTGGCTACCAGTTCCCCGACTTCAGCGGGGGGTTGATCGTCCTTAACCCGCACCATAAGCCCCGGCTTGTGGAAGAAGGTCTTATCGTGGCGGAACATGACCGTCTCATTGCCAACCTCGATCTTCCTATCGCCCGCCCCAACGGTAATCAGGCGGATGGGTGGGGCCGCGGCTGCGGCCAGGGCTTCTTTGGCCTCATCGGAGACGTGAGGACAGGCTGACAGCTCGGCCTGCTTCTGAGAAAGCTTCATGGCAAAGGCCAGGCAGGTAGGAAAGCCGCAATCCTTGCAATTGGTTTTGGGAAGCAATTTATAGATTTCAAGACCACTTAGCGCCATTAGTTATTATCTCCTTTCTCCATTCTTCATTTTCCATTCTCCCATTCTCCATTCTC
>SOHZ01000269.1 GCA_004377365.1 Anaerolineales bacterium | reverse complement strand
TTCGTCGCTTCCCCTTCGCTTTGCTCAGGGCTTCGGCTCACTCCTCAGAATGACACTTTTGTTTCGGCTTTGCTCAAGACAAGCTTTTTTTCTGGAGAGTTGGAATGGCGGACACAATAAGCGAGATTGCCAGTCAGTGCGATTTGTTTCTCTGCGTTGAGTGCGGAAAGTGTGTGGCAGCTTGCCCCATGACGGAGATTTTCAAGGATTTTTCTTATGAGATATCTCCCCGCGGGATGATCGAGAAGACTTTGACGGACTTGTATATCCTGACGGACATCGGCATCTGGTTCTGTCTGACCTGTGATGTCTGCACCGAGATATGTCCGGCTGGCGTCAGGTATCGGGATTTCGTCGAGGGGGTGCGGCAACTGGCCCTTCGAGATGGCCTCACCGAGCATGGTCTCTTCTGTCAGCGTTGTGGCGGATTCTTTCTACCCAGGCACACCCTTGAATACATCAGTGAGCAATTGGAAGACGGAACCGTCCCTGATGAATACCTCACCTTCTGCCCCAGATGCCGAAAGTACGATTTCGGGGAGAAGGTGAAGGAGGCCATACCTGGCAGACGAAAGGTGCTTCTCAAGCGCGTGGTGAACCTTTGAGAAAAGCGTTGCGATATGGGAGTCGGATGATGAGAGTGAATTTGAAAATCCTTGGCTTGCCAACGCTGTCCAAGGTGACAGGCAAGAAAGAGTTGGACGTAAACTTTGAAGGGAAGACGGTCAACGACCTGATAGGCTACATCGTCAAACGCTACGGTCCAAAGGCTGGGGAGGCCATTCTCGACGAAGATGGCCAACTGGACATCACGATTCAGGTCTTGCTCAACGGCCGAGACTGGATAACCCGCGACCGTTTTGACACCGTCCTGAAGGATGGTGACAGCGTAGCCCTGATGCTCATGGTAGCCGGGGGATAGTTGCCCCGGCTTTTTATTTTGGACGAACCTGCGAGCCGCCGTTGGACTGGCTGTGTGGTATAATAGCCTTCAGGAGGATACCTATGGGAAAAGTTTATCGTCATAAGCCCGGCGCACCGGATGAGTACCTGGGCCGGGTCGAGCCCGAAAGCGGCAAGGTCTATCGTCACCGCCGTGGCCCCGACGAGTACGCGGGCCGCGTAGAACTGGATAGCGGCAAGGTCTACCGCCATCGCCATGGCCCGGATGAATATCTGGGCCAGGTGCACCTGGACAATGGCGAAATCTACAGCCACCGCCTCGGCCCGGATCGGTACGTGGCCAAGGTCAAGTCGAACGGTCACATCTACGGCCACAAGTCCCTCTCGCCAGACGATTACCTGGGCAAAGTCGAGGGGATGCATTCGCTGGCGGAGGGTGGCGCGGCGTTCTTCCTGCTCCTGCTACACGCCGTCGAAGAGGCCGAGGTCGGAGTGGGTGAGGACTAAGGAGTGATATTGTGACAAGCAATCCCAATACTGGCCAAGTCATACAGATAAAAGACGGCATCGTCGGCCCGAGAGAGCCACGGCTTAGGTCGGTGAAGCCCAAAAAGCTCAGCGACTACTCCGGCGTCCCTGCGCCCTACCTGGAAGTGGCTAAGATGTACTCCAACCCGCTGCTCATGGGGCCCCCAATCTGCGATGAGTTGATCGCGCTCGTCCAGCACATATACACAGAGGAAGAGGCGTCGCTGGTCCGCCACCTCAATCCTCTTCCCGGCAAAACGGCGGAGGCCGTGGCCGCGGCCGAACACTGGCTGGTGGAGGAGGTGCGCCCCATTCTGGAACGCCTGGCCCTCGAGAAGTTCGTCCTGCTCAGTTCCGGCACAGGGGACAAGAAGCGCTACTATTTGATGCCGCTCATGCCAGGGGTGTTCGAGATGAGCCTGGTACGAACCTCACTGGATACCCTCACTGATTGGCATCGCCGCCTTGCTGAGTTGTTCGCGGCGCTCTACGAGACGGGATACTTTGTGGATTATGCTGAATACCCGACCTCAACGGTGCGCTACGTGCCGGTGGGGGAGGCCATCGAAGCCCACCCTATGGCCTTGCCCTCGGACCGCCTTGAGGAGACCCTGGACCGATACAAGGTGTTCGCGGTGGGCTTGTGCCAATGCCGGATGACCGAGGAGATCGTGGGCCGGGGCTGCGGCAGACCCCTGGAGAACTGCGTCGGCTTTGGCGACGCAGCCGAGTTTCTCATCCGCAACGGCAAGATGCGGCGGGTGGAGAAGAAAGATATCCTGGAGATCAAGGCCGAAGCCGCAGCCGCAGGGCTGGCCAGTTTCATCATCGAAACGGAGCTAGGCAAGAGCAGCAGTGGGGCCTCGTGCTCCTGCTGTGGGTGCTGCTGCGGCGCGCTGCGTACGATCAGCGAGTTCAACGCGCCAGGTATGATCGCGCCGCCACGCTTTATACCAAAAGTGGACCTCACCACGTGCGCGTACTGTGGCAAGTGTGCCAAGGTTTGCCCCGTGGGCGCAATGGTCGTGGATGCCAAGGGCAAGTCGCATCAGCACCTGACGGAGCGATGCATCGGCTGTGGCCTGTGTGCGGTGGCTTGCGACAGAGAACACGCCATCCAAATGGAGCTGAATCCGAGATACCACGAGCCGCCGAGGGGTTTGCTCTCTGTACTGTTGCGGGTGGCTCCCAATTACCTCCGCAACGCCTGGTCCGTACGGAGGAAGTATAGGTGAAGTACCATCACGCAAGTCAATTTGCATGATGAATAACTCTATGCTATACTAAGCTGTTGGGTAAAGAATCATCAAGCACGCTCTTTAACTGGAGGGGACGTGCCGAGTAGCCTGTGGCGCGATAGTGCCGCAAATCGGTACCCCTGTCAGGATGAGAAGGGCGGAAGAATAACGAATTTAGGAGGAGAGAAAGTGCCAGTTGTTTCAATGAAGCAGCTATTGGAGGCAGGTGTCCACTTTGGCCATCGCGCCAGGCGTTGGAACCCCAAAATGAAGCCCTACATTTTCACGGAGCGCAATGGCATTCACATTATCGACCTCCAGCAGACCATTGTCAGGCTGGAGGAAACCTATAGTGTGATCAGAGATACTGTTATCGAGGGAGGTACAGTCCTTTTCGCCAGCACTAAGAGGCAGGCTCAGGAGAGCATTGCCTCGGAGGCCGAAAGGTGCGGTATGCCCTATGTTAATCAGCGTTGGCTGGGTGGTACATTGACCAACTTTCGGACCATTCGCCAGCGCATTGATTATCTTCTCGGCCTGGAAAGACGACAGGAGTTAGGTGAATTCAGTCGGTTGCTCAAGAAAGAGGCTTTAGGTTTACAGCGACAGATTGACAAGTTGAACCGAAAGTTGGGTGGACTCAAGGAGATGCGGCGCTTGCCGAGTTTGGTCTTCATCGCCGATGTCCGGCGCGAGGCTATTGCCGTCAAAGAGGCCAACAAGTTGGACATTCCCATTGTGGCCATGGTGGATACCAATTGTGATCCCGACCCTATTGATTACGTGATCCCGGCCAATGATGACGCCATTCGGGCTATCAAATTAATCACTAGCAAGGTGGCTGATGCCGTCTTGGAGGGGCAGCAGATCCGGGCAGCCACAATGGCAGAGGAAGAGGGGTTGGAGGGAATTGAAGAGAGGGACGAGTTGTATCTTGGTGCTTCCACTCTGGCCAAGCTCAAAGAGATGGACGAGTTCGAGGAAGAGGAGGTTGAGGAGGTGGAAGTAGAGTTCGAGGTGGAGCCTGAAGCGGAGATTGAGGAGGTCGCTGAGGAGCCCGCCGAAGAAACTACTATGGAGGCCCCCGAAGCTACGGAGGCTGAAGGAGAGCGACCCGAAGAGGTAGGCGAGGAGATGGAAGAAGCTTGATGACGGCGGGAGGTGAATGCGCAAAATAGGACAATCAGGGGAGGTTACATCCACGTTGAAAATCACTACTGCAATGGTAAAGGAATTACGGGAGGAAACCGGGGCCGGAGTCCTGGACTGCAAGAATGCCCTCCAGGAAGCAGATGGCGCTTTCGATAAGGCTGTCGAGTACCTGCGGCAAAAGGGCCTGGCTGTGGCAGCCAAGAGGGCCAGCCGAGCCGCCAACGAAGGCACCATCGGCAGCTATGTTCACGCCGGCAGCCGTGTGGCCGCCTTGGTAGAAGTCAATTGCGAGACGGATTTCGTGGCTAGGACGGATGACTTTTTGGCCCTGGCCCACGATTTGGCTATGCAGGTGGTGGCGGCCAAACCCAAGTATCTGCTTCCTGACGATATCCCGGCTGAAATCATTGAGGCCGAGAAGGAGATTTATCGGGCCCAGATGGAGGATT
>SOHZ01000098.1 GCA_004377365.1 Anaerolineales bacterium | reverse complement strand
TTGTAGTGACCCAAATCAGAAATAGTTTTTTTGACAGACGGACGGACTCCCTGATGAAGAGCCCGAGAAGCTCATGGAATACACTTCTTGCGTGATGCAGATTGCCCCTGTAGCCTAACCGTTGATACATCTTCCTGTCTCTGATCACGAAAATTAGATGATCTAGATCAAGGATACTGGCAGAAATCAATGCGGCTAGAGTATACAGGGTCTCATGGGGCTCAACGCGGGCAACCGTTACCGCAATCCATGAAGCCGAGATAGCGTGAGCAATTGTGGATGGCATAGGGTTACTCCTCATCTTTCAGCCATTTTGCAGGGTGATCGTTGCAAGTTTGAAGTCTGAATACATTTTGCCATTTTTGACCTGCCAAAACAAGAGAAATAACTGCCAAAAAGTGCCAATCTGTAATGGCTGAAAAAAAGTGCGCGGAGCTCCAAATTTGAGCTCCGCGCACTCGGTAGAGGCAGGTCTTCTTGTGATTGGCTATACAGCGCAGTCAGGACGTCTTCCCTTTCAGCAGCGCATGACCCTCATTTCCAATTGATTATCAATTCAAGGCAGCTTCCATTTCCTCCAGCGCCCGCGTGACGGCCCGCAAAGCTGTGCGGCGAGTGCGATTAAAAGTTCCCTCAGAAATATATAAACGGGACATGATATCGCGATTGGGAATATCTTCCAGGTAAGCATCGTACAGTATCAAGTAGGGGTACCACTCTCGGGGAGGTGGATGGCTGGATAATGTGTCGTCAGGGCGCAGCTTCTCTATCGCTTCTGCAAGCACATTGTACGCTGCTTTGCCCAGATCGAGATGGGTGACAGCATCATCCACGGCGACCCGGGATTTCACCAGCTTGAATTGAGTGAGGGCATGATCACCTAGATAAGCATAGTCTGCCATGTGGCGGAGAGCATCTTCCACGGCCTTGACGGAAATCTGGTCGGGGTGCTTGGCAGTTTGGGGTCTGCTCGTTTCGATCCCCCGCGCTACCTGGGCCATGTACTCAGCCTTACGGCGCGCATCCCGGATGGCATCGGCCAATCTATCGCTGGGGTAAAGAAGCAGGTCCACGTCTGCTTGCGAGTAGCTTACACCGTTCACCGGCCTCCCCAAGATGAGCGAGCCGAATTGCTCGGTATCGGCATAGAGCGGTATCAGGAGAGCAGCTTCTGTCAACGGAGGTGAGAACTGGCCTGGCTCCAGGTGGAGCACATCGTCGGTGGTCAAGTCCTGCGGGGATAATTGCAGATTGCTCTGATGCCAGTGGCAGGCGGCAGCTAGCCGGACGTTGTCGTCTTCGAAGAGCAAGATTAAGCCAAAAATCGCCCGGACGGAAGTGCATAGAGAGTCCAGCGTCATGGACAAATTCTCAGCCAGTCCATCTTGTTCACCGGCAAGACCTGCCAGTTTGTCCAGGTTGGCTCGCATTTGGCGGGTATCCCGGCGGTAGGCGAGCGAATCCAGTTTGCGACGGGCAACATCTACCAAAGAATGGGTGATGATGACCAGCAAGACGACAAAGACATAGGCCACTGCAGGCACGTTGAAAAACTGGACTGAGACCCAGGTGGCTAACAGATAAAGTCCAGTTACTAAACCAGTTGCGATGACAGTACAATAAAAATCATGGCGGATTGTACGCTCATCCACCAATGCGCTGTAATGCGCCACGCCGTACCCGATTAGAACCACGGCACATCCAAGTAGCAGTGACACGGTAACTATCGGCACAAGCAGGCCAAGAGCTGAGCCTACAATTGAGAGAGGGGCGGTTAATCCGGCGATCAGGGTCGCAGCAGCCAAGATAAGAAGCTGCTTGCGGGGCATGTTGGCTGGCGCAGCCTGGGCTGAGCGTAGCAAGTTGACCAGGCTCATCACTATGTAGAGCAACCCGAGGGCGAGGAAGAGTGGGTAGAGAGGGCCGGCTTCTAATGTACTGAGGTAGAGTGGATCTCCGGCCGGGGAAGCGGAGAGCAATAATGGGGTGTTGGCCTGGATGACGACGGCTACCACGGTGACACCATATCCAAGTAGAATCCGCGTCCAGCGCCAGGGATCTAAATCCCTGGGTCGCATGAGCGTGGTCACATGATGCCAGAGCACCACAGCCGGAACACCTAACCAGCCCTGAAGCCAGCTATTTGCTCCTGCACGTATATTTGCCTCCCAAAACTGTTGAAACGGATCCAACCAACCCGGAACACCGGCTGGCATTGGCGGAGGGGGCATGAGTGCAAACAATATGTTCAGGAAAGGGCCAGTCAAGAACCAGAGCGTGAGGCCGGTCAGCCAGGAGAACAATCGGCGAGGACTGCGGGTCACTACATATAAGCCCAGCCAGAGCGCGGCTGCCAGGGCACAAAAGTTGACAATTAATGTTATAGGAAGTAACACTTCTACCATCCTTTCCAGGCACACAAGCAACCTAGCGAAGCTCTGCCCTCACCTCTGGGCCTGAGCAGGATTGGCTAGCCCGACAAACAAACAGCCGACTACCTACCGGGATTGCTCCCAGTGTAGGGGTCGGCTGTCAATCTTTCACACTACCCTCCTAAGTCATGCTACGATTGCGACGAGGGCTGCGATGTTGCTACATTCCGATTTATGTTAGAGTAGTTTTGCAGATTTTACAACCGGACACGGAAATTACCATAACTTAGCTCCGAATCCGTCATTGCGAGGAGCGGAGCGACGAAGCAATCTCTTTGAAGGGCCGAGATTGCTTCGCTTCGCTCGCAATGACACCCGTTTGTAAGAAGTGCAAAACTTCTGATGTTACTATTATAGCACAGATTGATGCGAAAGTCAATGGGTTTTTAGGATTGCCAGAATACTACCTTCCAGGTCGCCTGGCTCAGGAACCTGCTCGATCGGCAGGGCCGTGCCAGACAGCGGTGCCATCGTCCCACACCCAGCCGAAGGACTCTAACTCGAGCGGCAGTCGCTCCCAACCAGCCTCGATGCGAGCCAGTGTCTCTTCCCAGTCCCTCACACCACCCAGCGCACCGGCTGCCTCCACGCAGCAAGCCCCTGTGGCAACGGCTACGTTCAGGGCAAGGGAAGGTGGCGTGTCCCGCAACATGGCCGCCAGGAACCCAGCAATGGCAGCATCACCTGTGCCCACTGTAGACGCTACGACGCCAGGTCGGAAGCAGGGCGCCCACAACTGTCGGTTGGTCCAGGCAGTCAGGTCTGTTGGCGCGCCACGGCCTAGCTCAGATAGCGTCGTGGCTGTGCGCAGGTAGACGCCTCGGATGCCCATCTTTAGAAGTACGATCTTGACGCCCATCGCCAGCGCCTCTTCGGCCAGAGAGACAATCTCTTCGACAGCCAGGGCCCCCAGCACGTTGGCCGCGCCAACTTGGGCCGTCAGTTGATCGAACCGGTCACGCCGGAGCATGAAAAGCAGTTCCTCGATGCTGGGCAGGAACAGGTCTACATAAGGCAGCGTGCGGGCCAGGATGAGTTGCCAATTGGCCTGCCCGCTTGGCCCGGCCGGATCAGGCATCGCCAGGTCAAGCGAGGCCGTGACGCCCGTCTTCTTAGCGCGCTGGCACATCTCAGCCAGCTCATGTCCTCGGTCGGCGTACATGCGTGTCATCAGCGGCGGGTAACCAAAATGAAAAAGTCGAGCCTCAGCCACGAGATCGTAGCGTATGTCCTCCGCACCAAAGGTATGGTTGGTCCCCGGGTAGTGCAGAAACAGGCGATCAACGCCTGGCGGGTCAATGACCAGGGTGTAGGAGCTGGCCTCACCGGGGACAACCACCATTCCCTGAGCCAGAGCCGGACTATAACTGCTCACGATGTTCATGATGGCTTGCCCCAGCAGATCGTCGCCGACCTTACCCATCAGTCGGGTGCGAATTCCCAGCCGATACAGGTTGATCCCGGCGTTGGAGACGGGTCCTCCCGTGCTGAAAGTCGCCGGGCCGACCTCCGTCAGCCGGCCGGGGGCCAGATAGGCTGCAAGGTCACTTCCCAGGTCGGCCACAAACTGGGGGATGATGTCCAAACAGAGATGTCCTGCTACAATCGCTTCGATCATCGGAGTATCCACCTGTGGGTTACGCCCGCCTCATCACCTTGATGACACTGTTTTTGCAAGAGCAAAGAAACGTGATCGCGTCTCACTTCGGACAGTGTTTCAGCAAAGTTGGGCGTGATTATTTCCATGCCACAGCAACCAGCGGCAGCACAGCCCGTTCAACGGATTCCTCATCCTCGCCGGCCTCGACACCGTGGAAAAGGAACCAGTGCTCGACGTGTTCGATAACATCGTCAGGGGCCAGAAGCTGTAACGGCCCCAGGGTCTCCAGTTCCAACATTCTATCGTTGGTGTACATCTCCAGTGAACAGCCGTTATCCGGATAGTTCGCTCCTTCGATGTACTCAAAAGTCTTGAGGAAGAGATGATCCTTGCGCAGATAAGCGCCCCAGCCATCGTTGGCGCTCAACCCTATTTTGGTTGGCGTTTGGGCGTTCTGATCCTGGCGTAGAAGGATAAATCTGGAACCCCAGTGAATGCGGTGATCCGTCATGTCGGTGTAGGGCCAGAGCACCAGCGCGCGATTGGGTAGCAATCGGTCGGGGTGCGCTTTGGTAGGCTGAGGAACGATGCCCATACCGCCTGGGGCCATCACCGTCAAAGCCCAGGGAGCAAGCTTTACAGGCCACAGGCCAACGTTACGAAGGTAGTGCCGTACTTTCACTCGATTTGCCGCTTCGAGTGTAATAGCCATTTCTTTCTGAATCCCCGTGGCGGCCTCAGGGGGCTGAATCACCCGCACCGTCCCATTCTCCTCGACGACTTTCACTGGACCGTTATCGGCGTGGTAGGTACGCACCTTGTCCTCAGGGGAGTGCCAGAGCCGATGTCCCCCGTAGACGCGCCACTCTGACCCGCCGGTCTGCCCCACTTGCTCGGAAAACTCTTCGAATTCGTTATCGTCTCCGATGAACCCGAACCGGATGATACGAGGCCCCACGTCACCCGTGATGATCAGCTCCACCTCATCGTTAGCCAGACGATAGCAGTTGGGCCATCCTCTGTAGGGTACTTTCTCCATAGCTTTTCCTCTTCACAATGTCCTTACACCTGTCACAACGGCGGAACTACTCAGTTCCGCCAGTTGCATGTTGGGTCACTATCTGCGATACTTGGTCAAAGCTGGGCTTTAAGGCAGCGTACAGAGCGCGGTACACGGGATAGAACTCACCGTAGAGGGCTGCGTTTTCTTTAACGGGTTCGGTGCGCTGGACCACTTTGACAGTCTGCTGGCAGGCCTCGGCCACATCTGTGTAGACCCCGGCCCCCACTCCAGCTAGCAAAGCAGCCCCGTAGGCTGCCCCTTCAGTGACGTTGATCACCACCAACTCGGTGTCGAATACATCGGCCAGGATCTGCCGCCACAGAGCGCTGCGCGCGCCACCTCCCGAAGCACGAATCTGGCGAATCTCCAGCTCCAAGTCCTTCATCAATTCCAGCGAGTCGCGGAGCCCATAGGCCACGCCCTCCAACACAGATCGCCCCAGGTGGGCCTTGTCGTGGCGCAGAGTCAGGCCCATAAAGACACCACGCGCGTTGGGATCTGGATAGGGAGTTCGCTCGCCAGTCAGATAGGGCAGAAAGATCAGCCCTTCACTGCCGACTGGAGCCCTGGCCGCCTCTTTGGTGAGGAGTTCGTAAGGATCCTTCCCGATCAGGCTAGCTATCTCTTTCTCCATCCGCCCCAAGGTGTCCCTGAACCAGCGGAAGCTTCCTCCGGCCGAAAGCATCACGCCCATCAAGTGCCATTTGTTGGGCACAGCGTGGCAGAAGGCATGGAGCAGTCCCTCGGGTTCAACCACGAACTCGTCGGTGGAGGCAAAGACGACTCCAGAGGTCCCTACGGTCACTGAAACCAGCCCCGTTTCAGTGATGCCGCTGCCTACCGCTTGGGCGGCTTGATCCCCCCCGCCGCCTACCACCGGCGTACCGGCCTTTAACCCCGTAGCTTCAGCCGCGGTCTTGGAAATGTGTCCGCTGACGACGGGCGACTCGTGGCACTCTGGCAGCCACTCTGCAGGGATGTCCAGGGCCTCCAGCATCTCTTTGGACCAACGCCGACGCCCTACGTCGAAGAGGGAGGTGCCCGAAGCGCCGGAGACCTCGGTGGCGAACTCGCCTGTCAGGCGATAGCGGATGTAGTCTTTGGGGAGGAGAACTTGGGTCGCTTTCTCGTAGACCTCGGGCTCATGCTCCCGTACCCAGGCTATCTTGGGGGCAGTAAAGCCTGGCAGGACGGGGTTTCCGGTCAACTGCAAGACCCGTTTGGGCCCTACCTTGTCGGTGATCCAGGCGCATTCAGAGCTGGTGCGCTGGTCATTCCACATGATGCAAGGTCGCAGAACCGCGCCATCTTTGTCCAAAAGGACCAAGCCATGCATCTGCCCGGTGAGGCCAACGCCCACCACCTGATCGGTACTGGCTTCGCTCTCAGCCAGTACCCGCCCGATGCTCTCCCCGGTGGCTTGCCACCAGTCTTGGGGGTCCTGCTCAGCCCACTGAGGCTGGGGGGTATACATGGGGTACTCCACGGTGGCGCTGGCGACCACCTCGCCGGCCTCGTTGATGAGAAGCGCCTTGGCCCCAGTCGTGCCCACGTCAATGCCCATCAAGTAGACCAATTTGCTTTCCTCCATCTATTCAGATGTGCAAAGATGCAGAGGTACTCTCTCTGCATCTTTATGCTGCTTGGTTAGTGCCACTCGTTGGTGGGGAAGAGGATCACCTCCCGCACCAGGGTGCCTTGGGGTTGAACTGCCACGGCCAGGACCATTTCCGCCACCTTGGCCGGAGCCATGATCCTGGAACGATCACCATGGTAGGTCTGAACGTCCCAGAAAGGGGTGTCCATCCCGCCTGGGTAGATCCCGCATACCCGGATGCCCCTGTCTTTCAGCTCCACGGCCAGCGCGTCGGTGAAGCCCCTGACTCCGTGTTTGGAAGCACAGTAAACGGCCTCATTGGGCAGGCCGTGGATGCCAGCCACCGACGAGATATTGATGATGAGGCCCTGGCCCCGCGCTAGCATGGAAGGCAGAACAGCGTGGGTGCAGAAGATGGTACCCATGAGGTTGGTCTCGATCATAGCCCGCCAGTCGGCGGCTTTCTGATCTACGAAGGAGCCGTACACGGACATGCCAGCGTTATTGACCAGGATATCCACCTGACCGAACTCTTTCAGGGCCTGATCGGCCATGGCACGAACTTGATCCTCCTGTGTTACATCGGTGACAATGGACAAGACGTGACGACCGAGGGCTTTGACCTCTCCGACCGTATTCTCGACCTGGGCCTTGGTTCTAGCCGTAGCCACAATGTCGGCTCCCGCCTGGGCAAAGGCAAGGGCGATCTCCCGGCCCAACCCCCGACCGGCGCCGGTGATGAGAGCCACCTGACCGGCAAGTAAATCATTATTGATTGCCATCCTGACACCCCTCCTCTTCGAAGCTATTAAGGTGCTGCACCAGTTCGTCGGGTGTGCGCCGCCTGGCCTGCTCTCGGATGTCAATGAAAGCCATTTCTTTACTCTCCTTCACAAACCATTGTCAGGTTGATCAGAAGGGCCTGATCTCAGGGAACGCGCTACTACCCCCTCTTGCGTAACTGGTCAAGCATGATGGCCACCACGATGACCAGCCCCTGCACCGCCTGCAGCCAGTAGGCGGAGACCCCTACGAGCACCAGGCCATTGCGCAGGACCTGCATAATGGCCGCGCCGATGAGCACGCCAAGGATGGTACCCTCACCTCCCATCAGGCTGGTTCCTCCCACTACCGCGGCGGCGATGACGTCCAGTTCGTAGGCCTGCGCGGCTGTCGGCGCCGCTACGCCCAGGCGGGCGGTCATGACCACGCCGCCGATGGCGGTCAAGAGGCTGCAGAGGGAGTAAACCATGATCTTGACCCCATTGGTGTTAATGCCCGAAAGCCCAGTGGCCGTCTCGTTTCCACCCACGGCATAGATGCGATAACCCCACACCGTGCGCGTGAGGAAAATGGACGTGATCACAGCAAAGACGAGCACGAAGATGAGCGGCACGGGCACTCTCAAGCCAGCGATCGGAATGTCGTACTGCCCCAGGTTGCGGAAGGTCTGGGGCAGATCACGCACCGGCCAGCCACCGGTCAACCCGTAGCAGAGGCCCCGCGCCATGAGCAGGCTGCCCAGCGTGGCGATGAAGGGAGGCAACCTACCGTAGGTGATCATCAGGCCATTGACGAACCCGACGATAAGCCCTGTCAACAATCCCCCTGCCACGGCCACGGGAACGTTGACCCCGCCGGCCAACAACATGGCGCTGGCCAGCCCGGATATACCCATCACCGAACCGACCGAAAGGTCAATGCCGGCTGTGATGATCACCATGCACTGTCCAAAGGCACTGATGGCGATCCACGAGAAGGCCCGCAAGATGTTGAAAATGTTGGTGCTAGTGAGAAATGTGTCGGTATATAGAGATAGGAAAACCCCCATGGCGAGCAGGATCAGGAAAACGCCAGACTCCTGCCGGCCGACAATTTCCCGCCAGGTTATCCCACGAGGCCGCGCCATAGCCACCGCACTCCCTCCCTGGGCCGATTCTGTGTTGCTCATGCCTCTGCTCCTTTCGCCGTCGCATTGATGTTGTTTATCTCACCGCTGGCGTAAGCCATGATTTTCTCCTGGGTTGCCTCAGCCCGATCCAAGATGGCCGCCGCACGGCCCTCGTGCATCACCAGGACTCGGTCGCTCATACCCAGGATCTCTGGCAATTCCGACGAGATCATGATGATGCCCATCCCAGCCTGGGCCAACTGACTCATCAGGGCGTGTACCTCGGCCTTGGCCCCCACGTCAATTCCCCGCGTCGGCTCGTCCATAATCAGCACCTTGGGCTGCAAGGCCAGCCACTTGGCAAGCACCACCTTTTGCTGGTTGCCGCCGGAGAGGAACATGACTTTCTGCCGTAGGTGAGGCGTGCGGATGTTCAGTTTGTCCACGTAGCTTTGGGCCGTGTTGCGGAGGCCGCGCTGATCCATCCAGCCTGCACGGGAGTGGTTGTCGAGCGTGGGCAACACAATATTCTCTAATACCGGTAGCTTGAGCACCAGCCCTTGCACGCCTCGATCCTCGGGCACAAAGCCCAGGCCCGCCGCCACCGCCTCAATGGGGGAGTTGATGCGCATCTGGTTTCCATCAACCCAGATCTCGCCAGCGTCCTTGCGATCTACGCCGAAAAGCAAGCGGGCTGTCTCCGTACGACCAGCGCCCACCAGGCCGGCGAAGCCCAGGATCTCCCCCCGCCGCAGGGTAAAACTCACATCTTTCACCACGCCTCGGCGGGTGAGTCCTCGCACTTCCAAGAGGGACTCACCTATCTCTGCTTTCTCCTTATGGAACATCTCCGTCAATTCCCGGCCTACCATCAGGTGAATGACTTTGTCGGGTGTGGCTTCACCGATGGGCATGCTCCCCACCCGTCGGCCATCTCGCAGCACCACCACCCGGTCGGCGATGCGGAAAACCTCTTCCAGGCGATGGGTGATGAAAACGATGACGATGCCCTGTTCCTTGAGCGTGCCGATGATCTCGAACAGGGTCTCTACCTCATCCTCGCCCAGCGCTGACGTCGGCTCGTCCATGATGATGATGCGAGCATCCACCGCCAGTGCCTTGGCTACCTCCACCATCTGCTGTTGGGCCACGGAGAGATCGCGGATCAGCGCCGTGGCAGGCACTCGCGCTCCGACGCGATGTAGATGCTCCTGCGCTTCCCGTTCCATGCGGCGACGATCCACAAAGTTGAAAAACCGTCCCAGGCCTCGCTGCCGCGGCTCCCGGGCGATGAAAATGTTCGCCGCTGCGCTTTGGTTCTGAGTAAGATTGAATTCTTGATAGATGATGGAGATGCCTGATTGCTGGGCATGATAGGGACTCTCGATCTCTGTTTCCTGGCCGTGCAGGAAGATGCGCCCCCCATCCTTGCGGTATGCGCCGCAGAGGATCTTCATGAGGGTGGACTTGCCAGCGCCGTTTTCGCCGACCAGCGCCACCACCTCGCCGGCTGCTGCTTCAAAGTCCACGTTATCCAGCGCCTGCACGCCAGGGAAAGATTTGGAGATGTCCTCCATGCGCAGTATCATCTCTGGATTATTCAATGGCGCTCTCCTTATCCGATTCCATCGTTAATGAGGGTTGGCGAGGGACGCACGGCCCCTCGCCAACCCATCCAATCACTTTAGCTACCTACCGCTGGACCTCCAGCAACAACTACTTCAGGCACTCGTAGGGGTCAGGCAGTGGCTTGGTAAAGTCGCTGGTGGCCCACATATCGGCCATGGCGTCCACGTTGCACTCGGTGACGATGTCCATGCCAGAGTCGGTGTAGAATGATTTTCAGTTCTCCGGGAAATCGTCCCTGGCCCCTACTATATAGGCCACCAAGTCGTCCTTGGTAAGCCCTTTGTTTTCCATGTAGCCTACGCGTCGGCCAAGCCTCAGCACCATAATCCAGTCGCTGACATTAAGGATATCCTCCAGCCTGTGGCTAATGATAATGACCGCAACTTTGTGTTCCTTTAATTGCTTTATAAGTTCTAATACTTTCTCTATGGCTGCTACCGACAGACTGGCTGTAGGCTCGTCCATAATAACGACCTTGGCGTCGAAAGCCGTGGCCCGTCCGATGGCTACTGCTTGGCGCTGCCCGCCGGAGAGCGTATCAACCCTCTGCCGTATAGATTCAACTTCGATCTTCAATCTGTCCAGCAGTTGCCGCGATTCTCCTGCCATCCCTCTCCTATCAAGAACTCGCAGCAGTGCTCCTAGACCACCTAAAGTGCGCTCCCGGCCGAGAAAGATATTGCCGGCCACGTCAATGTTGCCGGCCAGGGCGAAATCCTGATAGACCATCTCGATCCCCAGGTTCCTGGAATCCTCCGGTTTGGTGATATGTACCTTCTCCCCTCCGAAGAGGATCTCTCCCTCATCTGTAATGTAGGCACCGCTGAGAACTTTCATCAATGTTGATTTCCCGGCTGCATTGTCTCCAACGAGTCCCAGAACTTCATTATGGTTGAGGATAAGGTCAACACCCTTCAAGGCTTGCACGGCGCCAAAGTTCTTGCGAATATCTTTCATCTCCACCAACGGCTCAACTTTCATAAACCTTACCTCCTGCAAGTTTCCAGGAACTGTCAAAACCTGAGATATGCCGGGAGCCCGTGGTGAAGGGCCTCATTCCTGCACCCGTTCCCCACCTCCAAAAGATTGAGGACACAAGAGGGAATTGAAACCTGCATCGCATCAAGATTAGGTGAAAGCCCCTGGGCGGGCATTTGCCCGCCCAGGGGCGCTAAGCTCTTGCCGAGCCAGATTGAGAGCTACGGTGTCCAGGTGTGGGGGATGCCCAGGGAGGTGAGGGTGGCGTCGTACTCAGCCAGCCCGGCCAACGTGACCACATCCACGCCAGTGTCCACGATCTTGTCGTCGGGCACGCCATACTCGGCCATGCCAGCTTCGATGCCCTTCTGCACCATCAGGGTCAGCAACTCAACGCTCTTGTAGCCCTGGAAGTACTCGCGCTGGGCCACCAGCACGTCAATGACCTCTTCCTGGAGGAATTCGATGTGCTCATCGGTGGCGTCAAAGCAGACGATCTTGACCTCGCCTACTTTGCCCTGCTCCTTGAGCGCCTTGGCCCAGGCCGGGCCATTGTAGGCGTACACCCCAAAGGCGCCAGCCAGGTCGGGGTTGGCTACCAGGGTAGCATTGGCCAACTCCAGGGCCGTGGCCGAGTCTTCCTTGTCGTTGTTGACCGGCTCGATCACGGTGATCTTGTCTCCCATGCCTTCGCGGAAGCCTTCCATCCGCTCCAGAGAGTTCAGAGCGGTCAGCGAACCGGTTCCGAAGGCTACTGTGCCGCCATCGGGTAGCAGCTTGGCCATCTCCTGACCGGCTACCACACCAGCGGACTTGTTGCTGGTGCCCACGTAGGCCAACCGCACACTCTCTGGTGCGTCGGTGTCCAGGGTGATGACCGGGATGCCGGCGTCCATAGCCGCCTTGATGGTGGCCTCCATGGCCTTCGGGTCAGAGGGCGCTACGGCGATGCCGTCGTAGCCCTGAGCGATGTAGCCCTCCATGGTGCTGATCTGGGCCGTGATGTCTTCCTTGGTCGGCACGAAGAAGTCGGCCTGCACGCCCAGCTTGGCCCCCGCATCTTGCACACCCTTCTCCACGTTGGCCCAGTAGGGATGCACTGACTTCCCGATCACCGCTACCTTGATGGCTGCGGCAGCCGGGCCGGCCGTCCAGGTGTGGGGGATGCCCAACGAGGTGAGGGTGGCGTCGTACTCGGCCAGCCCGGCTAACGTGACCACGTCCACGCCGGTGTCCACGATCTTGTCGTCGGGCACGCCGTACTCGGCCATGCCAGCTTCGATGCCCTTCTGCGCCATCAGGGTCAGCAACTCAACGCTCTTGTAGCCCTGGAAGTACTCCCGCTGGGCCACCAGCACGTCAATGACCTCTTCCTGGAGGAATTCGATGTGCTCATCGGTGGCGTCAAAGCAGACGATCTTGACCTCGCCTACTTTGCCCTGCTCCTTGAGCGCCTTGGCCCAGGCCGGGCCATTGTAGGCGTACACCCCAAAGGCGCCAGCCAGGTCGGGGTTGGCTACCAGGGTAGCATTGGCCAACTCCAGGGCCGTGGCCGAGTCTTCCTTGTCGTTGTTGACCGGCTCGATCACGGTGATCTTGTCTCCCATGCCTTCGCGGAAGCCTTCCATCCGCTCCAGAGAGTTCAGAGCGGTCAGCGAACCGGTTCCGAAGGCTACTGTGCCGCCATCGGGTAGCAGCTTGGCCATCTCCTGACCGGCTACCACACCAGCGGACTTGTTGCTGGTGCCCACGTAGGCCAACCGCACACTCTCTGGTGCGTCGGTGTCCAGGGTGATGACCGGGATGCCGGCGTCCATAGCCGCCTTGATGGTGGCCTCCATGGCCTTCGGGTCAGAGGGCGCTACGGCGATGCCGTCGTAGCCCTGAGCGATGTAGCCCTCCATGGTGCTGATCTGGGCCGTGATGTCTTCCTTGGTCGGCACGAAGAAGTCGGCCTGCACGCCCAGCTTGGCCCCCGCATCTTGCACACCCTTCTCCACGTTGGCCCAGTAGGGATGCACTGACTTCCCGATCACCGCTACCTTGATCGTGGGGGCGCCCATAAAGGCCGCAGCCTCCTCGGCGCTGGGGACCCAGATTTTCCATCCTGGCTCGATGAGGTCCGGGTTGGTGATCTCGACGAAGGTAGAGTCCTCGGCGTGCTTCTTGTTGGTGGCATCAACGATAGCTGGGTAAGCCATTACGTTCCCCAGGTACTTCTCAGCTATCTTTGACAACCAGTCACCTTTGGCGATGATGTACTCCTGGCCCTGGGCCGGTGGAGCGGCACTGACCACTGGCACAAAGACGGCTAACAAGGCCACGATCATTATCAGGCTAAAAAGCTTTTTCATTTGTTTACTCCTCCTTAGAGATTTGTGTAGTACGGTTTACCAAACATTTTGCGCTCCGATATTCCGTCTATAGGCATCCCTCCTTTCTCTTCTAGCAGATGGCTGATAGCTGATGGCTGATAGCTGATGGCAGATAGTTGATGGCTACCGGCTAGTTCTAGCGAAGTGTTTTGCGGAAGGCGTTAATGCTCTTGGCCAGCACTTCACCCTCTTCGTAGAGTTGCTGATGCTGGTTCTCATTGATGTATCCTCTATCCAGAGCCAAGAACAAGCCGCCAACGACCTCGAAAGTAGATCCAACGGCAATACCTAAATAGCGATCAAAAGCCTTGCTCGTGCCCTGTCCCGAGCCCTCAGCGATGTTGAAGCTGATAGAGTTGGCGGCTCAGTTCAATTGCGAAGTGAGACCATAGTCCTCTCTCCTGGGGAAACGGCCCGTAACTTTGTAGATGCTGGTGGCGTAAGCACGCGCTCGATGCCATATCTTCAAGCTCTCGAACCGAAATGCCATCTCCAGTCTCCTATCAGCTATCGGCTATCGAGCGAAGCAGGCCATCAGCTATCAGCTATCGAGCGAAGCGAGCTATCAGCCATTGGCTAGCGCGCGCAGCGGAAGCCAAGGTCGTCGCTGGCTGCGGTTTCGCTGTTGGCATTGCGGTAAGTTGTAGTTACGAAATCGGCCGTTTCAAACCAGCCACCACCGCGTTGTACCCTGAACCTCTGCCCGAAGTAATCTGATTGGTAACTGCTGCCTGGGCAAGCCTCGTACCAGTCGGCCGCCCACTCCCAGACGTTGCCAGCCATGTCCTCGACGCCGTAAGGGCTGGCGCCGGCCCCAAAGCTGCCGACGGCTGCCGTACCGCGCAGGCCGGTGTCCTTGACATTGGCTTTGGAGGGATCCCACTCGTTTCCCCAGGGATACATCCGCCCATCGGTGCCTCGGGCCGCCTTCTCCCATTCAGCCTCGGTGGGCAGCCGCTTGTCAAGCCACTGGCAATAGGCCATGGCATCGTTCCAACTGACAAAGACCACCGGGTGGTTGTCCTTGCCCTCAGCAGCGCCTCGCCAGTTTTTGGTGCGCCCTTCCTTCTCAGCATCTGTCTGGTAGCCAGTGGCCTCCACGAACTGGGCAAAATCGGCGTTGGTTACCTCGAACTTGTCTATCTCAAAGGCCGGCAAGTCCACTTCGCGAGCAGGGGCTTCATCCTCATTGCCCGCATCGCTACCCATGGTGAAAGGCCCGGCCGGGATCTCAATCATGATGTCGGTGACGGGGAGAGGTGTAGGGCCCTTTGTTGCTTCTGCTTCCGAAGTGGGGGCTGGTGTGGGTGTGGGCAGGGGAGTCGGTGTAGGTGGTGGAGGCACAGGCGTGGGAGTGGGCAGTACCTTAAATGAGGTAGGCGCGGCAGTCGGTGAGGCAACGGCAGCCGGAGTGCCCGAGCCAGCGGCTGGTGAGGGTGTGGGGGTAGCCTGCGCTGCTTTTTCGAGAGACCAGAAGTAAAACAGGGAAGCAGCAATGACGACCAACAAGGCAGTCAGTATCCCTGCTCCCCAACGCCGCTGCTCGGATTCGCCCCGTCGTATAATGTCATAGGTGACAGCTATGACCAGGACACAACCCAGGATTGGATCATGGTAGTATGAAGATATGCGAGCGAATACTAGCCCATTCTTCATAACACTCATAATGGCTGCGCCGATGATCACCCCCAACACGCTGCCCTCGCCGCCAAAGAGGCTGGTGCCACCAATGACGGTAGCAGCAATGGCCCATAGCTCCCAGGCACCTCCCACGATAGGGTTCCCCTCACCCAGGCGAGAAGCTATGATGATGCCGGTCGTGCCGCTGGTCAGCCCGCTGACCATATAACACAAGTTCCGTACCCGGTCTACGTTGATACCCGATACCCGGGCCGCCTCAATAGCGCCGCCAGTGGCAGGTTCTGGCCAGCGATGCCGGCCGCTCTCTGGTCAACCGGGCCAC
>SOHZ01000622.1 GCA_004377365.1 Anaerolineales bacterium | reverse complement strand
TTGTCAAGGTGCTTGTGGCCCTATTTCAGACTCCTGTGAACCATGCCGAAACTTGTTTCGCGCTGCGCCAAACGCGGAACAAGTTCCGCTACTCCGGGGTGACAATTGTTATTGGGACCTGATTGTTAATCATTGGTCATTGGAGGAAACCATGCCCAGACAAGAAGTCCTGATCTTGGCCGTGACCAAAATGCTTAGCGGGGTGTGCACCGCCGGGATGACCACAGAACAAGTCCCTGTCACCGGCCTGAAGTGGGTGCGGCCGGTGAAAGACTTTGGCACTCTGCTGCTGGGCGACCTCACCGACCGGCGCGGCACGGTCATCCGCCCCTTCGACGTGGTCGAGCTTCAACTGGTGAAACCCCACCCCGACCCGCCTCACGTCGAGGATTGGGTGACCGACTTTGTGCGCCATCGCCCCCGTTTCGTGCGCCGACTGGAAGGCGAAAGGCGGGCCGATTTCCTGAGCAAGTACCTGGATGAAAACTCCCACGAGGTGCTGGCCGGGCACAGCCGCTCTCTCTGCCTGGTGAAACCCGATCAGGTCAAGGCCAGTTTCAGCCTGGACGCCTACTCTGGCAAATACGAAGCGCGGCTGGCCTTTAGCCTGGGGGCCGAAGCCTATCTGGGCTCGATGCGCAAGGGCGGCCTACCCGTGACCGACGCCAAATGGCGGGCCCTGGGACGGGAGTGGCTGGGCGACAGCGGAGGGCGGCTCAACTGCGAGGAGGGTGAGCTGCAGGACAGGCTGGGCGTGGAAGACTTTTACCTGGCCCTGGGCCTGAGCCGTTCATACCAGGGTGAATATTGGCTGCTGGTCCTCGGCGTGCACACCGTACCCGACTACGAAGTGGAGATTGACTACGATAACCTGTAAGGAAAGGGCTTTGCTCACGCTGGATAACAATCCAGCGTCTCTGAAACCCTTTGAAAGCCGCCGGATTCTCATCCGGTGGGAGCAGGCGTGAACCCAAATTTGCGGAGGAACTGCCATGTCCGACGATATTCTTTCCGCTCTCGGTTTGATACCTTCCGACGTTTCCTCTCTCCCCACCAAGGTCCGTCGCAAACTCACTGCCTACCTCCTACGCTGGGGTCACTTTGACGCCGCCCGGCGCTGTCTGCGACAGTTGCTCGTCACCCACTACCATCAGGTCTCCGTCTACGATGAACTGGCCAAGGCCCACCTCGGCCTGGACGATGCCGAAAGGGCGCTGGAGATCATGGAGCGACGCCATGCTATGCGCACATCGTCTACGTCCCAGGCGCTGGTGGCCCGCATCCACCTGGCCCGAGGGGATGTGGAAGCTGCTCAAAGGATCGGTGAAGAGTTGCTGTCCAGCAACCCGGAGAGTGTGATGGTTTGGGGGCTGTGCGGTGACGTGGCCCTGGCCAACGGCGACTGGTCCGGAGCCGAGGCCGCCTACCGCCAGATGAAAAGCCTCAATCCCGCCAGTCCCGCCGCTGCCTGGCGCTTGGCTCGTCTCCACCAGCAGCAGAACAACACGAGCGAAGCTTTGAGACGAGCGCAGGAAGCCGTGGCCCGCTACGAGGACCGCGACGCGCCCGTGGATTATCTGCGTTTGCTGGAGACCCTCTTGCGGGAATCTGGTCGGACAGAAAAGGGCGAGGCTGTTGCCCAGGGGCTGCGCCAGCGGGAGCAAAGGGAACTGGAAGAATTACGGCCTGTCCTGAGCGAGGTCGAAGGGCTTGTCCTGGGACTGAAACCGGCGGAGAAGCCACCTACCAGGCCACCGGCCAAAAAGAAGGAAACAAAGGAGAAAACCATGAAGCCACCGCCGCCTGTGCCGCCTGTCTTAAGCAAAGTCGAAGGGAGCCACACCGAGATTGCCATCTCCACCGAAGAGCACCAACGTCTGGAGCGTGCCCTGCACCAGCACTTTGACCATGCCACCTTCCGCCCTGGCCAGGCCGAGATCATTGCCAGCGTGCTGCGCGGCGAGAACACCCTGGCCGTGATGCCCACCGGCTTTGGCAAATCGCTGTGCTACCAGTTGGCCAGCCAGTTGCTTCCACAAACCACCCTGGTCATCTCTCCCCTCATCGCTCTGATGAAAGATCAACTGGATTCGCTTCCTCCGGCCGTCGAACGTCAGGCCACCACCATCCATAGCGCTCTGGAGTGGAGCGAATTGCGTCGTCGCCTGGACGGCGTGGCGGACAAAAGATACAGGCTGGTCTACGCTGCTCCGGAGCGCCTGCGCCAGCGCTCTTTCCTACACACCCTCAAAGGAGCAGGAGTCTCCCTGCTGGTCATTGACGAGGCCCATTGCGTCAGCTTGTGGGGCCACGACTTTCGCCCCGACTACCTGTTCATCGGCAAAGCTCTGGCTGAACTGGGCCACCCGCCCGTCCTGGCCATGACCGCCACGGCCACCCCGCGCGTCCGCGACGACATTACGGCCCAATTGGGACAGATGCGCCTGGTCCTGGCCGACGTCCACCGCCCCAACCTGCGCCTGGAAGTGGTGCACCTGAGCAACGACGAGGAAAAGATGCAAGCCCTCTTGCAATTCTGCCGGGAGCAGAAAGGCAGCGGCATCGTCTATGTCAACTCACGGCAAAAGAGTGAGCAGTTGGCCAAGCTGCTGCGTCGCTATAGAATCTCCGCTATCCACTATCACGCTGGTATTGACAACCGCGCCGCCACCCAGGAGCGTTTCATGGCGGGCCGGGCACGGATCGTGGTGGCGACCATCGCTTTCGGGATGGGCATTGACAAAGCCGACATCCGCTTCATCGTTCACTATCACCTGCCCAAAGCGTTGGAGAATTACTACCAGGAAGCCGGGCGGGCTGGCCGCGATGGGCAACTCTCGCGCTGCATCCTCTTCTACGCCCCCAGCGACAAGGCCAACCTGACCCGCTGGACCCGACAGGACTCTCTTCAAATCGAGTTGCTGCGGGCCGTCTACGGGGCCATCAAGCGGCGGCTGGCTGGGAGGGAAATCGGACTGGTGGCCAGCGATGACCTGGAGCGGGACGTGGTGGCCGAGGAGACCAAGGTGCGCGTGGCGGTGAGCTTCCTGGAGCGAGCGGGGTTCCTGAAGCGTCACTTCGACCTGCCCCGCACCGCCGTGCTCACCGTGCGCCAGGAAACGGCGGATGATACGTCCTTCAAGCATTTCGTCAGCGCGGCCCGGCTGCGGCTCCAGCAGCCCCTGTCCGTTGACCTGACGTCGGTCTGTGCTCGGGCGGACCTCGATCCCAGGGAGGTGGAATCACGGTTGCTGCAATGGTGCGACCGGGGCTGGCTGGAATACCGGGGCGCGGGACGCGACATGTTTCTGGAACTGCTGCCCCCGCCGCCCGACGCCAGCCAACGGGTGGCCGACCTGTTGGAAGACTATTGTGCCGGGCAGGACAAGCGCATCGGGGAGATGGTGGCCTATGCCACGACCAGCGGTTGCCGTCACAACCACCTTGGGGCCTATTTCGGTGGCCGGCCGGTGGCCGATTGCCGCTCCTGCGACAACTGCACTGCCCCCACCTTTACCCCCAAAGAACGCCCGGTGAAAAAAGCCCCGCCGTCCATCCATCCGGCCAAGACTATCCTCCTATGCGTGTCACATTTGTCACACTTGCCTTTCCCTATGGGCAAGCCTGGACTGTCCAAAGCGTTGAAGGGTTCCATCGCCAGCAGTGTGGGTGCGGACCGTTGCCCCGAGTACGGAGCCTTGGCTTACCTCTCTTTGAACGCCATCGGCCAGCAGATCGAGCTCTTGATCGCCGAGGGCTATCTGAGCCGCGACGAAGGGCACGAGTTCCGCATTATTGCCCTGACGGAAAAGGGCAAAAAGGCCCGGCACGACCCTTCGTTGTTGCCCGGTGTGCTTCCGGCGTCTACTGCTAAGGGCGACAAAGGCAAAGCGGAAAAGCGAGACGTTAGCGATGAGGCCGAAGTAGATGAAGAACTGTGGCAGCGGCTACGGGCGTGGCGGCGAGAGCAGGCCCAAGCCCAGGAGGTGCCGGCTTTTGTCATCTTCCACGATGCTACTCTACGACGCATCGCCGCCCTCCGACCGGCCGACCTGGACGAACTGGCTTCCATCAAAGGCACTGGCCCCAGCAAGCTGGAAAAGTATGGGCAGGAGGTGCTGGCCCTGGTGGAGGAGTGGGAGGCTGCCCGCGACCACCCAACCACCTAGCAGTGAAAGGAACAGGCCCAATCATAGGAGATAAGGTGCTCATCGTGGAAGACGAGCCAGCTTTGCTGGAGACACTGGAATACAACCTGACCCGCCAGGGTTACGAGGGCTACACAGCGACTGATGGCCTGGTTGCCCCGAAGATTGCGCGGCGGAAGCGGCCGGACGCGATTGTGCTGGACATCATGCTCCCCGGCCTGGACGGCTTTGAGGTATGTTGCATCCTACGCCGGGAAATGAGCGTGCCCATCCTGATGCTCACTGCCCGGGCCGATGAGGTGGACAAGGTGGCAGGGCTGGAGGTGTTCCGCCAGTTGCGGGATGGTCTCCGCCAAGAGGCTGTTGCGTTGCCTGGAGGAGAGGGAGGATTCAACAGCGAAGGGAGGATTCTATGACACGGCTACGGGAAACCTTTGAGCGGGAATTACAACGCATCCAAGATGAGGTGTTGGTTTTGGGCAGCATGGTGGAGAAAGCCATCATCGAGTCGGTGGAGAACCTCAAGCAGCGTGACCTGGAAAAAGCACGGCGGCTGATTGTCGAGGACCGCATGTTGAATGATAGGCGCTTTGCCATTGAGCACGACGCTTTGATTCTCATCGCTACTCAGCAGCCGATGGCCAGCGACCTGCGCACCATCGCTGCCGTGCTGGCAATCATCACCGAACTGGAACGAATTGGGGATTACGCCAAAGGTATCTCCAAAATCAACCTGATGATGGAGGAGGCACCCTTGCTCAAGCCGCTGGTGGACATCCCCCGCATGGCTGAGAAGGCACGGGATATGCTTCACCGGGCGCTGGAGGCCTTTGTGCAGCGAGATGTGGATCTGGCCCGTGCTATCCCCGACGAGGATGATGAGGTAGACGCCCTCTACAATCAAGTCTACCGAGAGCTGCTCACCTTCATTATGAGCGACCCAACCACTATTGATCAGGCTACCTATTTGCTGTGGGTGGCCCACAACCTGGAACGCGCTGCCGACCGGGTGACCAACATCTGTGAGCGGGTGGTCTTTACCGTCACTGGGGAGATGGTAGAGATGGACGTGGATGAGAGTGGACTCGTGGGCATCCATTGATGAGTCACTCGGGCAAGAAAGAGCTGGATAACCTGAAGGTGTCAAATAGAAACTTGCTATGGTCTGAAAGTTATGCTATCATATATCATAACCTATTGCTAGGAGGGTGACACGATGAAACGCACAACGATCATGGCCGACGACGACACCTTGCTGGAGCTGAAAGCCATAGCCCGGCGGCAGGGCAAATCCACCTCCCAGGTCATCCGTGAGGCCCTGGCCGAGTACGTGGTGACCCACCGGGCTGACGGGCGGCACGAAAACCCGCTGTTGGCCCTGGTAGGCCTCGGCGAGAGTAAAGGAGAGACCGATGTCTCAGAACGCGCTGAGGAGATTCTGGCTGCTGAGATAGACCCGATCCGGGGGTGGAGCTTCCGCGATGACGGCGATCGTTGACACCAGCTTTCTCTTTGCACTGACCGATTCAAGGGACGTGAACCATCAGCGTGCGGTGGACACAGCCGCTGTCATAGACGACCTGCTGATATCGCCCATCACGGTCCTTCCCGAAATCTGCTACTTGATTGAAAGCCGTCTGGGTCACGCGGCCATGAGACGTTTTATAAACACCGTTGCGGCCGGTGACTTGCAGGTCGAATCAGTGAGCAGAGACGATCTTTCACGGGTGACTGAGATATTAAACCAATACGCTGATGCCCGCGTGGACTTTGTGGATGCCACTATCGTCGCTCTGGCCGAGCGGCTGAAAGTCACCCGCATTCTCACGTTAGACCGGCGTCATTTCGAGCTGTTCCGGCCACAACATTGTGCCGCGTTCGAGATTTTCCCCTAGGCTCATTTGGAAAAGAGTTTCTCCCCCAAATGGGCTGCAATGTTGACTTTATGTTAACTTCCTATTGACAAGACAAAAGTTCTGTGGTATAGTAGTAATAGAGGCGCGCCTGGTCTGTTGATCAACAACACCGGGCGACGTCGTGGCGCGGGATGGAAGTCTGGCTGATGGAATCGCCGGGCAAGTTCCTTCTCACGCGACAGTTGTCAAAGAACACCATACATTCCCGCCAGGGTTGCCGGGATGTTTTCACCGGGCAACCCCACACGCTAACTTACATCGCTCTCGGTCCGGTGCAAGTTAGCGTGTTTTGTTTTAAAGAGAGTTTCGAGTGTGAGAAAGGCGAGAGCCGACCCATAAAGGATCGGCTCTGCTCAGGCACAACCCCCTGTTCCCAGAGCATCAAGTCCCCCGCTGCTAACGATGGACCTTGAATGCTTCCAGAAGAGCGTCGTTGTCTGCGTCGTGGTCGGGATTGCGCCTTTGTGAAGTATAGCACAATTTGTATTGGGTGTCAAGAAGGAACACTCCAATGAGCATCTTGCGCGTGTCTCTCTTTGGAAAGTTCCATGTGCAGTTGGGTGAGCAGGTTTTGGCCGGTCTTAACGCACGTAAGGTGCAAGAGTTGTTCTGTTACCTTCTGCTCTATCGGGATCGTCCCCATCCCCGCGAAACCTTGGCCAGTCTGCTGTGGGGTGACAGATCCACTGCCCAGTCAAAGAGGTACCTGCGAAAAGCCTTGTGGCGGCTTCAGGTCACTCTGGACTGTCAAACCAGGCCCAGCCACAACCGTATATTGCTGGTCGAGCCCGACTGGGTTCAGCTCAACTCGGACGCTAACCTCTGGCTTGACGTAGCGGTGTTCGAGCATGCTTTCACCCTCGTCCAGGGCGTGCCGGGCAAGGAGCTTGACTTCCAGCGCGTCGAGACCGTGCGGAACGCCATGGATCTCTACCAGGGGGATCTGCTGGAGGGCTGGTACCAGGATTGGTGCCTATATGAGCGCGAACGACTTCAGCACAGGCATGCAGCCATGTTGGACAAGCTGATGGATTACTGCCAGGCCCATCACGAGTACGAGACCGGCCTGGCCTACGGGGCACGTATCCTGCGCTATGATCGGGCCCGCGAGTGCACCCACCGGCAGTTGATGCGCTTGCAGTACCTGGCCGGCAACCGCACTGCGGCACTGCGCCAGTACGAGCGCTGCCTCACCGCCCTGGACGAAGAACTCGGCGTGAGGCCCACCAAACGGACGGTAGCGCTCTATGAGCAGATTCGGGCAGACCAGCTCCATGGCCCGACTCCGGCGCCAGTCGAGGCCAGTATCACACCCAGGGTCCTGACTTCTTCGCTGCCCGAAATACTTGGTCGCCTCCAACGGCTTGAGGTAATCCTGGCCGACATCCAGCGCCAGGTCCAGCAAGACATCCAGGTGGTGGAGCGAGCCTTGAACGACCAGCCCTACACTGAGCACCGACTGCCAAAATAGCTACCCTGCCACCTGCTATCTGCCGAAAGACGCGACGACAGACACTCAGGAACGCTTCGAGATACGCTTAGGGAACATTTCAAGACACGCCCGCCTGTTATAATTAGGTGGGATAGCTGTAACCCTACCAACACCCAACAGGGTGACTACATCTCCTAAAGCGGGATGGTAGCGGGACGGTAGCGGTGGGTAGATACACCATACCAATTCTGACCCCAAGCAAGAGCAGGGAAGGAGGGCGAGAGATGGCAGGAAAAACCATAGTTCTAGATATTCGGATTCCCTTTCGTACCAAGAAGGATCGGGAAGCGCTGCCCAATGAGGCAAAAAATGTGATCTCGAGCTTAGACGAGTTGAAAGGACACAAGGAGGCCAAAGCCGAGTGGGCGCGAGTTCTGAACGATTACGGATGTGACGAGTTTTGGCTCCAAGCCTATCGCCAGGACCCACGAAAGCCCTTCGAGCACGCGAACCCCCACGTCCACAGAAGGTTGAAAACCGGCCAGCCGGAAGATACCGGCCCCCCAGAAGAGCCAGAACAGAGATCAGGGAAGTCAGGACTACTCGTGGCAACTGTCTACTTCCCCAATAACGGTCCAGCGCGGTCTGAGGAGGAATTGGCAAAAAGCACAGACGACTTCCTGACACGCCTAGAGAACGCGCCTGGCCTCGGGCAGCGGCTCCAGGCACATTGTCGGAGATACGGGCATAGATCCATAAACGCCCGTGGGGAAGAATATGATGACTTGACAGCCGTCAAGAAAGTATTCGCTCCACCACATCACTCTATATCCGGATCGGTTAGCGCAGAGTGTAGCGTGGATATTTTTTAGCATATCCTTTTAGTCTTACCCCCATAAACGTCCCGCTACCCCGCTGATCATGGCAGGCTCACGTTCCACCGGCTAGGGCTACCCGGCAGCCCTAGCTTTTGTTGTGCGCTGGTTGAGGTTAGGCTTTAATTCCTCCCACTACCTATGTCAGGAATCCAGGCGGCGGACCACCTGGACGGCCGTGTTCACTACCCGTTCCAACGCCTCTGGCTCGATAACCTCTATGGTGTCGCCGGTGGTGTGGTAAACGCTACCAACTCGCCAGTTATCAAAGAGCAGTGCCTTGATCCTATCGTGAGAGGATCAAGGCACTCATTGGTAGCAACAGCAGGCGACTCACGGTCACTGATGTGGTTAACCGCAACTACTGTCCTACATTTCGCACCCATGAAATTCCTATCCGGGTCCTTTGGAGTCGAGGCTTTAGCCGGTTCTCTGACCCAAAAACCCGCCTGAAGGCTCTACTCCAACCCTCAAAAACCCTTTTGGAGACGGATAGGATAGCGGAGGGTGCGAAAAACAAGTACTGTCGAACTATAGGTTCCGAGTTGGCGAGTATCCTAATGGGGAGATAATTCAAGCCGACGGTTCCGACTCGAATAGGGTTTGCACAGACTGAAACCGGGCACCACGTCTTCGCCCCCTCGGATGTCGGTCTCGCACAGCACGCGGCCCGAGCCATCGGGTCGGTAAACGGTGACAGTCCGCTGGCGTGAGCGGTGACTACCCTTTAACCAGCATCGCGGAGCGAGCTTGCTTCAATCCGCTCCAACGCTTCAGCAGCATCTATCACTTGATACGCTGTCGTTTTGAGATCCTTCAAGAAATGCTGATTCTCCGACACGAGGAAATCCGCTTTCACCCACTCGGCAAAGGCGCCGATACGAGCATCTGCTTCGCTTGGTAGGCCCAACCGTTGATATTCCTCGACAAGCGATTGGGGTAAGCGCTCATCACTCACCACGCTGAATTTCTCGTAACCGTAAATGAGGTCATTGAACTTGGTTACGAGAATGGAGTGGATGTAGCTCAGGTTCCTCGTCGCTTCATCCAGCACAGTGCTGGGGACAATGACCTTCAATCCCTCAACAAATGGTAAGACATCGAGCAACTTGACAGATGTGTCCTTCAGCTCGGATAGCCCAAAGATATACTCGTTGGCATCAAGGACCAGTAGCATATCTTTCTCGCCAAACCTCTTCTCTGATTCGTCGAAGGTCTTCAAGAGCTTCTTCCTCCGTCTTGTTGATCCCTCCCGCCTCTCTGATGATTTGTCGTATCTCTTCCAATCGCCGTAGATACAGCAATCCGTCTGTCTCTAGGGCTAGGGAGGGATTAGCTATGTAAAGCTCCTTTATCTCCTTCCGAATCCCGGCTCTGGCCAATTCTGCAAAGTTGGCATAGTAGCCCGCCTTGACCAGACGTTTGGCCTCCTGGTGAAGACTTTGAGGAATAGTCAAGGTGATCTTTTGCGAAGCCATCTGGGCACCCCCTTTCCGATTTAGATTCTACCTGGTCGCCTCTCACTATTTTACCCCAATTCTCCTCCAAAGTAAAATGTCTGAGCCAAAGAGCAGCGCCTTGACCCCCTCGCCAGGAGAGGATCAAGGCGCTCGTTGCTCCAATACCCATTACAGCGGACGGGGAGAATTTAACGGACAAAGAATCTACCTTCTCACCCTGAGCGAGGCACAAACCAATAACATCTCTCAAACAAAGTGACTCAGGCCAACCCCAGTTCGGCCAGCCGCTCCTCACCGGGAGAACCGTCGGGGTTCCAGCCGCGCAGCTCGTAGTAGTCGCTGAGCAGCCGGTCCATGTCAGGCAACACACCTGCGGCCGAGCCGCTGGGGCGGGCCATGGTCACCAGCCGGGAAGGTAAGGTGTCGTCCTTCCGGCCGATGCCGTAGCGCACGTTGATCATGCGCTTGAAGTTGAACAACTTCTCGCCCATGCGCAACAGGTCGTCGGCCGTCCACTGCCAGCCCATAGACCGGTTGACGTAGCCGACGACGGTCTCTGGCCCTACGCTGGCCTTGGCCAGAAACTTGCACAGCCCCAGCGCATTGTACACGCTCATATAGTTCTGGAAATCGTAGGCCATCTTGCCGCCGACCTCGCTGGAGAAGCGGTCCAGGGCCTCGGGATAGCCCAGGCCGGGGATGGACACGCCGTAGCCATTCCAGTAGCTGAGGGCTTCTAGATGGCAGCCGCCCCGGTTGGCGGTGGCATAGTTGGCGGCCATGCTGACAAAGCCCCGCGGGTCGTGCATGGCGATGTCCAGACCCTTGACGGCAATGACAAACTCGGCGGCCTCTGGTCCCAATTCTGCGGCAAAGCGCACCGAGCCCTCGCCCAGCCGCGCGCCCAGTCCCTCCTTGTGGCCTATCTGCTCCACCAGTTGGACCAGCGTCTCGCCGTTGCCCCATCTCAGGTCCAGGCTGCCAACCTCTGTAGCGGTGAGCAACCCCTTCTCGTAGGCTTCCATAGCCACGGCAACGACTGCTCCCACCGAGATAGTGTCCAGCCCGTAGCGGTTGCACAGATCATTGGCGGCAGCGATAGTGTCCAGGTCCTCGTTGAGCAGCAGGCCTCCAAAAGCGCCCAGAGTCTCGTACTCCGGGCCGTGGGACGTATCGCCAGCGTGGGGCCCCTTCTCCAGCCGCACGTCCTTGCCGCAGCCGATGGGACAGCCGTAGCAGCGATAGTGCTTGATAAAGATCGTCTCGGCAATCTTCTGCCCCGAGGTAGCGGCGGCACCTTCTTCCCAACTCCCCTCTTGCCAGTTCTTCAGCGGCAGGTCACCGTACTTTTCGGTGGCTGGCACCCCGCCCCCCGTGCCAAAATTGGATAGGCCCATAGAGTTCTCTTTGATCCAGGCGTTGGTCTGGCGCACAAAGGCCCGCAGGCCCTCCTGGTCGTGATATTGGGGGCGTTTGTGGCCGCGCACGGCGATGGCTTTAAGGTTCTTGCTGCCCATCACCATGCCCATCCCGCCGCGCCCGGCCATGCGGGTCTCGGGTCCGCCGAAGGCGATGCCAGCCAGTCGCACCCCCTTCTCTCCGGCTGGCCCGATGCAACTGACGCGGGCTTTGGGATCGGTGACCTGACGCACCCGCTCAAAGGTCTCATAGGTTTCCAGACCCCACAGCTCGTCGGCCGGGCGGATTTCCACCTCGTCGTCGTGTATCCAGAGGTAGACGGGCTTCTCGGCTTTGCCTGTCACGATCACTCCATCGTAGCCAGCGAACTTGAGCTCCGCTCCCCAGTAGCCGCCAAAGTTGGCCTCGTTCCAGATGCCCGTCAGAGGACTGCGTCCACAGACCACGCTGCGGGAGGGGGTGGGCACGATGGTACCTGTCAGGAGCCCGGGCATAAAAATGAGGGGACTGGCAGGGTCGAGGGCATCAAGGGTGGAGTCTACTTCTTCGAAAAAGATTTTGGCCGCCAGGCCGCTACCCAGCAGATATTCTCGTACCGCGTCCTCGTCAATAGTTTCGACCTCCCAGTGTCCAGCCATGAGGTCCACGCGTAGCAGTTTGCCATTGTAAGCATAGGGCATAATTCACCTCCTGGCCCAGATTTTAACACAGGGTATGGCTCTTGTCAACGAATTGAGCCAGGTGCGACGCACTTTGACTTCATTTGCCCCAATCGGGGGTCTGTGCTATAATCGAGATGAACCTTGGGCTGAGTAGCGTAGCGTATCGAAGCCAGCGTATCGAAACCATGGATCACGAAAAGTTCATGAGAGAAGCTATTGCCGAGGCGCCCCTTGCTTTCCAGAAGGGGGACGTGCCGGTGGGGGCGGTGGCCGTGCGCGACGGCCAGATCATCGGGCGGGGACACAATCGCAAGGAGGAGTTGAAGGACCCCACTGCTCATGCCGAGATGATGGCCTTGCAGGAGGCGGCGCGGACCCTGGGAGGCTGGCGGTTGATCGGGGTGACCCTCTACTGCACCATGGAACCCTGTCCCATGTGCGCCGGGGCCATGGTCCAGGCGCGGTTGCCGCGTCTAGTCTACGCCGTGGATGATCCCAAAGCCGGGGCCGCTGGCTCGGTGATGGACCTGTTGCGCAACGAGCGGCTGAACCATCAGGTGGAGGTGATCGCGGGGGTATTGGCTGAGGAAGCGGAAGAGTTGACGCAAAGGTTTTTTCGGCGTTTGCGAATGTAAGATTACGTTGAATCCGGAGGGATGCGAGAGTGGACGATCCGGCGCGTCTCGAAAACGCGTGTGCAGAAATGCACCGTGGGTTCGAATCCCACTCCCTCCGCCACAAAAAGTGAAGGCTCCGGTCAAGAGCCTTCTTTTGTGTCTCTGGATTGTGCTCTGCAGTGACTTTGCAGTCTGACCCGCTTCCCTCGGCCTCGGCCTGGGGGAATAACCGGCCCCCTATCGCCCACCAGGTCTGACTCTCATCCCGACTGTTCGCTCCATCTGCGATTTGCAATTTACACAAAGGGTGGTGTGGGGCAGAACCTCGAGGCGTGCCGGATCAATCTTCTCCCCACACCTTTCACATATTCCATAGGTCCCTTTCTCCACCAGACGAAGGGCCTGCTCGATAGATGCCAGTTTGTTTTCCAAAGTCCGTATCAAAGCCAGAGTCTTCTCCCGCTCGTAGAGGTCGGGATCGGCCTCCTCGGCATCGGCATCAACCTCGCCCCTCAGATGTTCCTTAAGACGATCCAGTTCAGCCAGAGTCTCTGCGTGCTCTTCCAGGAGATTGCTCTTTCCCTGTTCTGTAATCTCTTTAGTTGCTCTCACATTATACCTCCGGTTGATGACATAGCCAATTAGACGTACAGAAGGGAGACATAGGGCTATGGAAATTGACAGGGGCCTTTGTTCAGGCTAATCATATATACCATATTTTCGGTGTGATGTCAAGGATGCCAGGCAACTTTCTGGGAGAAGGAAACTGATTCTACACCCAATAAGTTTCTTTTTCACGATTTTCCTCATTTTTTCTCATGTTTTCATCTCTAAAGATTACAGTTTAGAAGTCTAGAAGTCATTCGATCCGAGTATCGTCCAACACTGGCAGTGACCGGACACAAGTTCATCGAAATTGCGCTAAAAGTCGTTCCTTCGGCTCCAATTAGGTGCTCTACTATCGGTTACCGACACTTTTGAACGATACCTCTCTCGATCCAATCCTTCTTTTCCATTTGCGCCATTTCTGGTATAATAATCTGGTGTGGTTACGGTTGCCTGACCACCGCCTGGCGAAGAGAAAGCCAGGTGGAGATTAATAGCGATTTGGACTAAACACAGCAAAAGGAGAGCTACAAAGAAAGTGAGAAAAGCGGTCATCTTTATCCTGGTGTTGTTCATGCTTGGATTTTCCGGATGGGTTTTGGAGATTGAAGCCCAGGAACCTGTGGTGCGCATCCTCCTATTTTATTCAGAAACCTGCCCTCATTGTGAGGATATCATCAGCAATTTTCTGCCTGACATTCAGGAGAAGTACGGTGATCAGTTGGAAGTCAAGCTCCTCGATATCTCCGAACAGGCCAACTTTGAGTTGGCGCTGGCGCTGGAGGAGGCCCACAGAATACCCGAAGCGGAAGCAGGCATTCCCGAAATATTCATAGGCCAGACTCCCCCTTTGATCGGTTCGTATGTCATTCGAGAGCAATTGGACGGATTGATTCAAGAATACCTGGACGCGGGGGGTGTGGACTTTTTCTCGCCGGAGCAATTGGCCCTCCTGGTCACTCCTATGCCGACTGCTACTCCCACTTCGACAGCCGTTCCCATTGGCGTGGTGCGCATCCTCCTTTTCCATTCCCCGACCTGCCCCCATTGCGAGATCGTCATTAACGATGTTCTGCCTGGTATCCAGGAGAAGTACGGTGACCAGATTGAAGTCAAGCTCCTCGACATTAGTGCCCCCTACAACCATGGATTGCTTGTCTCTTTGGAGGATGCAGCCAAAATACCACCAGAAAAACGCGGCATACCTATAATGTTCGTCGGGCAGACGATCATGATAGGAGAACTCGGCATCAAAGATAATTTAGAGGAGGTGATTGACGGATACCTGGCTAAAGGTGGCGCCGACTATCCTATCTCGGAGGAGTTGTTGGCCCCACCCACTCCTGGACTAACAGCCACTCCCCAGCCGACGCCCCAGGCGGAAAATCACCCTATCCATATAGCCTATTTTTATGAGATTGGTTGTCAGGAGTGCGACCGCGTTACTTATGACCTCAACTATCTCCAATCCAAATATCCCAATCTGGTGGTTGAAACCTTTGACGTCCAGAACGATGCCACGTTGAGCGAGTGGCTGGGCGAGCAATACGGTGTGCCTGAAGAGAAGCGCCTAACGACCCCCAGTGTGCTTTTGGGCCAGGACTACCTCCTTGCCACTGAGATCAATGTCAAGAGCCTGGAGGCTCTCGTCGAGAAGTATAGTCAGACTGGCACCGAGGCGATATGGGAGGACTTTGGAGAAGAAGAGGCCAGCGAAGCGAGAACCTCCCTCATCGAGAGAATTGGTTCCCCTGCTCTGCTCACTGTCCTGGGCACTGGCCTGGCCAACGGCCTCAATCCCTGTGCCCTGGCTACCATCGTCTTCCTGATTTCCTACCTGGCCTTCAGCGGGCGCAAGGGGCGCGAGATTCTCTTCGTAGGTGTGGCTTTCACCCTGAGTGTCTTCCTGACTTATCTGCTAGCGGGCTTTGGCCTCCTCCGGTTGCTGGAGCCTTTGGATGCCCTGCGGTCTGACTTGCGGAATTGGATCTCTGGCTTTGGAGCCCTTTTATGCCTGATCCTGGCCCTGGTCAGTTTCCGAGACTACTTCACAGCTCGACGAGGCCGGCCGGAGGACGTGAGCCTGCGTTTGCCTAGGCCCTTGCAGCGACAGATACACCGCATCATCCGCGAGAGTTCTAACGTGCGTTCCTTCGTGTTGGTGGCCTTTGCCATCGGCTTTGTCATTTCCGTTATCCTGCTGACTTGCACCAGCCCGCTTTACGTAGGAGTTCTGTTTCTCATCAAGGATGTGCCAGAATTAAGGGCCAATGCTTACCTCAATATATTGCTTTACAATCTGGCTTTTATCATGCCTCTGGTAGTAATTTTCCTGCTGGCCCACTTTGGCACCGCATCGGAGCAATTGGCTCGTGTCGTCGGCCGTTACACGGGGGCCATCAAGCTGCTGACGGCCAGCCTGTTCCTCGTGCTGGCCGGGTGGTTGATCTACGGATTGATTTGACAACTCCCTGTACCGCCTGTGCCGCAATCACCACTGTTGCGGTGCAGGAGTGGCGCAACAG
>SOHZ01000258.1 GCA_004377365.1 Anaerolineales bacterium | reverse complement strand
GGTGATGGACGTGGCCTTCAGCCCAGATGGGGCGATCCTGGCCTCGGGGTCGAGTGACGGCACAGTGCGGCTGTGGCGGGTCTCCGACGGCACCCTGCTACGCACGCTGGAGGGACACACGTCCGGGGTGAACAGCGTGGCCTTCAGCCCAGATGGGGCGATCCTGGCCTCGGGGTCGAGTCACGGCACAGTGCGGCTGTGGGGGGTAGCAACGAATTGAGAGGAGTACAGTGGACAGGGGAGGAGGACAACGGACAGGGGGAACTGAATGGACGGGTTGAGGAAGTGTCCGTTAAATTCGAAAAGTCCGTTGTACTGAGACAGAAAACGGCATCAGCGGAGTAGCGAAACTCATTTCGCGCCTATCTCACACCTGGCGCAGAACAAATTCTGCTACTCCGGGAGGACGATCGCAGCGATACCACAAAGCAGAATCAGGAAAGAACCATGACCTACCAAAACATCCTCGTTGAAAGAGAAGACCGCATCGCTATCATCACCCTCAATCGCCCTGGGGTCCTCAACGCTCTGAGCCAGGCCACAGTAGATGAGCTAGACGCGGCCATTGACGAGCTGGGGGCCGACGAGGGCGTGAGGGCCATCATCATCACCGGGGCGGGGGAGAAAGCCTTCGCCGCCGGAGCCGACATCAAGGAACTGCACGCCCTGCAATCGGCCACCGAGGCGGCCGAGTTCATCGGCCGGCGCCATCGCTTCCTCTTCAAGCTGTCCAAGCTGCCCAAACCGGTCATCGCCGCTCTCAACGGCTACGCCCTGGGCGGCGGCTGCGAGCTGGCCCTGGCCTGCGACATCCGCATTGCCGCCGAGACGGCCCGCCTGGGCCAGCCGGAGATCAACGTGGG
The DNA here is from genome assembly GCA_004377365.1 of Anaerolineales bacterium. Classification (GTDB taxonomy): domain Bacteria; phylum Chloroflexota; class Anaerolineae; order E26-bin7; family E26-bin7; genus E26-bin7. The sequence goes on along the minus strand of SOHZ01000258.1, from coordinate 14,809 downwards.
CATGATCCCCGGCACCGGCGGCACCCAACGTATGCTCCGCCTGGTGGGCCCCGGCATGGCCAAATACCTCATCATGACCGGCGATCACGTTAGTGCTCAAGAGGCCCTGCGCATCGGCCTGGTGGAAAAGGTGGTACCCTTGGAAAAGTTAATGGACGAGGCCAAGGCCCTGGCCGCCAAGCTGGCCGCCAAGCCCCCTATCGCCATCGCCCTGGCCAAGCAAGCCATCGCCATGGGGATGGAAATGGGGCTGGAGGACGGCTGCGCCCACGAGGTAGCCCTCTTCGGCCTGGTCTGTGCTACCGAAGACCGCGTTGAAGGCACCAGCGCCTTCTTGGAAAAACGCCAGCCGGTGTTCAAGGGAAAATGACGTGACAGGGAGAACATCTTGAGCGAACCCGTCTGGAAGCGATACCTGACCGACTACAACGAGGGCCTGGGAGTGGTCTACGAGCGGTTTGTGCTCAACGAGTACCTGGACAAACTCCTGGCCCGGCATGAAGTGAAAACTGTCCTGGAAGCACCCCTCTATGGCATGGCCGGGGTCTCGGGCATCAATAGCGTCCGGTTGGCCCAGCAGGATTGCGCGGTGACCCTGGTGGATAGCAACGCCGAGCGGCTGGAGGGTGTGACGCGCATTTGGGGAGAACTGGGCCTGTCGGCGACCTTTGTCCATCACGAGGACATGGGCCATCTGCCCTTTCCTGACGGGTCTTTCGACCTGGCCTGGGAATGGGCCGGGCTGTGGTATCTCCCTGACGCCGGGGCCCTGCTGCGAGAATTGATGCGGGTATCGAAAAGATTGGTCTTCGTGGCCATGCCCAACCGCCTGCAGGTGGGCTACCTGATGCGCAAGGTCCTCATTGACCGGGATTTCTTCAAAACCATTGACGAACGCTGGGTGGATATGGGGCGGATCAAGAGCATCCTGCGGGAGGAAGGGGTCAGAATCATCGAAGAGGGCGTGCTGGACGTGCCCCCCTGGCCGGATACAGTTATGCCTGCCGCCGAAGTACTCAAGCGCCTGGGCATCAAATCCAAGAAGCTGGAAGGGCAGTTCAGCGGCGACAGTTGGCAATGGAGCACGATGGACTATTACCTGGGCAAGAGGCCAGAGCTGCACGCTCAGGTAATGCGCTATGCCTTCCTCGACCGTGCACCATTGCCCTGGTGGATCAAGGCGGTGTGGGCCCATCATCGGTACGTGCTGGGGGATAAAGGGTAGCGAAATTGACCGAGGGAGCAAGCAATTGAAAGTACTGATCACTGGCGGGGCGGGCTTTATCGGCAGTCACAACACGGCGGCTCTGCTGAATCGAGGCGACCAGGTAGTCTGCCTCGACAATTTTAACGACTACTACAACCCCGAGCGCAAGCGTAAAAACGTATCCGGGTTCCTGGATGATATAGACTACCGACTATACGAAGGCGACATCCGCGCCAGGGAACGGTTGGAAGAGGTCTTTGCCAAGGAAAAGCCGGACAAGGTCATCCACGTCGCAGCTATGGCCGGAGTACGGCCTTCCATCGAACGCCCCTTGCTGTATGAGGAGGTCAACGTCAAGGGCACCCTCAACATGCTGGAGGCCGCCCGCCGCCACCGGGTGACCAATTTCCTGTTCGCTTCGTCTTCGTCGGTCTACGGCGGACAAGAGAAGGTGCCTTTCAGCGAGGACGACCCCATCGCCCACCCCATCTCCCCCTACGCCGCCACCAAAGCGGCCGGGGAACTGCTGTGCCATACCTATCACCACCTATATGGCCTCAACATCACCTGCCTGCGCTTCTTCACCGTCTATGGCCCCAAAGGCCGGCCTGACATGGCCCCCTATCTGTTCACCCGGTGGGTCTTTGAAGGGGCAGAGCTAAAGATGTTCGGTGACGGCACCACTTCCCGCGACTACACCTACATTGACGACATCGTCTCCGGTGTGGTGGCGGCTCTGGACGCCGACTTGAGCTACGAGATCATCAACCTGGGCAACTCCCAGACGGTGGTCTTGCGCGACTTTATCGCCCTGGTAGAAAAGTTGGTAGGCAAGAAGGCAAACATCGTGCAACTGCCCATGCAGCCGGGTGACGTGCCACGCACCTGGGCCGACATCTCCAAGGCCCGCTGCCTGCTGGGCTATGATCCCCAGACGCCGTTTGAAGAGGGCATGAAGCATTTCGTAGCCTGGTACCGTCAGGAGGTCCTGGCCGAGCAGGCTGAGCTAAAGCTGTGGGGGCTCTAATGCTAGAAATCATCCCCAAGATCCCTCTGCAAATGGCCTTTCGCCGCTTCGGCTGGCCCAGGCAGTTGCCCTTCAGTCTGGTCATCAGTGTCTGCTACCGCTGCAACTCCCGCTGCCTCACCTGCAACGTCTGGAAGAAGGAAGCCAACGAGCTTTCGCTGGAGGAGTGGGAGCAAGTCTTTGCCAAAATCGGAAGGACGCCCTATTACCTGACTTTCAGCGGCGGCGAGCCTTTTCTACGCCGGGAAATCGTGGAGTTGATCAGTCTCGCTTACCAGCACTGCCGGCCCAAAGTTATTACCATTCCTACTAACGGCTTACTTTACAATGCCATCCCAGAGCAAGTGGAGGCCATTTTGAAAGCCGCACCGGGGGCACAGGTGGGCATCAACCTCTCCCTGGATGGCTTGGGTTCCCAGCACGACGAGATACGCAACGTCCCCGGCACCTGGGAGCGGGCCATGAGGACCTATCACGCCTTGAAAGCCCTTGATTATCCCAACCTGACCTTGAGCATTCACACCGTCATCTCCCGTTTCAACGTGGCCGACATCCCGACCATCTACCAGGGCTTGCAGGCCCTTGAGCCCGATTCTTACATCACCGAGATCGCCGAGGAGCGGGTCGAACTGGATACCATGGGAATGGGAGACACGATCAGCCCCACCCCAGAGGAATATGCCCGGGCAGCCGACTTTCTCATCGAACACCTGCGGGGCCAGCGATTCAGAGGTCTGGCTCGCTTCACCCAGGCCTTTCGGAGAACATACTATGACCTGGTTAAGCGGATCTTGCACGAACGACGCCAGGTCATCTCTTGCTACGCCGGCTGGGCCTCGGGGCACATCGCCCCCGACGGCGACGTCTGGACCTGCTGCACGCGGGCTGAGCCCATCGGCAACCTCCGCCAGACCGACTACGATCTGAGACGAATCTGGTTTGGTGAAGAGGCCAAGCGGCTGCGGCGGAGCATCGCTGCTGGCGAATGTTACTGCCCCATGGCCAACGCCAGCTACACCAACATGCTCCTCCACCTGCCAACCTTGTCACAAGTGCTCCAAGCCATCATTTAGTGAAGGACTGGCAAATTGAGAATCCAGAAAAGGCCCCTTAGGCTCTATCTAGATTTGGGTTTGATCGCGCTGCTGATGCTTTTCTTTGCCAAAGATTGGTTCAAAGAGGGCATTCCCATCAGCGACTTTGGAAGCCATGTGGCTTGGACGTGGTACCTGCGGAAATCGCTGCTGGAAACCCACCGGCTCGTCTCATGGAGTCCATACTGGTTTAACGGTGGGCCATTCCTGGTACTGACACCAACGTTTCTGAGTTATTTCGTCTTTCTGGTGCCCAGTCTCTCCCTGGATCTGACCCTAGCCATAAAGTTGACCGTCGTTGTCTCCCACATCCTTTCCGGCTGGACGATGTACTTCCTGAGCCAACGCCTGGTTGCAGATCATGATGCCTCTCTGCTTGCTTCTATCGCCTATGCCCTCCATCCAGCCCATATCGCGATCTCGGCCTTTTACTGTCACCTGGAGTACTCCCTATTCTACTGCGTCATCCCGCTTTTTTACCTGGCCTATCTCGAGATGCTGGAGAGGCACCAACGAAAGCATGTGTTTCTGGCGGGGCTTTTCTTGGGGATTATGTCCTTGCTCTCTATCCAATACACTATAGTGACCGGCCTGGGTCTGGCCTTCCTCTTTCTGATTACCCTGACCAGACAGGCATTGGGCTGCCGCCAGGGCAAACTAAGTGCAAGGCCGCGTGCTGAGCCTGTCGAAGCATTGAAGGCAATGGTAGCCGTCTCGTGGCCAACCGTCAGGGGTTCACTGATCATCATACTGATCGGGTTGGGACTGGCGGCTTTGTGGCTCGTCCCCCTATTTATGGCGTGGGACCTGCAAAGTCCCATCTCGCCCAGTTATGCGGAGACATTTATCCCCTATATGTCTCTGGACAACCCCCTTATGCTCCTAGACCGATGGGGTTCTTTGCTGAGTGACAATGTGTCACCCTCGATGATATATCCTTCAGGCCTCCCCACATGGACGGCGGGGCCGTACCTTGGTATGTTCTACCTGGGGCTCTCTCTGCTGGCCCTTCTAGCAGTGGGTTTACCCACTCGCTCTTGTGAGAGAACGAGGCCCTTCGACAAGCTCCCCTCGACTACGCTCGGGACAGGCAGGACGCGGCATGTGCTGCCTCTACTCGCTATCCTGCTTGCAGGGTTATGGCTATCTATGGGTCCTTACTCGCTATACGAAGTCCTTTTCCAGCCCAATAACCGCCTTCGGGAGACCCTGCCAAAGCTTGCGCTCTCCCTGGAAACCGGTACTATAGCCGCTCTCGGGGGATTGACGGTCCTCGGCCTGGCTATCCGGTTGCGACAAGCCTCCTGGCGCAAGGTAGGCCGTGTCCTCCTCGCTCTGCTGGGCCTCTCCCCCGCTCTCCTCTTCCTGAAGCCCTTCATCCTGCTGAGGGGAATCATTCCCCTCGTAGCTAGTATGCGCTTTCCCCTGCACTTCTTCTTTTTGACCGTGTTTGCTCTTTGCCCCTTGATCGGGTTCGCCGTGTGGGCTCTAAAACGCCGTCTGTCCTCTCGTCCTTTCAGATGCCTTTACGCGCTGGCGGCGGTCATTGTCCTGCTGGATTTCTATCCTTATCATCACACTTTTGCCTGGCAACATGATCTTGGCGAGATTCGTCAGTTGTACGAGCAACTGGGCCAAGAGGAGGAAGAATACAGGATCATGAGCCTCGACCCGGATATGCTGGCTCTGGGGATAATCTACTCAAAGAAACCAGCCTCCTTTGTCGGGCCAACCTGGGCCTCACCTCGCCTGACTCAGACTTTTTATGTAAAGAGCTTTGAACCCGTCTTTTTGAAGGAAGCCAGCAGGAACGCGACCACTTTGTTCGGCGTGGCCAACCTCAAATATCTGGTCATTGATAGGTTCACCCGTGGATCCCTGGAGGAATACCTCCACCAGGCCGAAGGGTTGGAGCCCGTAGTTGAGACCCCTCGTTTCAGTGCCTTCATCAATACCGCCTGGCGACCCTATGTTCAGGTCTACCCGCAAGGAGTCCTATATGTTGGTACCGCCTCAACCCTGTTTTCCTTTCTACCTCACCTGTCGCGTGAAGGTATCGCAGTGATCAACGGTCCTTCCAAATACCTGGAAGACTACCCTTTAGATTTCCTAGCTGAGTTTGATACCATCCTGCTGGATAAACCCAGATTCATAGACTCAGAACGGTTTGAGCAGCTTCAGAGGTCAGTGGAAGGACGCCTGATCCAGCTAAAAGGGTGCGAGCCAGAGGAAATCTCCGACAAGTTGGTGAGCGCTCTCAGTTCTGAAGAGATAGAACCTGTCGTTGAATGGCACAGGCCCGATCCCGAAGAGATCAGAGTGGACATCCGAACCGGCAGACCGAGCGTCATGATGATCAGCGAGTCTTGGTACCCCCACTGGCACGTCTATGTTGACGGCAAGGAGGAGGAGCTTTTGCAGGTCAACTATGCCTTCCAGGGAGTCAGGCTTGACCAGGGTGAGCACCAGGTAGTGTTCAAATATCAACGTCCGAGCTACTTTCGACTAGGTTATGGCCTCACTGCTCTCACCTTGATAGCCATTGCGTTGGTGTTAGCCCTTGAGGTTTGGCCCCTGAGGCGCCGCTGAAGCTATACCATGGAGGATACCGACTATGTTGGATAGGCTCAGAGACAAGTCAAACGCGCATCAGGATTTCATGTTACTCCTGCTTCTGTACACTTCCTTCCGCCTGATGACGCGTCTCCTTTATCGTCCCGGCGGACTGATCTACGACTACTCTGACTACTACTTCTTCCGCGCCGTCGCTGAGCTATCGAACCTGGGCCACTATCCATTTATCCACTACTGGATGGAATACCCTCCCCTCTTCCCCTGGCTGAACACGGGTGTCTACCGCCTGAGTCTGCTCATCCCCCTCTGGATAGAGCCACGCTTGTGGTTCTACACCCTTCTCAGCCTGGCCACACTACCCTTCGAGATAGGCAACCTGACTGTCCTCTACCTCATCGCCCTGGAACTGTACGACCGGGCAAAGGCCTTGCGCTGCGCCTGGATATATGCCTGCCTCTTTACCCCCATCTACACCTGGACGGGATGGTTCGACAACATCCCTCTCTTCTTCCTGCTCCTGACCCTATACTTCCTGCTCCGACAGCGCGGACGGTTGGCTGGCCTGGCCACCGGCCTGGGCTTCATGGTCAAAGTCACGCCAGCCCTCCTACTGCCCCTCGGCTTACGCTCTCTGTCTAGCCTGTCCAAGAAGATCGGCTATCTGGCACTCGCCGGTCTGACGGTGGCCCTGATTTCCCTGCCCTTCCTGCTGGTCAGGCCGGCCTTTTTCCTGGCCAGTTTCCGCAGCGTATTGGAACGCTCCTCCTGGGAGACCATCTGGGCTCTAATGGACGGCCATTTCTCTTACGGCGTACTCCCGGCTGACCGCTTCGATCCAACCGTTGATTTCGCCACCCATTCCTCCCATCTACCCTGGCTCTGGATCACCGTTGCCTTCGGCCTCATCTACCTGTGGCTCTATACCCGCCGAGTGGACTGGCAAGACCAGCGGATCATCACGGCCTTTGCTGGCCTCAGTGTCAATCTCTTCTTTTTGTACTCCAAAGGTTACAGCCCCCAGATGGCGGTCACGTTTATTCCCTTCATCGTGTTGCTCCTTCCCAACCTACGGGGAGGTATATACCTCCTGTTGTTGACGGCCACCAACTTTCTCGCAAGCGCAGCTTATTTCATCATCTTTCCCGAGGAACGCTGGCTGTTAGTGGGCACAGTCCTATCGCGTTCAGCCCTCATTCTGGCTCTGGCCATCGAGTATGGACTGATCTTTTTCTCACTTCACTCACCACAACTGGAACGGATCAAGCGGCGAGCCTTTTGGGCTCTGGTCGCCCTCCTGCTCCTGGCCGGGTGCGCCGCCGTCCACCCCTTGAGCAAAGCCTATGTTGAAAGCCGCTACGCCCAGGAAGAATACCGGCCGGTAATTGAACTCGTGCGGACCGAAGCCGAGAAAGGAACAACCTGCCTCGTCCTGACTGACAAGTCCCTCTATCCCCGCCTCTACCCCTGGCTGAGGAAATACGTGGACTTGCATCTGGTTGAAGACGAGAAACAAATTACAGAGGTTGCGACCATGTGTAACGAGTTGTGGCTATTTCGAAGAGGCGAGGTCCCCTCTGCCATCAAGGAGTGGCTGGAAGAACACACTCATCTTGTGAGGGATTACGATTTCGACCAAGGTCAGCTTCTTCGCTACACGGTTCGTTAAGTGGAGAGACATTGAATGAAAAGAAAGGAAAACGTAGTGCAAGCCCTGGCCGTTGGCCTCTTCCTGCTGTCCGTCTATCTGCTGACCTACAGCGGCGAGTTTCACTCCAGCGATGGCCAGGCCATGTTTGCTGTGACGGAGAGCCTCGTCCGGCGCGGCGACTATGACATCAACCAACTCCTGTGGATGGGTCAACAACAGGGCGCCTACGGCCTGGACGGTGAGCTCTATTGCCACAAAGGCATAGCCACCTCGCTCCTCAGTCTCCCTCTGGCTTGGCTGGGCCTGGTGGTCCCTTTCTGGGGCATGGTGCAAACCACCCTGCTCTTCAACGCCGTGATCACCGCCCTCACCGGTGCCCTCGTTTATCTTTATGTCAACCGTCTTGGGTACTCCGCAAGCACATCGTTGATTCTTTCCCTCGTCTTCGGCCTAGCTACCCTAGCCTGGCCCTACGCCAAATACTTTTTCAGCGAGCCTCTGGCCAGCCTGGGCCTTCTCGCCGCTGCCTACTTCTCGCTGCGCTACCGGGACATCGGGCAAGCCAGCGACACCCTCTGGGCCGGGACCGGCCTGGGCCTGGCCGTGGCCACCCGGTTCGCCAACATCATCACCCTCCCCCTGTTCGGCCTCCTACTGCTGGCTTACATAGTAACAAGGAAGAAGGGACAAGGGATAAGGGACAAACCCCTACTCCCCATCCTCGCCTTCGCCCTCCCGCTGGCCCTCACCGCCCTCCTCCTGGGCAGCTACAACTACGCCCGCTACAGCAATGTCCTCGAGACAGGTTATCTCCCTCAACAGACATTCTCAACGCCCTGGCTGGAGGGCATCAGCGGATTGCTGGTCAGCCCTGGACGGGGTCTCTTCCTGTACGCCCCTGTCCTGCTGGTCAGCCTCCTGGCCATACCGGCCTTTGTCAAGCGCCACAGTCTGGAGGCAGCCCTGGCCTTGTTGGTCAGCACTTCCTACATCCTCCTCTACGGCCGGTGGTTCTTTTGGCACGCTGGCTACGCCTGGGGACCTCGCTTCCTGGTACCCATCGTGCCTTTTGCGGTCATTCTCATGGCCCCCTTGATGGAGAAACTATCTGGCAAGAGATGGCTGGCCTTCGCCACCATCTGTCTAATCAGCGTTGCCATCCAGATCCTCGGGCTGAGTGTGGATTTCACACCTTTTCAGGAGGGACTCCTGTTCCGCTTCAGAGAGTTGCGTGCGTTCGATCCCAAGATCCATTTCGAGTTCCGGTTCTCGCCCCTGGTGGGCCAGTGGGCCCTGCTGCGCCTGGAGAACCTGGACTTTGCCTGGGTGCGAACGATGGGCAGCCCCCCCCGCCTGCAAGCAGATTGGCCTGTCCTTATCTCCAACGTGGCCCTGGTGGTAGCAACCTCCCTGGGCCTCCGTCGGGTTTTCCTCCGAGAGAAGCGAGAAAAACACACCCGTAGAAAATGGGGAGTCCCTGTCCTGATGAGTGTATTGATCCTTGGCGTGACGGCTTTCTCCTTAACGCGTTACAAGGACGACCAGCGCAGGAGCTACCAGGAGTTACTGAGCTATCTTGAGGCTCACTCCCAACCGAGGGATGCTATCATCTTCAACATCCCAGAAGACACGACGATCTTGCAGAACCATTACAAAGGCCATCTGCCTGTCTACGGCCTGCTTGAGACCAGCGCCCCTGTCACACCAGCCACAGCGGGCCTACTGGACAAGCTGGCAGCGCAGCATCCTGGTCTCTGGCTCATCCCCAGCCCCACGCTTTCTGAGAACGGCTTGGATCAACATCTGCGGGAACGAGGCTATCAGGCTGACGATGAGAGCTTTGGCGAGCTGCGCCTGGTGCTCTACGCTTTCCCCCAAAAGCCCCTGACCCGCCACATGATCGGAGCTATCTTCGGTGGGACCATCGTCCTGGAGGGCTACACTCTGTACGCTCTGGATGAAAGCGTCCGGGCTGGCGACGTCCTCTACCTGGACCTGTATTGGCAAGCCTCCACTCTAGTGGCCGAGGACTATCAGGTCTTTGTCCACCTTCTGGGTGAGGACGGCCAGCTTTGGGCTCAGAAGGACGGGCCGCCGTGGTGCCCGGACGCTCGCCCCACCTCCAGTTGGCAACCAGGGGAACAACTGACAGACCGGCGCGGCCTGCTCCTGCCATCGGACATGCCCCCCGGCCCCTATCATCTGAGGGTGGGGCTGTACCGTCTCAGCGATGGAAGCCGCCTGCTCACCGCCGAAGGAGCCGATGGCCTTGACCTGGGCCCCTTCTCTGTGACCACCAGTGAGTAGAACCGGTCAGAAACCAGGTTTTTTGGAAAAACTTGGTTTCTATGGTAAAATGACCTCATTAAACTTAGAGGTATAGATGAGCACACCATCCAGGAGCGCCCCCCTGAAAAAGCTAATCTGGGGTCTGAAGCAAGTGTGGGAGGCGGTGACGACAGACCCTTTAGCCACGCCTCTCTCCATCTTCTTCGGTTCGCGGATCGCCCTCTACATCCTGGTGCTCTTCTTCGTAGGGTTCTTTCCCGGTGAGTCCGAGGGGAAGCCTAACTTTATCGAGGCCTTTTCACAGTGGGACGGGGCCTGGTACCTCAGCATCGCCACCGACGGATACCGGTGGCCTGGTAGCCTGGACATCCAGTCCAATGTAGCCTTCTTCCCCCTGTATCCCTTGTTAGGCCGCATGGTAGGCTGGCTGGTTGCTGACGCCCGATGGAGTTTGTTCATCGTCTCCAATGTCTCTTTTGCCTTCTACCTCTACTTTCTGTACAAGCTAACCTGCCATGACCTGGATCAGCCCTCGGCCTCGCGGACCGTTCTTTACGTAGCCATCTTCCCCCTGTCCTTCATTTTCTCTTGCCTGTACAGTGAGTCAACATCCTTCGCTTTTACCATTGCAGCCTTCTACTACGCTCGCGTCGGCAAATGGCATCTGGCCATCCCCCTGGCTGTCCTGACCACTCTGACCAGGCTGGCGGGGCTGGTCATCCTCGTCCCCCTGGCTTACGAGTACCTTCGGCAGAGGGGACTCCGGCCCCAGGCCCTGCTCCTGGGGATCATCCCCACTGGCATAGCTGGCTTTGCTATCTATATGTGGGTATTAACCGGCAACCCTCTGTCTTTCCTCCTGACCCACAAGGCATGGTATCGAACCCCCGGCCCGCCCTGGAAACCCCTGATCATGGGACTCGAGCGATTGACGTGGCCCCTGGGCCAGTATGTGACTGCCATCGCCATAGTTGACTTTGCCAATATAGTCCTGTTCCTGGGGCTGACCTTGCTGGTGTTCAAGCACCTGCCGGCTGCCTACTGGCTATACTGTATCCCTATACTGCTTCTTTCTCTGTCTACGACCATTGATCCGACGAAAGCTCCGCCCACAGGTTCCATACCCAGGTCCCTTATGGCCCTCTTCCCTTGCTTCATGGTCCTGGGGAAAATGGGGAGAAACCGCTACCTCGACCAAGCCCTGCGGGCGACCTTTGCCATTTTGCTGGGCATCATCTCGATCTACTTCTTCTCCCACTTCTGGGTGGTCTAAAGACGAAAACATGACAAAAGCTGCTACTAGAATCCACCTGCTGATCATAGGTCTCTACCTCGTTCTGAGCCTGGCTCTCACCTATCCACTGCTCCTCCACTTCACCACCCATGTGCCAGGCAGCGCCACCTGGGCCTTTGACGAGTACACTTTCCTGTGGAATATGTGGTGGTTCAAGCATTCCATCTTTGATCTCCAAACCACCCCCCTTTACTCTTCCTTCATCTTTTATCCTTTGGGTATTGGCCTCGTCCTCTATACCTACCACCTGCACAACGCACTGCTGTCCGTGCCCCTGCAACCCTTTCTCTCGCTGGTCACCATCAACAATATCCTTCTGATAGGCTCCCTCACTCTGAGTGGCTACGGGACCTTTCTGCTGCTTAAATACCTCCTCACCGGAAAGGATATAGCCACCAGGACGCAACAGTGCCGAGGGATGGCCGCCTTTCTGGGGGGGGTGGTCTACGCCTTCACCGCCAGCCGATTCGTCTATCTGGCTCTAGGACACTACAATTTCGCCAGCAACCACTGGATACCCTTCTATGCCCTTTACACGATCAAGACCATCCGCGAACCGAGGGCGAAAAACGCTCTCTGGGCCAGCGTCTTCCTGACGCTGACGCTATCCTGCGAGATGACCTATGGTATTTTCCTGGCCGTCTTTACCATCGTATATTTGCTGTTCGCCAGCAGGAAGAAAATCCTGAACATCCAGTTCGCCAGGCGTCTGGGCCTACTGGTCATCACTTTCCTGCTGACCTACTCCCCTATGCTTTACTTCGTCTCCAGAGAGATGCTCTACGGCGGTTACACCCTGGAGGGGTGGGGCGACGCCCTCAAGCTGTCCACTGATCTCTTGGGCTTCTTCACGCCCACCAAGCTCCATCCCTTATGGGGAGGCAACTGGGTCAGGGAACTAAGGGCCGTGGTGGAAGGGACAGCCCGATTCTCCGACGTGAACACTGTCTTCGTCGGCTATGTGACTCTCCTGCTGGCCCTTTTTGCCCTCTTCAAATACAGACGGACTCTCAAAGTCTGGGGAGTAGCCGCCCTGATCTCAGCCATCTTGAGCCTGGGACCTCTACTTCAGATCAACGGGCGGTACCTTTTCGATCTAGATGGCTTGTTAGCCGAGGCCGAGGTCACTTTCCCCATGCCCTTCGCCCTGTTGCACTATCTCCCCATCGCCAACGCCAACCGCGCCCCCAATCGCTTCAGCGTGATCATGACCCTCTCCCTGGCAATTATGGTTGGCTACGCAGCGTTCTGGATCCTCAACAGAGTGCCCTCAAAGTGTTGCGTGCTGCGTGTTGCGTGTTGCATGTTGCTTCTCACCACGCTCTCCTTCGAACATCTCTCCATCCCCCTTCCCCTGACCGACGCCCGCATCCCGGAGGTCTGCTACCAGATCGGGGCAGAGTCTGAGCAATTCGCCATCTTGCAGTTGCCAATGGGTTGGCGCAACAGCTTTGGCACCCTGGGCTCTGAACGCACCCAGGCTCAGTACTACCAGGTGGCTCACCACAAGCCCATCATCAGCGGCAACATCTCCCGCAATCCACCCTTCAAATTCGAGTACTTTAGGCAGATTTCGCTCTTCGAGTCCATCACCGCCTTAGAACTTTACAAGGAAGTTGACGCGGCTACCAGGGAACGAGACAAAGTGCTGGCCCCCGAGCTGATGTACCTCTATGACGTGCGCTATCTTCTCATCCTCCCTCCCATCCCTGGCCGCCTGCCCTACGCCGACACCCTGACCAGGACGGTGGATTACGCCCTGGAGGTCCTCCCCCTGGAACCCGAACCCGTTTACGACAGAGAAGGTGTACTGGCCTATCGGGTGATCCAACCGCCCCCGCGAGCCGACTTTACTATTGACTTTGGCCTGGAGGAGACAGAGATGTATCGTGGCGAGGGCTGGTCGTGGAACGAAGAGATCGGCGGTGTGAGTGCCAATTGGGCCACCACCCAAGGGGCGCGGGTCTTCATCCCTTTACACCAAGAGGGAGATTACAAGCTAACCATCGCCGCTTTGCCCTTCAACTATCAGGGGGCACCTCCCCAAAGAGTCAACATCACGATGAACGGCCACCCCGTCTCTGGGCTGCCCCTGACAGCGAACTGGGCTCCCTACGAAGTGGACATCCCCTCCACGGTTATCCGCTATGGCCTCAACGAATTGACCCTACATTTCTCCCACCTGGCCTCACCCCAGGACGTGTTGCCCGAAAACTCAGATCAGCGCACCCTGGCTGCGGCGGTGGATTACGTGAAATTTGAGCAGGTGAATGCATCACCAGAGGACTCCCGCAGCGAATGAACAGCATAGCCCCAACTTCACAGCGACCACCTCAGCTATCGTTTCATCGTAGTGTTGCTTGTGTATTCGTTGATTTCTACCCCAAGCTGTGATATGATAACATGGGATTAAATTCTATCGGGAACACTGCCATACCCATAGACAGAAGAGGAGTTAGTGATGGAGACAAGAACATCAAGCTTTTCTTCAAAGTTAAGCAGGGAGAAATGGCACCCCCCGGGTCTGCCGTTTGTCTGGGTGGATGCCGGAGAACCAACAGAGGTCGAAAAGAGACGCATGGTATCAGGAGTGAGAAGCTGGGATTACTCCTTACAGCTTCTCCACCGAAAAGGGCTACTGTCTGATGAAACTCTGGCCCAAATCAGAGAGGAGACCATGCTGGCAGACTTTTTCTGGCGGATGTTCTTCAACCGGCGCCTTCTCAAAAGCGTAGGGGGGAGCAAGAAGCAAGCATTGATCAAAGCCGAAGCGATTGTCTTATTCGAACACGGCTGGTGCGGATGTGCTGATATATGGGAAGACCTGTGCAATTTGATCTGCCAGCAAAACCCAGGGGTGGTAGCGATGGCCATTGACGTTCCCGGCTTTTTCAGATCCCCTTTTGCAGATGACCGGGAGATAGCGGATAGATTCTATACCAGCAAAGGAATGAACTGGACGCTGGAGGAGGTGCTAAAGGTTGGATTAGGCTTTGAAGATGAGGAGCTCAGCGGGAAACCCCAAGTTACAGTAGCACATTCGATGAGAGCAGCAGCCCAACTTGGCAAGAAAGCAGAAACCTTGACCCGCAAAGACAGGGGCTTTTTGCTGCTCGCCCCTGCTTTGGTCTCTGAAGATTTGGTTCGCTCTCGTTTATATCAGTTTCTGGGGCTGGCCTCCCTGGGTGAGATATCTAACCTCGTAAGAAAGTTTGAGGACAACGTTCTGGCCCGCCAGATAGTCGAACGCCTTGTCAGTGGAGCCAGTGAAGCGGTCAAGGAAAAACACCGCCAAGTGTTTGAAAACACTTCGAAGCGAACCATCGGCTCCACCATAGCTGCTCTGAGCAAAGAGGATAGGCCCTGGAAAGGGCAAGAAGCCGAGATCAAGTATATCAATATGAAAGTCTTGTTGGGTATTGAAGACCGACTGGTCGGAGTGGCCCCGACGGAGACCCTCTTGCTTAACCTGGGCTTTGAACCCAGTCAGATAACGCGATTTCAGGGAGACCACTACTTCTTCTCCGTTGATACATCCGATAGAGAAAGCCTGGGGAACTTGCAGCAAGTAGTCAACCGTGACCTTGTTGTCGAAGAGATCGAAACTCTATTGACGCAGACCGGGTGGGAGAAATCTTTGTAACCATAATTGCATACGAGATGAGATATTTTGATG
>SOHZ01000185.1 GCA_004377365.1 Anaerolineales bacterium | reverse complement strand
GTAAGCAACGGTGGAGATTGCTTCGTCACTTCGTTCCTCGCAATGACAGGCTGAGCAGTTACGTTGGGAGATGAAAAGGCTTGTGGTACCGGTCTGTTGGCTTCTCAAGCAAAGGGAAGACCGAGCCAACTTTGCGGCCCCAGTAGTCCTCCCAGAATTCCTGCCAGGCCCGCACCAAAGATAAGGCTGATCAGTACAGCCAGGATGGATACGATGATAACGATCAGTACCCAAGCGGTGATAAACCCGCAGCCGAACATGAAACCATCACCGAAAGTCAATCCTCTTTGCATTGTCTTCCTCCCTTCCTCTGAGCCTTGGAGGCGATTCTATCTCCCAGTAAGACCATTATATCATAAGGCCCTGTGAAAAACAAGAGCCCCAAACTCCAATGCTCTGGTGGGTCAATCGTTCTCAGTTCCCCTGGTTCCGCCATGACCTGTTCTCCCCCTCGCGTCTGATCTGCATCCGCTTGATTTTTTGCCCCTTCATCCTGGTGACAGTCATCTTGAGATTGCCGTACCGTAACTGCTCGCTCCCTTGGGGATGTAGCGAAGGAATAAAGAACAAGTCTTCTATCACTTTTTCCGTATCGAATCCATTCTCTTGTCTTAGCTCCACTCTTGTGATATACTGATAAGTAACTGGTTGCTGGCTGCCATCGTTACAAGAATCTGGAGCATGCAATGGCTGTTGGATACGCTTCGGGAAAAGTGATTCTCTTCGGCGAGCACGCTGTGGTCTATGGGCGGCCAGCCATCGCCGTGCCTGTCACCCAGGTGCAGGCCCAGGCCAAGGTCGAGGATGCTGGACGAGGGCAGGGCATCACTGTCGTGGCCAGGGACCTGGGGCAGACCTATAAATTGAGCGAGGCCGCGCCCGATGACGCCCTGCGGCCTATCGTCGTCAGCACTCTGGAACGCATTGGGGTAGGACTGGAGCAAGACCTGACCATCACCGTCAGCTCCACTATCCCTATCGCGCGGGGACTGGGCAGCGGAGCGGCGGTCTCCACGGCTATCGTCAGGGCCCTGCTGGAACACTTTGACAAGTGGCTGGACTCACGGGCTATCTCCGACCTGGTCTTTGAGACGGAGAAGATCCACCACGGCACCCCCAGCGGCATTGACAACACCGTCATCGCTTTCGAGAAGCCAGTCTATTTCGTCAAAGGGGGGAAGATGGAGATCTTCTGGGTTCAGCGCCCCTTCCTGCTGGTCATCGCTGACACAGGCGTGCAGAGCCCTACCAAAGTGGCAGTGGAGGATGTGCGCCGGGCCTGGGAGAGGGAACCGGCGAAATACGAGGAGCTCTTTGATGACATTGGCACCATCGCCGAGATGGGCCGGCAGGCCATTGAACAGGGGGACATTGAAGCTATGGGCCGCTTGATGAACGAGAACCAGCGTCTGCTGCGGTTGCTCAAGGTCTCCTCGCCAGAGTTGGAGGGGCTGATAGGGGTTGCGCGGCAGGGTGGGGCTCTGGGGTCCAAGCTCTCCGGAGCTGGCCGAGGGGGCAACATGATCGCTCTGGTCACCCAGGAGACGTGCAGCCGGGTGAGCATGATGCTGCGACTGGCAGGGGCGAAGGATGTGATTGTGACGGATGTGAACTGAGGGGATATATGAGTTTGCGGTCGTTCATTGCTAAAGCCCAAGAGGCTGGCTACCTGGTGACTATCACCAGAGAGGTTGACCCATACCTGGAGATGGCCCGCGTTATCAACGCCCTCGATGGCCAGCCCGTGCTCTTCACCAGGGTCAAAGGTTCACCTTATCAGGTCGTCTCTGGCCTTTGCTCCGCCAGGGAATACTTTGCCCTCGACCTATGCATGGACCAGAGCCAACTTCTTTTCGCCTTGGTCCAGGCTTTGGGGAATCCCATCACCCCGCAGATGGTCGCCTCGGCCCCCTGCCAGGAGGTAGTCGAGGGGGAGATGGATCTGAACACCTTGCCCATCTTGATCCACCTGCCTGATGACGGCGGTCCCTACGTCACGGCCGGGGTGGTCATCGTCAAAGACCCTGACCACGGGCGCAACATGTGCTTCCACCGTCTGATGCGCATCGGTCCCCGTCAGTTTGCGGTTCGTGTGGTCGAGGGGCGAGGGACTGATACGGCCCTCCGAAAAGTGTCAGGTGAGTTAGAGGTCGCTATCTGTCTGGGCAACTCTATTCCGGTGCTGCTGGCGGCAGCTATGTCGCCTCCCAAAGGGGTGGACGAGTTGAGCATTGCCAATGCCCTGCGGCCCACGCCGTTGGTCAAATGCCGCAGCGTGGATCTGGAGGTACCAGCCGATTCAGAATTCGTTCTGGAGGGACGCATCACCCGGCGCTCTGTGGCCGAGGGCCCCTTCATTGACCTGACTGAAACCTGGGACATTGTGCGCCAGCAGCCGATCATCGAAGTTGATTGCCTTACTCATCGCCGCGATGCTATCTATCACGCCCTTCTGCCCGGTCGCCTGGAGCACAAACTGCTCATGGGCATGCCCCGCGAGCCGAGCATCTACGCTGCGGTGAGCCAGGTCTGCCAGTGCAAAAATGTCCTCATTACACCCGGAGGTATGTCCTGGCTCCACGCTGTGGTGCAGATCGTCAAACAGTTTCCCGATGATGGACGGAAGGCCATTGCCGCCGCCTTCCGCGGACATACCTCCCTCAAGCACATCGTGGTGGTGGACGAGGACATTGACCCCTTCAATCCGGCTGAGGTGGAATGGGCCATCGCCACCCGTTTCCAGGCTGACCGTGACCTGATCGTGCTGGAGGATCGGCCTTCTAGCTCCCTTGACCCTTCGGCCACCCACATCCTCGGCCAGAAGACTCGCACTAGCAAGATGGGGCTGGATGCCACTATCCCCTGGTACAAGCCCACGGGTGAGTTGCGTACAAGAGAGGAACGGGAAGAGTTCAAGAAGGTGGGCTATGAGGAAGTAGACGTAGCCGTCTATCGCACTTTTGGGGAAAAGCGGTGATGATTTGCTCAGTAAACGAGCGTTTGACATTCTCCTCGAAAAGGCGATAATAATGCTAAACCTGATACAAGGAGGTGAGGATGGGCGTCGAAACAATCAATTATGGCAAGATCACCTGGACCAACATCGAGAGGCCTACGCTGGAAGACATTGAAGTGCTGAAGCGTAACTTTAATTTCCACCCGTTGAACTTGGAGGACTGCCTGAGGCTTGAGCGTCCCAAGATTGATGAGTACGATGATCACCTTTTTATCGTCATGCATCTTCCGGTTTTCAACGGGGGCCAGCGTATAAGCCGGGCCAGCGAGGTGGATTTCTTCATCGGGGCTAACTATCTGGTAACTGTGCACGAGGGGATCCTCAGCCCCATTTACCAACTCTTCGATGACTGTCAGCGTTATGAGCAAACGCGGGCCAAGCACATGGGACGGGGGGCCAGCCGTCTGCTGTATGATGTGATTGACACTCTGGTGGATTATTGCTTCCCCATCCTGGACAAGGTGGACCACAACCTTCATGCTATTGAGGATGAAATGTTCACTACGGATATGCGGCACATCGTGGAGGAAATATCCATTGTACGCCGCGACATCATCGCCCTCAGACGGATCATCAAGCCCCAGATTGCTATCGTGACCAACCTGGAACGGAAGGACAGGCCCTTTATCCGAGAGGATTTGGATGTCTATTTCGGTGACATCGCGGATCACCTCAACAAAGCCTGGGATATTCTGGAGGACTATCGGGAGGTGATTGAGGGGTTGAGCGAGACCAGCGATTCGGTATCCTCCTATCGCATTAATGAGGTGATGCGCATTTTGACCGTCATCTCGGTCATCATGCTACCTCTGAGCCTCATCTCCGGCATCTATGGCATGAATGTGCTCTTGCCGATGGCTGAATCGCCCTTTGCTATTTTGGCTATCCTGGGGCTGATGGTGGTTATCGCCGGAGGGATGCTCCTTTATTTCAAACACCGTAAGTGGTTGTGAGAGTGTACACGGTAAGACCCAACCAGTTTCTTGGAAGAGAAAGACGCAGAAAGCAGCTTTATTGGACAAGTTAAGCAAAAGGGGCTATAATTGGCCATGATGGGCAAAGAGGAGAAAGACTGACGTATGGCAGAGACATCCCCTGTACCGCCCTTCGGCACGCTCAGGACAAGCAACGGTGGTAATGGGGCTCTGGCCATACTTTGTTTTGTATGAATTGTGTGGTTTCTTTGCGTACTAATTCGGCCTGTCCGACAAGTCCATGCTATAGGAATTTTCTTCCGTAGTGGCGAAACTCGCACCCCTGTTGCGGTACAGGTTTCGCGTTCGGCTGACGCAGAACAAGACTTCGGCGAGCCCCTCGCCCTGAG